>NZ_JBWKFL010000200.1:0-1011 GCF_056434305.1 Streptomyces sp. NPDC044061 | reverse complement strand
TCGAACAGTGCCAGAGCCTCGGCACCAGCCAGCGGCAGCACACCCGAACGCCGCATACGCGCCACATCAGCCGCAGCCAACTGCTCGGTCATGCCCGCGCTCTGCTCCCAAGGACCCCACGCCAGCGACACTCCCGACCAACCCAGAGCCCGACGATGAGCCGCCAACGCATCCAGAAACGCGTTACCCGCCGCATAGTTCGCCTGGCCCGCAGCGCCGAACACACCCGCCACCGACGAGAACATCACGAACTGATCCACATCCCCGACCAGTTCATGCAAATGCCACGCCGCATCCACCTTCGGCCGCAGCACCCGATCCACCCGCTGCGGTGTCATCGCCTCCAGCACACCATCGTCCAGCACCCCAGCCGCGTGCACCACACCCGTCACCACACGCTCGTGGAGCACCTTCGCCAACGCCGCCCGGTCCGCCACATCACACGCCACGACCTCGGCGTCCGCCCCCAGCCGGGCCAACTCAGCCACCAGCTCCGACACACCCTCCGCAGCCGGACCACGCCGACTCAGCAGAAGCAGCCTGCGCACACCCTGCTCAGCCACATGCCGCGCCACCAACGCACCCAGACCACCCGTACCACCGGTGATCAACACCGTCCCCTCACCGCCCCAGGACCGACCCTCACCCCCCTCAGCCCCAGCCCGGACCAGGCGAGCCGCGAACGCCTCACCACCACGCACCACCACCTCCGGCTCATCCGTGACAACCGGATCCCCACCACCCTCCACATCCACCAACCAGAACCGACCCGGCAACTCCCGCTGAGCCGACCGCACCAGACCCCACACCACAGCCGCAGCCGGATCCGCACCACTGACCACACCCCGGGTCACGAACACCACCCGGGAATCCGGCTCCCGCACCAGCTCCAACGCCCGAACCGCCAACCCATGCGCCGACGCCACCACATCAACGCCGCCCACCAACTCCACGAACCGCACATCACCCGCCTCGACCGCCGGCACCGACGTCAACCACTCCACCCGATAC
>NZ_JBWKFL010000199.1:0-1012 GCF_056434305.1 Streptomyces sp. NPDC044061 | reverse complement strand
CCGGTCGGCGTGAAGTGGACGTGGAAGCGGGGGTGCCGGGCGAGCCACTTCTGGATCTCGGGGGTCTTGTGGGTGACGTAGTTGTCGCAGACCAAGTGCACGTCAAGGCCGGCGGGAACGGTCTTGTCTATGGCGGTCAGGAACTTCTTGAACTCGATGGCCCGGTGGCGGCGATGAAGTTCACCGATGACGGTGCCATCAGCAATGTTGAAGGCGGCGAACAGGCTGGTGATGCCGTGCCGCAGGTAGTCGTGGGTACGCCGTTCGGGCATGCCCGGCATCATCGGCAGCACCGGCTGGGACCGGTCCAGCGCCTGGATCTGGCTCTTCTCATCCACGCATAACACCACTGCCTTCTCAGGCGGGTTGTGATACAGCCCGACCACATCGACGACCTTGTCGACGAACTGCGGGTCGGTGGAGAGTTTGAAGGCGTCCTGCAGGTGCGGCTTGAGGTCGAACTTCTTCCAGATCCTGCCGATGGTGGACTTCGACAGTCCAGTGCGGGCGGCCATGGAGGCGCGCGACCAGTGGGTGTCCTTGCCCGGCGTGGATTCCAGGGTCGCGACGATGACGTCTTCGACCTGGTCGAGCAGGATCGAGGGCGGCCTGCCGGTGCGTGGTTCGTCTTGCAGGCCGTCGAGGCGATCGGCCACGAAACGGGCCCGCCAACGGTCCACGGTCGACTGGTCCACCCCCAGATGGGCCGCGACCTGCTTGTTCGTCACGCCCTCCGCGCACCGCAGCACAATCTTCGCTCGCAGCGCGAGGTACTGGGCCGTCTTCGCCCTCCGCGACCAGCGCACCAACTGGGCCCGCTCGTCCTCGGTCAGGACCAGCTCAGACTTCGGCCGGCCGATAGGCCCCTCATCCTCTAGCCCCGCCAGCCGCTCAGCGGCGAACTTCCCCCGCCACTTGCGGACCGTCTTCACGCCGGCCCCGACCGCCTGAGCAGCACCAGCATTCGACATCCCGTCAGCACACGCCAGGATGATCCGAGCTCGCTCAGCCG
>NZ_JBWKFL010000198.1:0-1066 GCF_056434305.1 Streptomyces sp. NPDC044061 | reverse complement strand
GGACCCGACTGAAGAGGATGCAGTACCGACCCGGCCTCCTCGACGGCTTCATCGCCGAGACCGGCCTGATCATCAACCCCCGACCCTCACCCTGATGAGACAACCTCAGAAGCGCTGGTCGCGGGACGCGGACACGGAGCTTGCGGTGATCCGCCTCCCGCTCGATGTCCACGACCCCGCCATCCGGCACCGGACCGAGAACCTGTTCTCGGCGATGTGGTCCGTGAAACGCGCCCTGCAGCGTGATGCCCGGGCTGCGGTCGACGCGTACTGGGCTGGGGATGTCCGCCGTGAGGTGGATGCGAAAGCGTGGCGGCTTCAGCTGGGGCTGTCCCGGGAGGGCATGGAACGGCGCGCCTACCGGCACATGGAAAACTCCCGGCATCTCGCCCATCACGTCACCAAAGCGCTGGTGATGCACCAGGCGGACGAGGTCTTCGAAACCTCGGTGAGTCGGCACCTGTTCCCGGACTCTTCCGGCCGCAGGCACCACCGGCCGAAGACCGGCCGGTGGTGGGACTACACCCGCATTCCCGGTCGCGCCCGCTCCCACACCACTGCCCGCAAGTGGGAGACGTTCCGGCTGCACGGCACCCTGGCCGGGCACCTCGATGCCTACCGGCACCGGGATCTCGACCCTGCGGTCACCACCTCGGAACAGGCCGCTGCGCTTCCTGCAGGGATCGCGTTGCTCGAGCAGCCGCGGCACCTTCCCGCGTCCGCGCGCCCTTCGGGACGCGTCGAGACGGGCGAAGGGACGGCGAAGAAGACCCCGAAGACGCGGGCCGCGACCTGGTGGGATCACACCGGACCTTTGACCGTCGTCTTCGCCGGTGGTGCGGCTTCGCGCCGTGGTGATCTGGTCCTGCCCGTCCGCCTGCCGTCGGGTTCGGGCCGCCGGCCTCGCCTGCTGCACTTCCTGAACAACCCCGACACCTGGCACAAGATCGACCTGGTGCGTCGCCGGGACAGCTCCGCGCCGGGCGGATGGGCGTATGAAGCCCACCTGATGGTCCTGACCGGCGGCTACGCGTCCCCGGCGACGAAAGCCCGCCGCCAGGCGGCG
>NZ_JBWKFL010000197.1:0-1085 GCF_056434305.1 Streptomyces sp. NPDC044061 | reverse complement strand
TCAAGTCCCTCGCCGACTACCTCACCAGGATCACCCCACCCAACAGCCAAGACGGAGAGAAATAAGCCTCATGATTTCTGGCGCATCACACTAGTAGGGCTTGGTCAGGTCGGTTGTGGTGATGCGTGTCCTGCGGGCTCGGTGTGGCGTTGAGTGTGTGTGACTCCGGACGAGATTGCTGTGGTGCGTGGTGAGTTGGAGGCGTTTGCGGCTGAGGTGTTCGAGCCGTTCGCGCGCAAGGATCAGCGGCGTTGGGGGCAGGTTTATCTGCGGGGGCTGCTGACCGACGGGCAGCGTAAATCGGTCGAGCCGATGGCCGCCCGCCTTGGGGAGGACGGCAATCGTCAGGCACTGGCAAACTTCATCACCACCAGTCCCTGGGACCCGGCACACATCCGGGCTCAGCTCGCCTGGCGGATGGAGGAGGCGATCGGGCCGGAGGCCCTGGTCTTCGACGACACCGGGTTCCTCAAGGACGGGACCGCTTCGGCGTGTGTGTCGCGGCAGTACACCGGCACTGCGGGCAAGGTCACCAACTGCCAGGTCGGCGTCTCACTCCACCTCGCCTCCGACCACGCTTCCGCGGCGGTCGACTGGCGGCTGTTCCTGCCCGAGACATGGGATCCCGCCTCGGCGAAGGCCGAGGCGGGCAAGGTCGCCCGCCGCACCGCCTGCGGCATCCCGGACGATGTCGGGCATGTGGAGAAGTGGCAGCTGGCCCTGGACATGCTCGATGAGACCCGCTCTTGGGGGATCGAGGTGCCGCTGGCCGTCGCGGACGCCGGATACGGCGACACTGTCGCGTTCCGGCACGGACTGCAGGCCCGCGGCATGAACTACGTGGTGGGAATCTCCAGCACGCTGACGGCCCAGCCCGCCGGCGCGGTGCCGGTGGCCGAGCCGTATTCCGGGATTGGACGCCCGCCGGTGGCGAAGTATCCCGACAAGCCGCAGCCGGTGAAGGAGTTGGTCATCGCGGCGGGCCGGAAGGCGGCCAGGCCGGTGCAGTGGCGGGAGGGCTCCCGGCCCGGCACCGGCCGCTCCGGCCGCAAGCGGATGTACTCCCGCTTCGTGGCCCTGCGCAT
>NZ_JBWKFL010000196.1:0-1085 GCF_056434305.1 Streptomyces sp. NPDC044061 | reverse complement strand
AACGTCGGCGGTCACCGCCGTGGCCGGCGTGTTCGCGCACGGGGTGGCCGTGGACTGGGAGGCGTTCTTCGCCGGCACGGGCGCCCGCCGGGTCGAACTGCCGACCTACGCCTTCCAGCACACCTACTACTGGCCGGAGACGCACGGATCGACCGGCGGCGTGTCCGGGGCCGGGCTCGAGTCCGTGGAGCACCCGCTGCTCGGCGCCGCCGTCGAGCTGCCGGACGGCGGCGGTGTCATCCTCACCGGCCGGCTGTCGCTGCGGACACAGCCGTGGCTGGCGGATCACGTCGTACACGGCCGGATCCTGTTCCCCGGCACCGGTTTCGTGGAGCTGGCGCTGCGCGCCGGGGACGAACTCGGCCTACAGCAGATCGAGGAACTGACGCTGTCCGTCCCGCTGGAGCTGCCCGAGACGGGTGCGGTTCCCGTGCAGGTGAGGGTCTCGGATTCGGACGCGAACGGCCGCGCCGAACTGGACGTCTTCTCCCGCGACGGAGAGGAATGGATCCGGCACGCGACAGGCGTCCTCCGTGCGGCGGCCGTCGAACCGGCCTGGGACGCGGGGCACTGGCCGCCAACCGGGGCCGTCGCGCTCGACCTCAGCGGCTTCTACGACGGAACCGACTACGGCCCGACCTTCCGGGGCGTGACCGCTGCCTGGCGCGTCGGGGACGACGTGTTCGCCGAGGTCACGCTGCCGGAGCGGGTCCGAGACGTGGCGGCCTTCGGCATCCACCCCGCGCTGCTCGACGCCGTGCTCCACGGGGCCGCGTTCCTCGAGGGCGCCGAGCCCGGCACGCTGCTGCCGTACGCATGGACGGGCGTGGGACTGCACGCGAGCGGCGCGGCCACCGTACGGGTGCGACTGAGCGGTTCCGCGTCCGCCGGTATCGGGATCGCGGTCGCCGACGGCACCGGAAGGTCGGTTGCGACGGTCGGCACGCTGCACCTGCGCGCCCCCGAACACGTGGATCGCGTGCGTTCTTTGTATCGGGTGGAGTGGTTGACGTCGGTGCCGGCGGTCGAGGCGGGTGATGTGCGGTTCGTGGAGTTGGTGGGCGGCGTTGATGTGGTGGCGTCGG
>NZ_JBWKFL010000195.1:0-1091 GCF_056434305.1 Streptomyces sp. NPDC044061 | reverse complement strand
TCGGCTGCGGCGTTATCATAGCATATGCCGGTTCTTCCCATGCTCTGCCGCAGGTTCAACTTCCTTACCTCGCATCGGAATTCGCTGCTTGTGTACTCGCTGCCGCGATCGGTGTGCATGATGCAGCCGGGCTGAAGCTCGCCGCGGCCGGCGGCCATGCGCAGGGCGTCGGTGACCAGTTCGGCCCGGTGGTGGTCAGCCATCGCGTATCCGATCACCTCGCGGGTCGCCAGGTCGATGACGGTCGCCAGGTACCACCAGCCCTCGATCGTCGGCAGATACGTGATGTCGCCGACCAGTTTCGTGCCGGGTTTCTTGGCGGTGAAGTCGCGGCCGACCAGGTCCGGGGCCGGGGCGGCCTTGGTGTCCTGCCTCGTCAGGTGGCGGCGCCGGCGGCGGGTGATCCCGCGGATGTCACGCTCGCGCATGATCCGCTCGACTCTCTTCCGGTTGATGCCGTGGCCCCTGCGCCGCAGCTCGGCGTGCACCCGCGGGACGCCGTACGCGCCACGGGAAGCAGCGTGGATCTCGCGAATACGACCGGCCAACTCGTCCTCAATGCACCGTCGTTCGGCGACGGCCGGCCGCGCAGCGAGCCACGAGTAGTAGGTGGAGCGGTTGATGCCCAGGACGCGACACAGCCGCGCAACGCTGTAGCCATCGGGGTTCGCCTCGGTGGCCTTCTCCGCATCGATGAAGAGACACACCGCGCCTACTTCACGATCTCCTTCGCGAAGAAGGCCGCGGCTTTTACCAAGATCTCATTCGCCTTCTTGACCTCGGCCAGCTCGCGGCGAACGCGACGCAACTCCTCGCGCTCATCCGTCGTCAGCGCGCCCGCCGGCCCCTCGCCCCGGTCGGTCCTGTCCTGCTTGACCCAGCCCCGCAGCCCCTCGGGGCTCACTCCCAGCTCCCGGGCAATCTCCGTAACGTTCCGATGCGGCGAGGACCGGACGAGCGCGATCGCGTCCCGCTTGAACTCGGCCGTATACCGCTTGCTCATGTTGCTCTTGCCACTCACTATCTGGACTGCTTCCTCCGGGACTCAACCGTCCCAGTATCAGGCTGTCCAGTTCAGCGGGGGAACTTCA
>NZ_JBWKFL010000194.1:0-1129 GCF_056434305.1 Streptomyces sp. NPDC044061 | reverse complement strand
GGCAGACCGGTCCGCTCAGTGATCAGATGGATCTTCGAGCCGTACTTGCCCCGGTCGACAGACATCCCACGCAGGTAGCGCGTCAAGCGGCTTGTGCCGGAAGGTCTCCTGCAGGTTGGTTGGGAAAGGCCTTCTCCTCGTCGTAGTGCTCGCCGTGTTGGAGGCAGTGGAAGAGCATCCCCATGAAGCGGTTGAAGAGGTTGCGCTGGGCGGCGATGTGGCGGTCACCTGCTTCTTTGCGACGGTCGTAGTGGGCTCTGGCGCCCGGGGAGGCGGTCAGGGAGGCGAAGGCCCAGACATAGCCGACGGCGGCCAGCCGCTGGTTCTTGACCCTGCGGGCCATCACCGTGCAGCTTTTGCCGCTCGCCCGGGTGACCGGTGCACTGCCGGCGTATGCCTTCATCGCTCCGGCGGTCGTGAAACGAGCCCGGTCATCGCCGATCTCGGCCAGGACCCGGGCCCCGGCGAGGGACCCCAAGCCGGGAAAGCTGGAGACGATCGGGGCGTCCGGATGCTGCTCGAAAGTCTCCCTTGTGGCGGCTTCGAGTTGGTCGGCATTGGTGCAGGCTGCTTCCAGCTGACGCAGCAAGGCGGTGGTCTGGCGGCCGAAGGCATCCTCGACCTGAGGTGGTTGGTGGAGGTACTCGCGGTGGAGGACCTCATGGAGCCGATCGGCCTCGGCTTCGATGCCGCGCAGGCGTCCAGCCTGTTTGAGCAGTGACTGCAGACGTCGGCGTGTGAGGCGGGATGCCGCTGTGGGCGTCGGCGCCGCGGCCAGGATGGTCCGGCCTTCGGGCGAGCAGATGCCCTCTCGTTTCTCGGCGAAGGCGGCAAGGATTGCAGGGTAGAACTCACGCAGCTGAGAGCGGAGTTTGTTGTGGGCCTGGACACGGTCCCAGACAGCGTCCTGCTGAGCTCGTGCAAGCACCGCAATCGCCTGGGCCAGCTCGGAATCCTTCGGCAGAGGCCGGTGGGCGGCCATGTCAGTGCGCAGGATGTTCGCCAGGGCAGCAGCGTCGATGGCGTCCGACTTCTTCCTCGCGACTGAGTGCCGGTCTCGATAGCGGGCCACAGCCAGCGGATTGATCGCGAACACTGGGCGTCCCGTCGCGCGCAAACAGGCGACCAG
>NZ_JBWKFL010000193.1:0-1130 GCF_056434305.1 Streptomyces sp. NPDC044061 | reverse complement strand
GACTCTGGTGCGCAATTCCTGACGCGGCATCGGCTGAGTACGCGATGATCGCCTGAGCGGTCGCCTTTCCCGTCGTGTGGCCGCGGGGGTGATGTAGAT
Source organism: Streptomyces sp. NPDC044061 (assembly GCF_056434305.1). Taxonomy (NCBI): domain Bacteria; kingdom Bacillati; phylum Actinomycetota; class Actinomycetes; order Kitasatosporales; family Streptomycetaceae; genus Streptomyces; species Streptomyces sp. NPDC044061. The sequence continues at coordinate 1,031 of NZ_JBWKFL010000193.1, read as the reverse complement.
GTCGATGCGGCCCAAGGGCCTGCTGCCGGTTCCCGAGCAGACCGCGGTGGTGGCCCGCGCCGCGTTCCCCAAGGGCAGCCTGGCGATCCGGGTCCGCGACCGGCTCGCGGAGGTCTTCGCCGACGAGCCGTTCGCCGAGGCGTTCGGGGTGCGCGGGGCGCCGGGGCTCTCACCTGGTGCCTTGTCGCTGGTGACGGTGCTGCAGTTCGCCGAGAACCTCACCGACCGGCAGGCCGCGGCGATGGCGATACGCGCGATCGACTGGAAATACGCCCTCGGGATGGAGCTGGCGGACACCGGCTTCGACCACAGCGTGCTGCCCCGGTTCCGGGCGAGGCTGGCCGGGCACGGACTGGAGCGCACGGTCTTCGACCGGCTGCTGGAGCACTGCAAGGAGGCCGGGCTGGTGGCCGCCGGCGGCAGGCAGCGCACCGACGCCACCCACGTCATCAGCGCGGTCCGGGACCTGAACCGCACCGAGCTGGCCGGCCAGAGCGTGCGGGCGGCCCTGGAGGCGCTGGCGGTGGCCGCCCCCGCCTGGCTCGCCGAGGTAGTCGACGTCGCCGAGTTCGCGCACCGCTACGGGGAGCGGATCAACGGCTGGACGATGCCCGCGTCCAAGGCCAAGCGCGACCGGCTCGCCCAGGTGTTCGGGCAGGACGCGCTGACTCTGTGCCGGGCGGCCTGGGCCGATGCCGCCCCGCCGTGGATCCGCGAGATCGAGGCCGTGCAGCTGCTGCGGCAGGTGCTGGTGCAGACCTACTACATCCACACCGACAACCGGGGGCGGGAGGTGGTCAGGAAGCGGGAGGCCGACACGGACGGCGTCCCGCCCGGCAGTATCCGCCTGGCCTCGCCCTACGACGCCGATGCGCGTTGGGCGGCCAAGGGCGAGGAGCTGTTCTGGCTGGGCTACAAGGTCCATTTGACCGAGTCCTGCCACACTCCCCTCGAAGCCGAAGCCGAAGCCGAAGCCGAAGCCGAAGCCGAAGCCGAAGCCGAAGCCGAAGCCGAAGCCGAAGCCGAAGCCG
>NZ_JBWKFL010000192.1:0-1162 GCF_056434305.1 Streptomyces sp. NPDC044061 | reverse complement strand
CCGACGCCACCACATCAACGCCGCCCACCAACTCCACGAACCGCACATCACCCGCCTCGACCGCCGGCACCGACGTCAACCACTCCACCCGATACGAGGAATCGACCTGGCCGAACTGATCCGGCGTGACGGTACGCAGCGTGAGCGCGTCGGCGGAGAGCACGAGGGTGCCCGCCGGGTCGACCGCGGTCAGTGACGCGGTGTCGCCGTCGACGGCCAGCCGGACCCGCAGTGCTGTGGCGCCGGTCGCGTGCAGGGACACGCCCTCCCAGGAGAACGGCACCCGGCTCGGCTCGCCGTGCGCGGTCGTGCCGAGGGTGTGCAGGGCGGCGTCGAACAGCGCCGGGTGCAAGCCGTACTGTCCCGACATGCGTTCGGGCAGTTCGACCTCGGCGAACAACACGCCGTCGGCGGCGCGCCAGACCGACCGCAGGCCCTGGAACGCCGGTCCGTAGTCGAAACCGAGCTCCAGCACGCGATCGTAGAACCCGTCGAGCGACAGGGGTTCCGCACCCGCCGGTGGCCACGCGCCGAGGTCGGCGGCGGGCCTGGCGCCCTGGCCCAGGGTGCCGGTGGCATGCTGCGTCCACGGGCCGTCCGTGCCGTCGGGCCGGGAGAAGACACCGATCCGGCCGGTCCTGTCGACCGACACCTGAAGGGCGACGCTGCCCTTCTCCGGCAGCACCAGCGGCGCCGCCATGGTCAGTTCCTCGATCTGCTGGAGGCCGAGTTCGTCCCCGGCGCACAGCGCCAGCTCCACGAAACCGGTGCCGGGAAACAGGATCCGGCCGTGTACGACGTGATCCGCCAGCCACGGCTGTGTCCGCAGCGACAGCCGGCCGGTGAGGACCACGCCGTCACCGTCGGCCAGTGCCACAACGGAGTGGAGAAGCGGGTGGCCAGCCGTCGAGGGCGCTGCTTCCGACGGCTGCGGCCAGAACCGTTCGTGCTGGAAGGCGTAGGTCGGCAGTGCGACCCGGCGGGCGCCCGTGCCGGCGAAGAACGCCTCCCAGTCCACCCTGACACCATGGGCGTGCAGCACCGCCAGCGCCGTCACCGCAGCCGTTTCCTCATCCCGGTCCCGGCGCAGTGCGGGAACCGTGGTGACGGCCGCGGTCTCCTGGATCATCGCCGACAGCGTCCCGTCCGGCCCCAGCTCCAG
>NZ_JBWKFL010000191.1:0-1211 GCF_056434305.1 Streptomyces sp. NPDC044061 | reverse complement strand
CTCAAGTCCCTCGCCGACTACCTCACCAGGATCACCCCACCCAACAGCCAAGACGGAGAGAAATAAGCCTCATGATTTCTGGCGCATCACACTAGGGCGTGCTACGAAATTCCCGATCCCAGTCGTCTTGCAGACCCACCTCCCGCAGGTGCACGTCCAACCGCGGGGCCTCTACACCGCACCCCCGCTCCGAGCCCCGCCCATACCGTCGGCACACATCGACGGACCCGGCGCGGAACACCTGGCACCCCGCGATTGCACCGACGCCAAGCACGCCCTGATCGACGAGCTCAACAAGCGGCCGGCAACGCCCCGCCCCAGCACAACCCCGCCGACCGCAACCAAGGTGCCACCCCCACCTTGACCGGCGTGCCACCGAAGCCCGGGGCGAAGACACAACGACGACTCCCCCGGGCCGACGCACAGCAGTAGCCCGGCAGCCCGCTGATCACCTCCCCAAAGAGATCAGCGTCGAGGAAGCCATCAGCGTCCGGCCCGACCCGACAGCACCTACGGCGCATTCGAAGGCCGCAGGCGCGCGGGACTGCACCCGGCCCGTGGACGGACCATCCCCGCAAGTGCAAGGACCAGGCATGCTGCCGGCTGGCGCCGGTCTCGATCTCGGTACCATCTTCGCGGGTGCGGGCAGCAGTGTGAATCACCTGCAGTTACTGGCGCTGGAGGCGGTTCCTGGTGCTTTCCCTGATTCCGGCAAATGGAACATGAGGCACCTACGTAGGTAGTCCTGGTTTTCCCTGTCGCCGAAGTTGGGGCAAACACCGTCGCTGCTCCCTCGGTAGCGGCCGGTGGCGGGTACGGATGCTGGGCCACGGCTGGCGAGTCCGCTCGCGGTCGCGGCCGGGCCGAACGCACCCTGCGCGATGCAAGGGCAAGAAGGGCGACCACAGCCAGCGATGACCGGCGGTGTGCGCAGCGCCTCCCAGCCACCGCTACCGGCTGCGCTCCTGGTCGCGGCACGGTGAGGTGGTGCGACCGGCCTGAATTGCGCAGAACCGTCAGACCAAAAGTTGTGAAGGTCTCCGGGTGTCCGGGAGATATCGAAGGCACCATCTCGCAGGCCGTCCTCCGCACCGGCATCCGCCGCAGCCGCTACACTGTCAACGGCCATGTAGTTCTCCCCAGAGGCGGCCAGTAGTTCTCCCCACTGACGGCCAGTGGAAGTTCCCCGGTGGCGGCCAGATATCTCCCCG
>NZ_JBWKFL010000189.1:0-1283 GCF_056434305.1 Streptomyces sp. NPDC044061 | reverse complement strand
GCCCTCGATGCCGCGGACGTCGACCGCCGCCTCGAAGGACTCGTTCTGCCGTCCGAAGGCGTTGCGGCGCACGATCATGTCGATGCCGCCGACGGTCTCCTGGCCCGAGCGCGGGTCGAGGATCTTGTCGGCGAGCATGATCATGCCGGCGCAGGTGCCGTAGACGGGCATTCCGGCCCGCACGCGCGCGCGGAGGGGTTCCATCACTCCGAAGAGGACGGCCAGCTTGGAGATGGTGGTGGACTCGCCGCCGGGCAGCACGAGACCGTCGACCTCGGCGAGTTCCTCGGGGCGCCGCACCGGCCTGGCCACGGCGTCGGCCGCGGCCAGGGCGATGAGGTGCTCCCGTACGTCGCCCTGGAGGGCCAGGACGCCTATGACGGGGGTGTTCATGTGTTCCAGTGCCTTACCAGCCGCGGTTGGCGTAGCGCTCGGTCTCGGGGAGGGTGTCGCAGTTGATGCCGACCATGGCCTCGCCGAGGTTGCGGGACGCGTCCGCGATGATCTTCGGGTCGTCGTAGAAGGTGGTGGCCTTGACGATGGCGGCGGCGCGCTTGGCCGGGTCGCCGGACTTGAAGATGCCGGAGCCGACGAACACGCCCTCGGCGCCGAGCTGGCGCATCAGGGCGGCGTCGGCCGGGGTGGCGACGCCACCGGCGGAGAAGAGGACCACCGGGAGCTTGCCCAGCTCGGCGACCTCCTTGACCAGCTCGTACGGGGCGCGCAGCTCCTTGGCGGCGGCGTACAGCTCGTGGTTGTCGAAGCCGCGCAGCTTGGCGATCTCGTTCTTGATCTGGCGCAGGTGGCGGACGGCCTCGACGACGTTGCCGGTGCCGGCCTCGCCCTTGGAGCGGATCATCGCGGCGCCCTCGGCGATGCGGCGCAGGGCCTCGCCCAGGTTGGTGGCACCACAGACGAACGGCGTGGTGAAGGACCACTTGTCGGAGTGGTTGACCTCGTCGGCCGGGGTGAGGACCTCGGACTCGTCGATGTAGTCGACGCCGAGGGACTGCAGCACCTGGGCCTCGACGAAGTGGCCGATGCGGGACTTGGCCATGACCGGGATCGAGACGGCGTCGATGATGCCCTCGATCATGTCCGGGTCGGACATACGGGCCACGCCGCCGTCCTTGCGGATGTCGGCCGGGACCCGCTCGAGGGCCATGACGGCGACGGCGCCCGCGTCCTCGGCGATCTTCGCCTGCTCCGGCGTGACGACGTCCATGATCACGCCGCCCTTGAGCTGCTCGGCCATACCGCGCTTCACGCGGGCGGTGCCGGTC
>NZ_JBWKFL010000188.1:0-1286 GCF_056434305.1 Streptomyces sp. NPDC044061 | reverse complement strand
GCCGATGGCCAGATTCCGCAGGGAAGCCATCGCTCGTGGCGCGCCGCTGGTCCGCACGCGCGAGGCGTCCTCTCCGAAGGTCACATCCCTGACGTGGTGCTCACGATTCTCAATAGCCCAGTGCCCGCGAACGCGTTCCGCCAGGTCAGCAGCGTTCGCCTGGTGTGCCGTCAGGCTTGTGACCGCGTAGACGCGCTCGATCGACACCTTCCCGGTGCGCAGGGTGCGCCGTCGGCGGACGATCTGCAGTGCCTGGTCGGCGTGCGGGAATGGCAGCCCCGGCACGGTGGCGGCCTTGAGCCGGCGGATCTCGTCACGGCCGTGCGCGGTGGCCCGGGTGCGGTCCAGCAGCGGAATCTCCTTCCACGGCAGGTCCTTCACCAGTGCGTGCAGGCTCGGATGGTTGCCCTTGAGCACGGCGATGTAGTGCGCTCCTTTCTCCTCGACCAGAAACTTCGCGTGGTCGGTCTGGGTCAGCAGCGCGTCGAAGGTCACCACCGCGCCGGTCAGGTCCAGCGGGTGAAGCAGGGGCCGGAACGCGGTGATCTCGTTGCTCTTGGCGTCGACCTCACGCTGGGCCAGCACGATCCCGTCGTCCCGCAGAGCGGAGATCAGGTGGACGCAGCGGCCGTCGGCTCGAATCGCTCCGCGCAGGGACTTGCCGTCCACCGCAACCGCTGCCCGCACCGAGTGGGCCGGCGGGTGTCTGTCCTGGTCGGCGGCGCGGGAGGCCGCGGCACGACCGGTGAGCCAGCCGCCAATTGCCGCGTCGAACGCGTCGCCGTCGATGCGCTGCAGCACCCGGCGGACGGTCGCCTCGCTGGGCGCCCGGCAGGGCCGGTCCGGATCACGTAGCGCGGCTCCGCAACAGAACAGCAGCCGGTCAGAGGCATCGGCAGCCCACTCGGCGATCGCGGTGAGGGACCTCGCTCCGGCCAGGACCGCGCAGGCGGCGACCGCCAGGACATACGGCAGCGGATGACGGCGGCCCCGGCGACGGCGCGGGTCGGGCAGGCGGGACAGCCGGGCCAGGAGATCGGGCAATTCGTCGGGGCAGGCCGGATCGCAGCCCGCGAGTTGGCCCAGCCCGGCGGAGATGGGTGATGATGGCGCAGCAGGCACGGTCTTCCGTTGTGGTGATCAGCGAACTCGACACTCCATGATCACCGGAAGCCGTGCCTGCACGCGTATCCGTCGCCCGTCACCAACCGCCCACCACCGCCGACTTGGGATAACGGGTCCATACCCGCAGCTCCAGGGCCAACCGCGAGAACGACGGAGCCCTG
>NZ_JBWKFL010000187.1:0-1325 GCF_056434305.1 Streptomyces sp. NPDC044061 | reverse complement strand
CTGAGGTTCCCCCGCTGTGCGGCAGGTGCTGATCAGCTGGTCAGGGCAGGTTGAAGTAGTGTGCGGTTCGTTCGTTCAGCCGTTGCCTGGTTGGCGTAGTGCTTCTCCTCGAACTCGATCGGGCTGAGCCAGCCAAGCCGCTTCTGGATGCGCCGGCTGTTGTAGAAGCCATCGATGTACTCGAACAGCGCGAGGTTCGCCTCGGCCCGGGTGGCGAAGGTGCGGCCGCGGATGCCCTCGGTCTTGATCAGTATCCAGAGGTTCTCCGCGAGGGCGTTATCGTAGGAATCCCCCACAGAACCCATGGATGCCTCAATTCCCACTCGCAGAAGCCGCGTTGTGAGCTTGATCGATGTGTACTGACAGCCGTGATCGGCATGGTGAATCAGTTGTCCCGGCACGACCTCGCGGCTGGCCAGGGCGTACTCGAGCGTGGTGAGGACCAGGTCCGCGTCCGCGCGGGCAGAGGTCTCCCAGGCCACCACGCGGCGGGAGAAGGCATCTCGGATCGCAGACAGCCACAGCGGGCCCTCACCGGTGGAGATCATCGTCAGGTCCGTGACCCACAGCCGGTTCGGTGCCTGGGCGGTGAAGTCGCGGTTGACCAGGTCGGGGGCGAGGGCGGCCTTGGGATCGCGACGCGTGAAGCCCTTGCGGCGCGGGCTGATCCCGGCCAGCTCGGCCTGGCGCATCAGCCGCTCGACCCGCTTGCGGCCCACGCGGACGCCTTCCCGCCGCAGGACGGCGTGCACGCGCGGCGAGCCGTAGATCCCGCCGGACTCCTGGTGGATCTGCCGGATCTGCTCGGTCAGCTCCACGTCGCGGCGCTGCCGCTCGCACGGCTCCTTCTCGCGCCGGCGCCATCGGTAATAGGTGGAGGAGGGAATGTGCAGTTCCCGGAGTACGCACTCGACCTCCAGATGCGGGTGCTCATCAACGAGCGCCGTCACCTGGGCCGGGTCGGGTCGAGTTGCGCCGCGAAAAAAGCGGAGGCCGTGCGCAGGACCTCGTTCGCCCGCTTGAGCTGCGCGTTCTCCTTGCGCAGGGCCGCAAGCTCCGCGCGTTCGTCGGTGGTCAGCAGGTCGTCGCGCTCGCCGGCATCGGCCTCGGCCTGGCGGATCCAGCCGCGCAGGGCCTCGGGATGCACACCGAGTTCCTCGGCCATGCGGCGGATCACGGGCCTCGGCTCGGACGTGCGGTACATCCGCACCGCACGCTCACGCAACTCCGGCGGATACTTTCTGGGAGCAGCCATGGTCACAGGTCCTTTCATGAGAACCATCTGACCCGCTGTCACCTCACTCCGCATCTCGGGGGAACCTCAG
>NZ_JBWKFL010000186.1:0-1369 GCF_056434305.1 Streptomyces sp. NPDC044061 | reverse complement strand
GAGCTAACCGGTCCCCTTAACGTTCCAGCACCGGGCAGGCGTCAGTCCGTATACATCGCCTTACGGCTTCGCACGGACCTGTGTTTTTAGTAAACAGTCGCTTCTCGCTGGTCTCTGCGGCCACCCCCAGCTCACCGAGTAAATCGGATCACCGGAGCTGGCCCCCCTTCTCCCGAAGTTACGGGGGCATTTTGCCGAGTTCCTTAACCATAGTTCACCCGAACGCCTCGGTATTCTCTACCTGACCACCTGAGTCGGTTTAGGGTACGGGCCGCCATGAAACTCGCTAGAGGCTTTTCTCGACAGCATAGGATCATCCACTTCGCCACAATCGGCTCGGCATCAGGTCTCAGCCACAAGGTGTGCGGATTTGCCTACACACCGGCCTACACCCTTACCCCGGGACAACCACCGCCCGGGATGGACTACCTTCCTGCGTCACCCCATCACTCACCTACTAACCGCTTGGTTCGGCGGCTCCACCACTCCCCTCAACTCCGAAGAGATCAGGGCGGCTTCACGGCCTTAGCATCACGATGCTCGATGTTTGACGCTTCACAGCGGGTACCGGAATATCAACCGGTTATCCATCGACTACGCCTGTCGGCCTCGCCTTAGGTCCCGACTTACCCTGGGCAGATCAGCTTGACCCAGGAACCCTTAGTCAATCGGCGCAAACGTTTCTCACGTTTGTATCGCTACTCATGCCTGCATTCTCACTCGTCAACCGTCCACAACTACCTTCCGGTGCTGCTTCACCCGGCAGACGACGCTCCCCTACCCATCACAGCACCCGTTGGGGCTATATGCTGCAATGACACGACTTCGGCGGTACGCTTGAGCCCCGCTACATTGTCGGCGCGGAATCACTAGACCAGTGAGCTATTACGCACTCTTTCAAGGGTGGCTGCTTCTAAGCCAACCTCCTGGTTGTCTGTGCGACTCCACATCCTTTCCCACTTAGCGTACGCTTAGGGGCCTTAGTCGATGCTCTGGGCTGTTTCCCTCTCGACCATGGAGCTTATCCCCCACAGTCTCACTGCCGCGCTCTCACTTACCGGCATTCGGAGTTTGGCTAAGGTCAGTAACCCGGTAGGGCCCATCGCCTATCCAGTGCTCTACCTCCGGCAAGAAACACACGACGCTGCACCTAAATGCATTTCGGGGAGAACCAGCTATCACGGAGTTTGATTGGCCTTTCACCCCTAACCACAGGTCATCCCCCAGGTTTTCAACCCTGGTGGGTTCGGTCCTCCACGAAGTCTTACCTCCGCTTCAACCTGCCCATGGCTAGATCACTCCGCTTCGGGTCTTGAGCGTGCTACTAAAGTCGCCCTATTCGGACTCGCTTTCGCTACGGCTTCCCCAC
>NZ_JBWKFL010000185.1:0-1371 GCF_056434305.1 Streptomyces sp. NPDC044061 | reverse complement strand
TTTTCGAGAGCCTGGACGGAGGTGTGGACGCCGCGGCGGATGAGTTTGTCGGTCAGTAGGCCGAACCACCGCTCGACCTGGTTGATCCAGGAGGAGCCGGTCGGCGTGAAGTGGACGTGGAAGCGGGGGTGCCGGGCGAGCCACTTCTGGATCTCGGGGGTCTTGTGGGTGACGTAGAAGCCCCTATGTTTCGTCAAGCCAAGGACGGAAATTGGCTGGTGGCCAGGGGTTGGATGTGGCGGTAGAGCTCGCGCGCGACGTACCGCTTGAGACACCGGATGATCTCGCGCTTGGACATGCCTTCGGCGGTGCGTCGCTGCAGGTACTTCTGGGTGCGTTCGTCCCAGCGTATGCGGGTCATCACGATGCGGTAGAGGGCGGCATTCGCTTGGCGGTTGCCTCCGCGATTCAGGCGCCGTCGTTGTGTCTTGCCGGAGGACTGCTCGACCGGGCTGACGCCGCACAGGGCGGCGAAGGATGCCTCGTCAGTGATCCGGTCAGGGTTGTCACCTGCGGCGATGAGGAGGACCGCGGCGCTGTCGGGCCCGACACCGACCAGGTCCAGCATCTGGGGCCGGCAGGAGCGGACGGCCCTGGTGGTGCGCCGGGTCAGCTCTTTGACCTCGTCGGACAGGTGCTGGACTCTGCGGGCGAGCATTCGCATCGTGAAGACGGCCTCACCCCGGTCATCGGCATCGAGGGCCGCGCAGGTGGCGACCAGCGCAGGATTGCTCAGGCCAGTGAGCAGTTCGCGCAGGTCCGGGTCGATGGCCAGCAGGACGGCCTTGAGCTGGTTCAGCGCTTGGGTACGGGCCTTGACGGCCGATTCCTTGGCCAGCCGCAGGACCCGCATGTCCGCTGCGGGGCCGTCCGCGGTCTTCGGCACGGTGGTGGCGCGTCCGGACAGTACTGCGCGGGCGGCTGCGTCCGCGTCGACGGCATCCGTCTTGCCGCGCTTGCGCCGGGTGGCACGGTCGGGCTGGTTGATTTCGACGACCTCGATGCCTGCCCTGCGCAGGTACCGGGTCAGCGCGGTTCCGTAGGATCCGGTGCATTCGACACCGGCCCGATGCAGGACACCGAACGACCTTGCCCAGACGAGTAGTTGACGATATCCCGCAGCGGTAGTCGGGAACTCCTGGTGGGCGAGCGAGGCGCCCAGAGTGGTGATGACAGCGGCGACGTGGACGTCCTTGTGGGTGTCCACCCCCAGGACCACCTCCTCGGCCGGGTCCGGGACTGGCTGCGTGGGCAGCGTCAGCTGAGGCATGCTGGTGACGGTCACGAGGCTCCTTGGACTGGGTCTGGTGGCTGACACCGGTCCGGTGGGCGGTCAGAACTGTGACGGTGCTTTGTGCGGCAAAGCCCCTA
>NZ_JBWKFL010000184.1:0-1388 GCF_056434305.1 Streptomyces sp. NPDC044061 | reverse complement strand
GCCTCGGCATCGGCCGGGGCCGCGAACGGCTTGATCTCGTTGACGAACTCGGTCTCGATCCACCGGGTGTGGACCGTGAAGGGGTCCTCGGAGCCGGTCAGCTCCGGGCCGAACGCCGCGTCCCGTACCACCGCGCGGTGGAAGGGGATCGCGGTGGCCATGCCCTCGACCTGGAACTCGTCCAGGGCGCGGGCGGCCCGCTCCAGGGCCTCCTTGCGGGTGCGGCCGGTGACGATCAGCTTGGCCAGCAGCGAGTCCCAGGCCGGGCCGATGACGCTGCCGGACTCCACGCCCGCGTCCAGGCGGACGCCCGGGCCCGAGGGCGGGGCGAAGGCGGTGACCGTGCCGGGGGCCGGCAGGAAGTTGCGGCCGGGGTCCTCGCCGTTGATCCGGAACTCGAACGAGTGTCCGCGCAGGGCGGGGTCGTCGTAGCCGAGTTCCTCGCCGTCGGCGATGCGGAACATCTCGCGCACCAGGTCGATGCCGGCGACCTCCTCGGTCACCGGGTGCTCCACCTGCAGGCGGGTGTTCACCTCCAGGAAGGAGATCGTGCCGTCCTGGCCGACCAGGAACTCACAGGTTCCGGCGCCCTCGTAGCGGGCCTCCTTCAGGATGGCCTTCGAGGCCCGGTACAGCTCCGCGACCTGCTCCTCGGACAGGAACGGCGCGGGCGCCTCCTCCACCAGCTTCTGGTGGCGGCGCTGCAGCGAGCAGTCACGGGTGGAGACGACGACCACGTTGCCGTGCTTGTCGGCCAGGCACTGGGTCTCCACGTGCCGCGGACGGTCCAGGTAGCGCTCCACGAAGCACTCGCCGCGGCCGAACGCGGCCACCGCCTCACGGACGGCGGACTCGTACAGCTCGGGGACCTCTTCGAGGGTGCGGGCGACCTTCAGGCCGCGGCCGCCGCCACCGAAGGCGGCCTTGATCGCGATGGGCAGGCCGTGCTGCTCCGCGAAGGCCACGACCTCCCCGGCACCGCTCACCGGGTCCGGGGTGCCGGCCACCAGGGGGGCGCCGGCACGCTGGGCGATGTGCCGGGCGGCGACCTTGTCGCCCAGGTCGCGGATCGCCTGCGGCGGCGGGCCGATCCAGTTCAGACCGGCGTCCAGGACCGCCTGAGCGAAGTCGGCGTTCTCCGACAGAAACCCGTAACCAGGGTGGATCGCGTCCGCACCGGACTCACGCGCGGCGTTCAGCACCTTGTCGATGTCCAGGTAGCTGGTGGCTGGAGTGTCACCGCCCAGGGCGAACGCCTCATCCGCGGCGCGGACATGCAGAGCGTCCCGATCCGGGTCGGCGTATACGGCCACGCTCGCGATCCCGGCGTCCCGGCAGGCCCGGGCCACGCGGACAGCGATTTCGCCACGGTTGGCGATGAGCACCTT
>NZ_JBWKFL010000183.1:0-1398 GCF_056434305.1 Streptomyces sp. NPDC044061 | reverse complement strand
CCCAGCACCCCGCCACCCCGTCGGCAAACACCAGCACAAAAAGGACACCCCTCGACCCTGAGGACCGAGGGGAAACCTTTAATTTCAAGCTTAGCTCCCTATTCCGGTCTGGCCGGCGTGCCGGATGGCAGTTGGCGATACAGCTCGTACAACTTCAGGATTTCTCGCGCGTCAGCCAGCGTGCCCTTCTCCGGTGGCTTCCCGGCCAGCAGGCTCTCGCAAAAGTGCACGACCTCAGGCACGTAGCCAAGGTAGAAGAGGTTCTTGTTGTAGAGCTGGCCGAGCGAAAACTCCGGCTCCCAGTGCAAGGGCGCCACGGCGTCGTCGGTGACGAAGGACGCCGAGCGTCCGTACGGCAGGTCGGCCCCGGCGCGGTAGTAGGTGAGTCGAACCCCGTTGTCCACAACGACGTTGGCACCGGTGCCGATCACCTCGACACGCTCGAGGGGGGCGCCGGTCGCGGAACCAGCCGCCAGATGCAATGTGCCGACCGCGCCCGACTCGAACAGCAGGCTCGAGACGCTCGCTCCGGTCCGTGGCTCCCATTCATAGCTGAGACGCCGTACCGGTCCCATGAGGTAGGTGAGGATGGCGGCGGGGTGGAAAATGTGGTCGAGGAACCCGATCATCTTGACGTCGTCGCAGCGGTCAGCTGGGGCCGGCAGCGCTTGCGGGTAGCGCACTGAGATCGAGGTCGCCGTGCCGAACGCAGGGGTACTCAGGATCGCCTTGACCTTCTCCATCGCTGGTGTGAAGATCTTCTTCAATCCTGTCATCACTGTGCACCCGGTCGCGTCGGCGGCCGCCTGCAGCCGGTCCAGTTGAACGATCCCGGCCGCGGTCGGCTTTTCCATCCAGACGTGGGCTCCAGCTCGGAGGCAGTCCTCCGCGAGCGCCGTCGCCTCCACCTCGCCCTCCGCGGTGTAAGAGGTAACGATGAATACCGCGTCCGGCTGTTCGGTCTGGAGCATCTCGCGGTGATCGTCGTACGCTGCTGGTGCGCCGAATCTCTGCGCATACGCCTCGGCCCGGTCGAGGCGGACATCGCAGACAGCCACCAGGTCCACCGGCGCATACTGGAAAGTGGGATAGACATTACGGTACGAGTGCCCGCCCGCGCCGATGAAGGCGCACCGCAGCCGCTCGGGGTACTCAAACTGGTAGGTCACGGTCATCGCAAGACTCCAGACATGAGGCTACTGGTAAAAGATCGCTGCAACACGACGTCTGAAAGGGATCACTGCCAGCACGATGCTGGCGAAGAGTACGCCCGAAGCGGCGCTTTACTGCTCCTGGAGCTACTCCCGCGTTCTTCGCTCTTGGCAGACAGACCGGTCCCGGCGCCCGCCCCGACGATGGGCCTGCGCGCGGCCCGTTTGCTGGTGAGGCGCTCCAGGA
>NZ_JBWKFL010000182.1:0-1433 GCF_056434305.1 Streptomyces sp. NPDC044061 | reverse complement strand
GCTCGCCGTCCGTGTCCGCCCGCGCCGGGGCCGTTGGAGGACTACGCGGCCCGGTTCGACGACCTCTTCTTCAGCCTGGCCCAGCGGCGAGGGTTTCGCGAGTACCTGACCGGGCTGCTGGCGCCGCGGGAGCGGAACAAGACGATCACCTGCCTGGCAGGGGCGGAACCGGTGGCAGGTGCGGGGATGCCGGGGGTGCAGCGGCTGCAGTTCTTCCTGTCCGAGTCGCCCTGGGAAGCCGAGCAGGTCAACGACCGGCGGCTTGAGCTGCTGCGCGATCAGCCGGCGACGGCTCCGCACGACGGCGGGGTCATCGTGATCGACGACTCGGGGGACCGCAAGGACGGGACGGCGACCGCGCACGTGGGCCGGCAGTGGCTGGGCCGGCTGGGCAAGACGGACAACGGCATCGTCACGGTGACCACGGTGTGGACCGACGGCCGCGTGTACTACCCGCTGCACGCGACTCCCTACACCCCTGCCCACCACTTCGCCCGCGGCCGCTCCGACCCGGCCTTCCGCACCAAACCGCAGCTGGCCGCTGCTCTCGCGGCCCGCGGGAAGGAGGCGGGCTTCGGCTGTCGGGCCGTCGTCGCCGACTGCGCCTACTCTGTCAGCGACGACTGGTACCTCGCACTACGGGAGGCCGGCCTGGCCTACGTGGTCGCGCTCAAGCCGCACCGCGGCACCTGGGCTCCGGCCGACCAGCCGCACACCCCCATCGACGCCGCCCACGCCCTGACCTGGCGCGACGCCAAGCATCCCGGGGACTGGACGCCCGTGGAGCGTCACTTCCGCGACGGGCACACCGAGACCTGGTGGGCCGCCGATGCCCGCCTGGGCGGATACGGCCCCGACTCACCCTGCCGACTGGTCGTGGCCACCACCGACCCAGCCCGGCTGCCGGAGAAAGCCACCTGGTACCTGGCCACCAACCTTCCCCACCCCGACGCACCCCACGCCACGGCCAGTCCGCACCCGCCGGCCGACCTCGCCGAGATCGTCCGCCTCTACGGACTGCGACCGTGGATCGAGCAGAGCTACAAACAGATCAAGGACGAACTGGGCTGGGCCGACTTCCAGGTCCGCTCCGACCGCGCCATCCGCCGCCACCAGACCCTGGTCAACTGTGCCTTCTCATTCTGCTGGGACCAATGGTTCGCTCCACCCGGACCGCTGGATGCCACCGCGCCGGACCCCTGTCCCGAGGAGGGGCCAGAGAGGGGGACCAGACATACCCCACCAGGCCCAACAGCCCTGCTGGCCCAGGGCCTTACGCGCCATCCGGTCCTGGCTCACCCCAGCCATCACCCTCACCCGATGGTGGCAAGCATGGACGGACACGGAACCACCCCATGAGCTCCAGGCCCTGATCGACGCGGTCACCACCGGACACGGCATCGACCTCTACCTCCGGATTTAACGAACTACCG
>NZ_JBWKFL010000181.1:0-1438 GCF_056434305.1 Streptomyces sp. NPDC044061 | reverse complement strand
CCAGGGTCGCGTCGTTCTCGTGATCGGTTCCGTTGCGGCGTGATGTCAGGGTTGCCTGGCTGATGGGGTTGTGTCAGTCGATGCCCAGTGCAGTGAGTGGCCGGTCGAGGCTGCGGCTGTGGTGGCGGAGGCCTTTGGCGATGTTGGTCCAGCCGTCGAGGCGGAGGGTGCCGAGGGCGAGGTTGCGGAGGCCGGCCAGGGCGCGGGGTGCGGTGCCGGTGCGGACGCGGGAGGCGTCCTCCCCGAACGTCACATCGCGGACATGGTGCTCTTTGTTCTCGATCCACCAGTGCCGCCTTACGAATGCCGCGAGCTCCGCGGCCTGCTCGTGGAGGGTGTCCAGGCTGGTCAGCGCGTAGGCGCGGTCGATGGTGGTCTTCCCGTCCCGGACGGTGCGGCGGACGATCTGCAGTGCCTGCGCCGCGTGCGGGAACGGCAGCCGGTACACGGTGGCGGCCTTGATCCGGCGGATTTCGTCGCGGCCCCGGGAGGCGTCCCGGCTGCGGTGACCGAGTGGGACGTCGCGCCAGGGCAGCTGCTTGACCAGCTGGTGCAGGCCAGGGTGGTTCGCCTTGAGCACCGCGATGTAGTGGGCATTCTTCTCCTCGACGAGGAAACGGGCCAGATCGGTCTGGGTGAGCAGGGCATCGAATGTGATCACGTGATCTCCGAGGTCGAGGGGCGCGAGGAGGGGCTTGAACGCGGTGATTTCGTTCGTCTTCGACGGCACTTCGCGCTGGGCGAGGACGACTCCGTCCATGCGGAAGGCGGAGACCAGATGGACCTGCCTGCCGTCGGGACGGACGGCGCCCCGCAGCGTCTTGCCGTCGACGGCGACCTGGACCAGCTCCTTCTCTTTTGGCTGCCTGTCCGACTCCGTCTGCTGGTGGGCGCGTTCGCGCAGGTAGGAGCTGATGGCGGTGTCGAGGGCGTCGCCGTCGAGGCGTTGGAGAATCCGGCGGAAGGTGGCCTCGGACGGCGCCCGGCAGGCAAGGCCGGGATCGGGGTCGAGGACACGGGCCCCGGTGCGGGCGAGCAGATCGCGGGGCAGGTCGGCGGCCCACTCGGCGATTGCGGTCAGGGAACGGGCGCCGGCAAGGATCGCACAGGCCGCCAGGGCGAGGGCGTAGGTGAGCGGGTGACGGCGTCCGCGCCGGATCCTCGGGTCGGGTACCCGCTCGAGGTGCCGGAGCAGGGAGGGTATGTCCGGTTCCCTGACAGTGTCAGCGGAGCCGAGCTGGACCAGAGACGCGGGGATCGGCGAAAATGTGGAGGCAGGCACGGTCTTCCGTTGTGGTGATCAGGGACTCGACACCTCATGATCACCGGAGGTCGTGCCTGCCTCCGCATTCGGCCCGGGGCAACCCACCAGCCCCGCAAAAAGCCACCTGATCACCCATCAACCGGCCCAACCGCGAGAACGACGGAGCCCTGGTCC
>NZ_JBWKFL010000180.1:0-1438 GCF_056434305.1 Streptomyces sp. NPDC044061 | reverse complement strand
TGAGAGTGCGGGATGTGAGCTCTTGTCCGTTTCGTGGTTGAGGTTGGGGAAGGGCCGCTGGTCGCGGGTGGGGGGGTAGTCCTCAGGCGTCGGGGCGGGCGAACAAGCCGGGTTCGGGTTCGATGAGGATGCCTCGGCCGACCAGGCGTTTCAGTTTGGAGCGGATACCTTCGGTGTTCTTCGGGAGGATCGGCAGGTCGAGGGCCTGGCAGAGGTCGCGGGCGCGCATCGGTCGGCCCGCGTCGGCCAGGGCGGTGAGGATCTGCTGGTAGGCGGGGTGGTCCGGGATGTCGGGGCGGTCCGGCCCGGTGGCGGGTGAGGGCAGCGGGAGAGTGAGGAGGGTCTTGCGGGTGATGCGGAGGTTCTCGCTCTCCGCGTCGAGTTCGCCGAGCTGCCGGGTGAGTTCTTCGATGCGGGCCCGGAACTGCCCGGCCTGGTCGGCCAGTTCGCGCTCGCGGGTTTCGATGTGTTCCAGGATGGCTTTGACCTGTGGGTTCTCGCTCATGCGGTCCTCCAGGAGGCGATGGTGGCTCCGGTGAGGCGGCGGCTCATGACGGAGGTCATCGCCCACAGAACGCGGGAGCGGGAGGAGGCGGGGCGGTGTTCGTAGTCGCGTACGAGACGGCGGTAGAACATCAGGATCCCGTTCGTCTGCTCCACGATCCACCGCTTGGCCTGCGGAACGAAGCCCTTGTCGTCCGGGTTGCGCTCGACGATCTCGACGTCGATGCCATGGTTCTTGCCGTGATCGACGACCTTCTTCTTGAAGCCCTGATCGACCAGGGCCTTCTTCACTGTGTCGCACTGCTCATGGACACCGTCCAGCAGGGCGATGCCGGCGGTGTTCTCGTGCGCGGACGCGGGCAGGACGACGCAGTCGATGACGAGGCCCAACACGTCTACGGCCAGGCATCTCTTCCTGCCCGGCACCCTTTTCGCGGCGTCCCGGCCTGTCGTCGTGGCCGGAACGCCGACGGCCACGTGGATGCTCTGCGTGTCCAGGACCACCAGGCTCGGGTCGGCTAATCGTTTCCGCTTCTCCCGCAGCTGCCAGCGCAGCAGGTCATGGATGTCCTGGTCGGTGCCCTCGTCGCGCCAGAGGTAGAAGTAGTACTTCACCGCTCCGGGCGGGGGCATGTCATGGGGCAGGAACTCCCACTGACACCCCGTGCGGTTCTGGTAGAGGATCGCGTTCACGATCTCCCGCATCGCGTACTTCCCCTGATGCCCGCTGACCGACGGATGCCGGGCCTTCCATGCCGTGATCACGGGTTCGACGAGCTCCCACTGCTCATCGGTGAGATCGCTCGGGTACGGCTTGCGCATGCTCATGCCATAACTCAAGCGAACCCCGAACTCCTGACCGGCAGCGATGCCCCAACGTCACACCATCCAGCGATGACAAGACCGACGGAACGCCACATCCCGCACTCTGAGA
>NZ_JBWKFL010000179.1:0-1448 GCF_056434305.1 Streptomyces sp. NPDC044061 | reverse complement strand
AGGCCTCGGACGTGGGTTCCTGGGTAGTGGTCCCGGGGGGTGGTTCGGGTGTCTGCGTGCGTGTCTGAGTTATCGGGCCTGGGGCTGTTGACCTGGGTGTATCCACCGGGGTTGGTGGATCGGGTGGTGGCCGCTTGCGGGTGCGTGGAGCGACGCAGACGGCTGCTTCCCGCGCGGCTGGTGGTGTACTTCGTGCTGGGGCTGGCGTTGTTCTCTCCGGCTCCGTATCTGGAAGTGATGCGGCACCTGGTGGAGGGTCTGCGGGGCCAGGGGGTGCTGGGCGGCTGGCATGTGCCGGCGAAGTCCTCGCTGTTCCGGGCCCGGCAGCGGCTGGGATCCGAGCCCTTGCGGGTGCTGTTTGCCACGACCGCCAGGCCGATGGCCACCGAGGCGACACCCGGTGCGTTCTGGCGGGGCTTGCGGCTGATGGCGGTGGACGGGACCTGCTGGGACGTCGCGGACAGCGAAGCCAACGAGGCCGCCTTCGGACGTCCGGGCAACGGCCGCGGGCCTGGCAAGAGCGCGTTCCCGCAGGTGCGGATGGCTGCTTTGGTGGAGGTGGGCAGCCATGCGGTGCTGGACGCGGAACTCGCCGGCTGCCGCACCGGGGAAGTCACCCTGGTCGGCCGCCTGCCGCGTTCACTCGGCCCGGGCCGGCTCGTCCTGGCCGACCGTGAGTTCCTCGGTGTCCCGTTGTGGCAGGCCTTCACCGCCACCGGCGCCGATCTGCTGTGGCGAGTGCCCGCCAACCGCGTCCTGCCGGTCACCAAGCAGTTCCGTGACGGGTCATGGCTCTCACAGATCCGGGCCAGCACCGGCCCCACCCGAAACGAGCCGGTCGTGGTCCGTGTCCTGGCCTACCAGCTCAAGGACCAGTGCAGTGAGGGCACAGCTGACGGCTATCGCCTGGTCACCACCCTGCTGGACGCCCGACGCCATCCAGCCCGGCAACTGGCCGCGCTCTACCGCGAACGCTGGGAGATCGAGTCCGTCTTCGCCGAGATCAAAACCCATCAGCGCGGCGCCCGTGTCGTCCTCAGCAGCAAAACCCCCGACGGTGTCCGTCAGCAGATCTGGGCACACCTGCTGGTCCACCACGCACTGCGCGAACTCATGCTGAGAACGGCAGCCACGCGTGGTCTGGACCCCGATCGGGTGTCCTTCACCGAAACCCTGCGCTCTGCCCGGCGCAGCGTGACCGTCACGCCGGGCAGCTTTTCCCCCTGACCTCCTCGTCAAGGCCTTGGTGATGCTCGAGCAGGATCTCCTGGAACGGCTCCTGCCCGTCAGACGGCGCCGCAGCCAGCCCCGCGTCGTGAAACGCAAGATGTCCAACTACCAGCTCAAACGGGCCGAACACCATGCCTGGCCCCAACCGACCCGCACCGGCGTGCAAGCCATCCTCATCACAAGACCTCAACTCGCGGGCCCGTAATGCAACGGCATTG
>NZ_JBWKFL010000178.1:0-1451 GCF_056434305.1 Streptomyces sp. NPDC044061 | reverse complement strand
CTAGTAGGGCTTGGTCAGGTCGGTATCAGGTCTGGCGTGTTGCGGTGACAGGTGGGGCAGGCGCCGGTCCAGACCGCGAGGAGTAACTGCAGTTCGCGGGCGACCCGGTAGAGGCTCAGGCCGACGCCGTCTCTTTTGGGGACCGGGTGATGCGCTGGAGGGTGCAGAAGGCGTGCGCGACGGAGACGAGGGTGACGTGGTGGTGCCAGCCCCGCCAGGTGCGGCCCTCGAAGTGGGCCAGACCAAGGGCCTGCTTCATCTCGCGGTAGTCGTGCTCGATGCGCCAGCGCAGCTTCGCGGTGCGCACGAGGGTGGCCAGCGGGGTGTCGGCGGGCAGGTCGGACAGCCAGAACTGCACCGGCTCAGGCTCGGTGGCGGGCCATTCGGCCAGCAGCCAACGCACCGGCAGCTCCGGGCCGCCGGCGGCCCTGCGGATCACGCGTCCGGCGGGCCTGATCCGCAGGGTCACGAAGCGTGAGTACATGCGCTTGAAGCCGCTGCGGCCGCTGCCGGGACGCGAGCCCTCCCGCCACTGCACCGACCGGGCAGCCTGCCGGCCGACCGCGATGACCAGTCGCTTCACCGTCTGGGCCACCTCGGGATAGGCGGGTTGGGGCTGGGGGCCGCGGCCGTTGTAGGGCGGGGTGTGCGGCCGTGCCGCTTCCGGCTGGGCAGTGGTCGTGGTGGAGATGCCCACCACGTAGTGCAGGCCGCGTTCTTCCAGGCCCAGCCGGAAGGCGCCCGCATCGCCGTAACCACCGTCTGCGACGACGAGCGGGACATCGATGCCCCACGACCGGGTCTCGTCGATCATGTCCAGGGCCAGCTGCCACTTCTCGACATGGCCGACCTCTTCGGGGATGCCGCACCTGTCGCGGCGGGCCACCTTGGCCGCATCGGCCTTCGGCGAGGCTGGATCCCAGCTCTCGGGCACAAACAGCCGCCAGTCGATGGCCGCCGAGGCGCCGTCGGAGGCCACGTGCAGCGAGATGCCGGCCTGGCAGTTGGTGACCTTGCCCGCGGTGCCGGTGTACTGCCTGGCCACGCACGCAGACGCGTCCCCATCCTTGAGGAACCCGGTGTCATCGACGATCAGCGCGGTGGGCTTGATCACCTGCTGCATCCGCCAGGCGAGGCGGGCCCGCACATGCGCCGCGTCCCACGGGCTGGAGGTGACGAAGTGGGCCAGGGCCTGCCGGTTGCCGTCCTCGCCCAGCCGGGCGGCCATCGGTTCCACCGACTTGCGCCGCCCTTCCAGCAGCAGGCCCCGCAGATAGACCTCGCCCCACCGGCGTTGATCCGCCCGCGCGAATGGCTCGAACATCTCCGCCGCGAAGTCCTCCAGATCACACCGGACCGCGGCCAACTCCCCACCCATCACACCCGGTCAACGGCCCATCCGATCAAACGGACACGCCACTAGCGAGTGAACCTGACCAAGCCCTACTAGG
>NZ_JBWKFL010000177.1:0-1505 GCF_056434305.1 Streptomyces sp. NPDC044061 | reverse complement strand
TGATCAGGCGCTGAGTACTGTTTTGTGGATCAGGTAGGGTTCGATTCCCTCTGTTCCGCCCTCTTGGCCCCAGCCGGTGTCCTTGACGCCGCCGAATGGGATCTCGCAGCGTGAGCAGTTGTAGTCGTTGATTCCCACGACTCCGGCCTGGAGATCGTGTGTCGCTGCGCGGGCGATTCGGTTGGATCCGGTTATGACGAAGGCAGCGAGGCCGACTGGGACGGAGTTGGCTTCGGCGATCGCTTCTTCGTAGGTGG
Organism: Streptomyces sp. NPDC044061; assembly: GCF_056434305.1. Lineage (NCBI taxonomy): Bacteria > Bacillati > Actinomycetota > Actinomycetes > Kitasatosporales > Streptomycetaceae > Streptomyces > Streptomyces sp. NPDC044061. The sequence continues at coordinate 1,248 of NZ_JBWKFL010000177.1, read as the reverse complement.
CGAATGATGTGATCGGTGCGACTGGACCGAATGGTTCCTCCGACATGATCAGCGCGTTTTTGCTCACCCTGCCGAGCACGGTGGGGCGGTAGAAGAAGCCGTTCGGTTCCGGTCCGATGCCCCCGGTCAGGAGTGTGGCACCTTTGTGGACGGCATCCTTGACGAGGGCATCGACAGCCTCGACGCGTCGACGTGAGATCAATGGGCCCATGTCGGTGTCCTCGTCGAGACCGTTGCCGATCCGGATCTCGCAGGCCGCGGAGACGAAGGCATCGGTGAACTCGTCGATCACGGACTCGTGCACCAGGAACCGGGTTGGCGAGGCGCATATTTGCCCGGCGTTGCGGTACTTCCACAGCACGGCGTCGCGCGCTGCCGACTTCACGTCGCCGTCTGGGAACACGAGCACAGGTGCGTGTCCACCGAGTTCGAGCGTCGAGCGTTTGAGTCCGTCGCCCGCGAGGCGGGCGATGATTCGTCCCACTGTCGTGGATCCGGTGAAGGAGACCTTCCGGATGGCCGGACTGCTGATCACGAACTCCGAGACCTCGGAGGGTTCACCGAAGACGACTTGCACAGCCCGCTGAGGCACGCCTGCGGCGTGCAACGCGGACACGATGGTGCAGGCAGCCGATGGTGTTTCCGATGCTGCCTTGAGGATGACCGAGCATCCGGCAGCCAGGGCCGGTGCCAGCTTGCGACCCACGGTCAACGCCGGGGCGTTCCAGGGGGTGAGTGCGAAGACGGGACCCACTGGCTCGCTGACGACGAGGTGCCGCGATCCGCCGCCACCGGGAATCACCCGGCCGTAGATACGTGTGGATTCCTCGGCGAACCACCGCAGGACGTCGATCGTGGCACGCCACTCCGCGTCCGATTCGCGAAGCGGCTTGCCCTGCTCGAGGGTGAGAGCGCGGCTGATTTCGGGAAGTCTCTCCTCGAGAATGTCTGCGGCACCCGACAGTGCACGGGCCCGTTCCCGGGGATCCGCGGCCCGCCAGCTCTCAAAACCTTCGCCCGAGGCGGTGACGGCCCGCGCCAGCAATGACCGGTCCGCGAGCGGCAACTGTCCGAGCACGGATTCGTCGGCCGGGTTGACAATGGGCAGGCTCGCCCCGGTTTCGTGGACCTCTTCCCCGTCGACGAGGAGAGCGATGTCTGGGTAGGTCACTGGTTCCTACTTCCGTCGCAAGTGTTACGCCCGTTTAAACCCGCCCCACAGCACCATGACCGCCCCCACAACCACCC
>NZ_JBWKFL010000176.1:0-1514 GCF_056434305.1 Streptomyces sp. NPDC044061 | reverse complement strand
ACCACTCCTCCTGGCCTGGCTCAACGAGCCAGACCCCCTGGAGGGGGTCAACTTTCAAGCGTCGCTACTGGTCCACTTTTCAGCCGTCGCCGACAGCCCTCTTCCGTCGGCATCCGCCCTGGTCAGCGCTTGATTTCTGCTGATCCTCGGCGAGTGCCCCCGGCAGGATTCGAACCTGCGCACACGGCTCCGGAGGCCCTTGGTGTGCCAGCCACTCCTCCTGGTCAGAGGCTCGTTACATGACGAGCGATAAGGCCCAGTCCACGAATGGTCCGCGCGGTGCCTCGAGCGACCGGTGGGGTCGTCCTGATCGAGCTCCGGGTAGGGCCAGTGATCGAAGGAGCCGAAGTTGGCACCCAGCGGCTGGATCGCGCCGCCTCGACCGTCCCGCGTACGTGCCATGCACCTGAGGTCGAGGTCCGCCTTGGCTGCGGCCGACCAGTTGAAGTTGACCTGCAGCTGTCCGTCCCCCGCGATCCGGGCCTGCGGCGACCAATCGCTCAGCTCGACCGGACTCCCGTTCACCCTCGGAGTCCTGTGCGGCTCCCGCCGCGATTCCGGCACCGGCTCCGGCTCTGGTTCGATGATCACCCCCCCGGGGACGCCCCTTCGTCGGCTTCAGTTGGACGACCCCTGGCTTACGACCGTCCCCGCTCATCCGCCTCACGCCCCCTCAACTGCGTGTCACGTCAGTCCCGACCGAATTCACAGAGCATCACACTTTCACTACAACCCTGCACTACTCTCGATCGTCTCTTGTGGAGGATGTGAAGATCCATCCGATCGACGCCCATGCGGCTTGGGGGCCATGCGCGCTCCGATCAAACTCGCCGGTGCCGCCAGTGCATCGATCCGTCATACGACCTGGCGACAGCCATGGGCAGGATAGGGGAGCCCTGTGGGGGTTTTGCACGACAGATCGGTGACTGCCCGTCACCTTGATGACCAGGCCCAGGATCCTGCGCTTGCCCCACGAGCTGAGGAACTACGGGCGCTCGCCCGTGCGATGGACTCTCGCGAACTCGACGCGCTGGACGCCTGGGCCGACCTCGACCTGATGGCCAACTTCGCCCGCCCCGAGAGCATGGTGTGCGACGTGACGCGGGCGACTAGGGACTGTCTCCGGTTGTGATCAGGGTGCTTTCAGGAGGCTGCTGATCCAGATGGTCGCGGCGCGGAGATGGAGTCCGGCGAGGTAGCTTTCGGGCGTCTTGTCATAACGGGTCGCGATGCCCCGCCAGTCCTTCATCCTGTTGATGGCCCGCTCGACCGTGTTGCGATCGCGGTAGAGACCGGCGTCATGGGTGACGGGCCTGCCACCCCTGCTGCCTCTCTTCCTGCGGTTGGCGGCCTGGTCCTTCTTCTCCGGGATGACCGCCTTGATGCGGCGTTCACGCAGGTGGGCGCGGTTGGCACGGAAGGAGTAGGCCTTATCGCCGGCCACGGCGACTGGTCGGGTGCGGGGACGGCCAACGGGCAGACGGACTCGCACCTTGCTCAGGACGGGGATGAAC
>NZ_JBWKFL010000175.1:0-1560 GCF_056434305.1 Streptomyces sp. NPDC044061 | reverse complement strand
CCCGCGTTCTTCGCTCTTGGCAGACAGACCGGTCCCGGCGCCCGCCCCGACGATGGGCCTGCGCGCGGCCCGTTTGCTGGTGAGGCGCTCCAGGATGGTTGAGCGGGGAATCAATGGCATCGGTGGGACCCTTCCTTGGGTGGAACCCGGCCCGCGGCGGCGAGGCGGGGATCAGCGGGAAACGATCGCTTCATGCAGCGCGTCGACCATGGCGTCCGCGAAGTCGGGATCGTTGATGTCGGTGTCGCGTTCGTCGATCGCGACGTCCACGCCGGTCAATCCCGTGCGGATGGCCTTGAACAGTCTGCGGTCGGCTTCGCGGTCCGCGAACGGCTCGCCATCGACGTCGATGGCGGAAACGCCTCGCAGTGGGAGGAAGACCGTGGTCGGACCTTTCGTGGCGCGGATACGGCTGGCGAGGATTTGTCCGAGCTGCTCCATCTCGTCGGCGGTCGTCCGCATCAGCGTCACGCCCGAGTTGTGCCGATAGAGGTTGCGGCCGTGGAAGGCGTCTGGCACGGTCTCCGGCGGTCCGAAGTTGACCATGTCGAGCGCTCCGACCGAGACGACCTGCGGAATGCCTGACTCGGCGCACGCGGTCAGCCGGGTATCACCGGCATCGAAGACGCCGCCGATCAGGTTGTCGGCCAGCTCGGTCGTTGTGACGTCCAGGACGCCTGCGAAATAGCCCTGGCGAACCAGCGCTTCCATCGCCCTGCCGCCCGAGCCTGTCATGTGGAAGACGACGACCTCGTAGCCGAGTGAGTCCAGCCGCTCGCGCGCCCGTGTGACGCATGGAGTGGTCACGCCGAACATGGAGGCCGCGATGAGGGGGCGCGCCTTGTCGTGTGGCGGGGGCTTGGCGTGGGCGCCGGAGGTCACCATCCCGGCAAGAGCAGCTGCGGCGTTGGCGATGATCGTCGAGGAGATGTGGTTGAGTCCAGCGATGTCGACGATGCTGGGCACGAGCACGAGATCGGTTTCACCGATGTATTGCTCGGTGTTTCCTGAGGCGGCGGTCGAGACGATCATTTTGGGTACGCCCACTGGCAGCACACGAAATGCGCCTGCCGCCACCGACGTGCCGCCGGTGCCCCCGAGTGCGAAGGCGCCGGCGACTCGGTCTTGTGTGTGGAGATGTCGCATGACCTGCGTCAGGCCGGCGGTCATCACGGCAAGCGCAGCACCGCGATCGTGCTGACGCACGAGATCGCCGTGGTCGGCGCCTCCTGCCCTGGCGACCTCTTCGCGCGCGATATCCGGTCGCAGGAGGGGTTCGCCCAGCACACTGGTGTCGACAAGCACGACGTCCAGCCCGGCCTGCATCAGGCGCTGGCGAGCGAAGTCGTACTCGACGCCCTTGGTGTCCAAGGAACCAGCCAACACGATGCTGGGTGGCATGAAAACTCCCGATCTGATCGCGGCACTGACCTTCTGCTTGGCCCTGAACGGGATTAATAATGACCGCGTGAAACTCTCGCGATCGAGTGCCAATTCGTTCCGATTGGCTGCCGTCGGGGCGAACCGACTTGTCCGCTTGCTCGGCGAATGGGCGAGCGA
>NZ_JBWKFL010000174.1:0-1561 GCF_056434305.1 Streptomyces sp. NPDC044061 | reverse complement strand
GGAGGCGCGCATAAGGGCGCGGGCGCCCGCCATGTTGCGGCCGTGGGTGACTGTGCGGGACCTCAGCTCGGGCATCGTCGCTCGCTCCTTCGAAGTGTTCCACTGGGAAATCGTGGCATCGTGGCAGATTTCTGACTCAGTCGAGCCCCCCGTCGATCACCCAGGTTGCGGGACGCCATGTCCCGGGCTTGGCTGGCATCCTTCACTCCGCGACAACACACCGCTCAAACGTGCCTTCTGTACCAGGCGGTCCCGCATCGTCCGGATGACGTGGCCTGATCCGACGTAACAAGCCTCGTGCCACCTGCCAGTCAGCAGTCAGCCTGGCCCCATCGTCACATCACGCGGCTGGTTCCGCGATTTCGAACGAGCCTTACTCGTCGCGCCCCGCAGATGAGTGTCATTCAGCATCCGGGTACGTTCACGGGCCGGGCGATCCTCGCCATCCTTCACCCTACCCTGAACCAACCCACCGAAGGGCGCCCGAAACCGCGCCACCTTCACCGCAGCGAGAACCTCAACAGGCGCCAGCCAGCCGTCCTGCTCGTACATCAATACTTGCCCTCGGGACCTGCACGAGGCGTCGAATCAGTCATTTCGACTCCACGCGCTTCTTTGCGCTCGCCATCTTGCCGCGCTTCCGTCCGGGGGCACACTTTGTTCAGGTCGGCCATGGGCTGGCAGGTGATCCCGTACAGGAGCAGCGCCGACCAAACCCTCGCGAACTATCATCTTCGCGCCCCGCCTGCTAGGCGACCAACAATATGTCCAACGTCGAACAGGCGAAACTCACACAATTTGTCCAGTGGACCAAACACCGAAGAAGCGTGTCTGAAAGATCGTGCGTCCGACATACGGAGTGATCTTATTGGTCATTTCAGGAACGAGATGATGAGGCGCTTCAAGCAAATGGTGCTGCAGGCGAGTTGGAGCATGCCCCGCGCGGGGAGGTCGGCTCCTTTCGCGTAGCGGATCCGTAAGCGTTTGAGCTGGTGGAACCAGGTGAAGATGCGCTCGCCGAGCCAGCGGGCGCGGGTGTTTCCCAGGCCGGAGCCGTCTACCGGGCAGCGCGAGCGTCAACCGCTCGCACGCGAGGATTCGCGCGCTCGTCGAGCAGGCCATGGCCGCTCTGAAGACCTGGCGACTCCGGCGCGAGCTGCGATGCTCCACCACCCGTATCAGCAGCCTCGTCCAAGCCGTCCTCGCCCTGCATCTGACCTGCTCGAGCTGAAGTTGGAAAACGCGCAGTGTCACTTCGTGATCGCGTCTGTGGCGTCAGTCCGCCTCTTACTGTGGCGGCATCGGCTACGACGTACACATCACCAGGCGTACGCCGTGGTGGGAAGAACAGGGCGAGCAGATCACCACGCAGAAGTGGGCGACGGTGGTCGCTGCCGAATCCGACCTGGAGACGGTTCAGGTGACCCGGGCTTCTCCGCGCGGCCAGGACACGGTGTTGGAGTACTCGAGTGAGTAGCGCCTCGACCTGTAGGCCGGGGTGGCGGGCACCATCCCTCGACAACAACATCCTCGGCACGAGCCTCACCGGGAAAGCAGAACC
>NZ_JBWKFL010000173.1:0-1571 GCF_056434305.1 Streptomyces sp. NPDC044061 | reverse complement strand
GTGCGGCACGAGGCCGCTCGGAGTGAGTGGATACGTAGATGGGAGGGCCGGCTGATGTCGGTGACGTAGTCCCAGGCCAGTGCTCAAGAGCCTGTCCCCGTCCTCACGGGCGTCGCGGGTAACTGCGGGGTCTGAAGCATGAGGAGAAAAGCCCAAGGGCCTTCGTTCCATCCGGGGGCTACAGGCAAGGGGAATGGCCGGACGGGTGAAGGACTTGAACCCCTGACTGAGTGCTTCGTTAGAGTCAGCCTCTCCAGGTGGAATGCTCCAGAGAGGTATAGGACTGGCCGCTGGAAAGCGGCGGGTGCCAGCTGAATATACGATTTCAGCTGGGAGAGCACCACCGTCCCGGAGTAGAGGGGGCACCCAACCCGGCCGTATCTCACCCGTGTGGAACGTGAAAATCCCGATGAGGTCCGAACAGTTAGTACACGTTCGGTAGGCCGACCGCAAGGAAAGCTGAAATCCTCAGCGGGGGAAGGATGATCCAACAAGCGAACGCCGGTGGCCGAAAGGCAGCAGGAACCCGGGAACCGCATACTGGCCCCTCCGTCAGTGGTTCCCGAATAACTGGCCGGATAGGGACGCATGTTCCGACCTGAAAGGGTGCTGACGTGGATCAGGTGGGCCTGTGGAGAACCGATGACCAATGACTCTGGAACCGAGGGGCAAGTTGGACACCAACAAGGCGCAGGCGGTCGAGGCTTCCTCGTCGGCTACCGCCGGGACGGTGAACGGACCTGAGGGCGACGTCCTTGACTGGGAGTCCGTCAACTGGCGGCAGGTCGAGGACGACGTACGGCGACTTCGGCAGCGCATCTTCACGGCATCGAAGGCGGGGGACCTGAAGAAGGTCCGCAATCTACAGAAGTTGATCCTCCGGTCCCGCGCCAACGCACTGGCAAGTGTGCGGCGGGTCACGGAGGTCAATGCTGGTCGCATGACGGCGGGTATCGACGGGAAAGTTGTACGGCTCCCTGAGGTCAAAGCTAAAATGGCCGAGGGGATACAGAGTCGCTTCGGCTCGTGGGAACCCAAGGCCGTCAGGCGCGTGTATATACCCAAGGCCAACGGAAAGAAGCGCCCGCTCGGAATTCCCGTCATTGTCGACAGAGGTTTTCAAGCTCTGGCGGCCAATGCGCTGGAGCCCGAGTGGGAAGCGCGTTTCGAGGCGAAGTCATACGGATTTCGCCCCGGGCGCGGTTGTCATGACGCGATAGCTGCTATCTACACGACCGCCAAAGGCAGGAATGCAAAGCGGTTGTGGGCGCTAGACGCCGATCTGGCAGCGGCATTCGACCGAATCGACCACCGCCACCTTCTAGAGATGCTCGGCAATTTCCCCGCCAGGAGAATGGTTGCCGGGTGGCTGAAGGCCGGTGTTATCGAGGACGGTTGGTTCTCTCCGACCGAGGCGGGAACGCCCCAAGGCGGTGTGATCAGTCCCGCGCTGATGAACGTGGCCTTGCATGGCATGGAACAGGCCGCTGGAGTTCGCTATCGCACCTCTGGAAAATACGTCGGGGAAACGATGCCGAATTCCCCGGTCCTGGTCAGGTACGCCGACGACC
>NZ_JBWKFL010000172.1:0-1573 GCF_056434305.1 Streptomyces sp. NPDC044061 | reverse complement strand
GTGGCGTGTCTGTGCTGGCTCCGTTTACAGGGGTGCATGAGCGACGGGCTGTCCGACGTGTGCGCGTTCGGCTCGAAGCTCCTTGGGCATGTTCCAGGCCAGGACACCCGTGATGCGGTCCTCGTGGATGTAGTGGGCGAGGAACCGGCGTTCGCCCGGGTCGCCTCGGACGATCACCACCTTGCAGTCCGGTGGGAAGGTGCCGTAAGCCTGGATCCGTGTGTCGTACTGGTCGGTCCAGAAGTAGGGCACCGGGGTGAACGGTGTGTCGGCGCCGAGAAGGTTGGTGGCCGCGGCGACGGCTTGCTCCGTTGCGTTCATGCGGTGCTCGACCCGGATATGGGTGCCCAGCGTGTCGTGCCACCAGCGGGCGACGTCTCCGGCCGCGTAGACACCCGGCGCCGCGCGGCACGTGGAGTCGCAGACGATGCCGTTGTCGAGGGTGAGACCACTGCCCGTGAGCCAGTCCGTCGCTGGTAGTGAGCCGATCGCGACGAGAACGAGATCGGCGGGCACAACCTCGCCGGTCGCAAGCTCCACACCACTCACGCTGCCGTCACCGAGAAGGCTCCGCACAGCGACACCGCAACGCATCTCCACGCCCTGGTCTCGATGCAGGGCGGCCACACGCCGGCCGACGTCTTCACCGAGCTGCCGCTGCATGGGCACAGCCAGCGGATCGACAATGCTGACCTGCAGCCCGACCTTCCGGGCGGCGGCCGCGACCTCACAGCCCAGGAAACCGGCGCCTATCACCACCAAGCGCCGGCCTGGGCGCAGGTGCGTACGCAGAGCGAGAGCATCATCGACGGTGCGCAGCACGTGCACTCCGGCCAGATCATGCCCTGCCGGGAGACGGCGTGGAACGACTCCCGTCGCAATGATCAACCCGTCGTAGTACAGGTGCTTGCCGTCGTCCAGCTCGACATTGCGTTCGTTCAGATCGAGTGCGACCGCGCGCGTGCCCAGTCGCATCTCGACCCGCAGCCGGTCCAGACTGACGCCATCACGGACGGCCAGACGGTCGGCCTCCCAGTCCCCGGTGAGGATCTGCTTGGAAAGCGGTGGCCGGTCGTACGGGGAATACGCCTCGTCACCGACCAGGCTGATCGACCCGTCGAACCCGTGACGACGCAGCGTCTCCACCGCCGTCACACCGGCCACGGACGCCCCCACAACCACCACTCGGTCGAGTCTGCCGGTCACTCGATCACTCGAATCGCGGCGGCGGGGCACAGCGTCGCGGCCTCCCGCACTGCCTCATGCAAATCGTCACGCGGCGCGTCGTCCAACAGCACAACGACGCCGTCCTCCTCACGCTGATCGAACACCTCGGCCGCGGCGATCACGCAATGACCACCACCCACGCACTTGTCCTCGTCGATTTCAATACGCATGCCCTGCGTCAGCTCCTTTCAATTTCTCTACATATCGGTATACAGACCGGACGCATCCCTCACGGAGCACCCGCCGTCGATAAAGCCAGCCCAGCACATCGACCTATTCGTCCACCATCGCACCGTCACCGCTACCACGAAGCGACAACGCTCCAGCCGGACACAACCCCACCGCC
>NZ_JBWKFL010000171.1:0-1575 GCF_056434305.1 Streptomyces sp. NPDC044061 | reverse complement strand
TGCCCTCGACGCAACGGTCTTCCCTACGTCGCGAACGCCTACGTGACGCATCACCGCAGGTCAGAGCCGATTCAGACACTCTGAGAGTCGGTAAACTGGACGACCAGCACGCCGCGTTTCCTGCAGATCTCCGACACTCGCCGCAGGTAGCCGGCAGGCGGCACGTAGGCGCCGCCGGTGCTCCCGTTGACGGGCTCGATCATGACCGCCGAGACGTTTTCCGCGCCCCTGCTGTCGATCACGTGCGCGATCTCGTCGGCACAGGAGGCGTCGCACGCACGGCCGTCGTGGCAGTGCGTGGGCGGGTAGGGCGGGGGAAAGGCCGGGCCAAGGCCGAGCGCGTCCTCTGGGCAGGGTCGACGGGCGTGATTCCCGGCGAGACCGAGGGTCAGCGCGCTCATCCCGTGATAGCTCAGGTTGGACGTCAGAATGTCCCCGCGGAGCTTCCCGTCACGCATCCGGGTGATGTTCCGCGCCAGGCCCACCGCGACCTCCACGCCGAGCGTCCCGCATGTGGTCAGCGCGACGGAGTCGTCCGGGCGGTCCACGGCGCGGCACAGACGTTCCATCAGCTCCATCTGGACATGAGGCTGGACTACTGCGGCGCCACCGTAGGAGTACTTTGGAAACTGCTCCTCGATGCGGGAGAAGACCTTGGGGCTGTTTTGTCCCACGTTGGCGCAGAGCAGTCCGCTCGATCCGTCGAAGATCCGGCGGCCGTCAGCCAGGTGCAGCCAGGCGCCACTCGATCCCACGACCTCCAAGTCCGGCAGGGGTCTGGATGACGTCAGCAGCCGTCTGCGACGGGTCATGTAGTCGTTCACGTAGGTCCTTTCTGGGCACGGTCGCCTACGCACGCGCGCGACAGCGGATCGGTTTCTGATTGCCGGCCCGCTCCAAGGCCGTGGTCATTGCGGGAGACGCCGCAGCGATCGAATCCGCTACCGACCAATCCCGGGTGAGGTGGAGCGTGGCGTGTCGAGCGCGCCCGGGGGTTGTCGCGCCGCGAGATCCGCGAGCAGTTGGGCCTGCACGATGCCCGCTTTCGATAGAGGCGGTATCGCCTATGGCGAGGGCCTGCAGCGGTCGATGACCGTGCTGGCCGGGCTCCCAATGGAGTCGTCAGCGTGGGCCGCGCAGCACGATTCCGATGAGGCTGCCGCCCGCGTCCAGGCCGTACGTCGTCATGTACCGCCAGCCCGTGCGCAGTCCCTCGATCTCTTCGTCACGCAGGCCCTGGTGCTCAGTTGTCGGCGGCATTCGCCTCGCGCGGTGCGTCGTGATCTGCAGTACGCCCGTGGAGGTGAGCCAGCGCCGCGCGTCAGTAATGAAGCGGGCCCGGTCCAGGAACTCGAAGCTGTGCCGGCACGAGATGATGTCCACCGTGCCAGGCACCAGCTCCGGCGGGATCGCATCACCGGACTTCTTCCAGGAGGCCCCGGCCTTCAGGCCGGGGAGGAATGGATCCTCGGACCGGGGCCGCGCAGCGGCGGAGTTCTCTTCGCATCTGTTCTGACCTGCGCTTTCTTGATATGATCAAGCCAAGTTCGGTTTGATCGGCGGGAGTTGGGCATG
>NZ_JBWKFL010000170.1:0-1582 GCF_056434305.1 Streptomyces sp. NPDC044061 | reverse complement strand
CCGCTTTCGGGTCGAGTTCTACGAGTGCCTTTACGCCCGTGCGGATGCGCTCTTCGAGCTCACGGACGCGGTGCTGTGTGCGGACGGGCCGGTGAAGACGCTGGTCGAGCTGTCGCTGGCGGTCGAGCACCGGCGCGGGCACGGGGCGATGTACGCGGCGTTGGACCGGGGCTGGGCGGAGCCGGCCCGGTTGCGGCGCGCGCTGGCGGGCCTGCCGCTGCCAAGGGCAGCCGACGGGCGGATCGTTCTGGCTGTGGACGTGAGCAACTGGCTCCGCCCTGACGCCTCGACCAGCGAGGACCGGCTGTTCTGCCATGTCTACGGACGCGGTGCCCGCAGTCGGGATCAGTTCGTGCCGGGCTGGCCGTACTCCTTCGTCGCCGCTCTGGAGACCGGCCGGACCTCTTGGGTCGCGTTGCTGGACGCCGTGCGCCTCGGGCCGGCGGACGACGCGACCACTGTCACCGCTGCCCAACTGCGCGACGCCGTCGAGCGGTTGATCCAGGCCCAGCAGTGGCGGGCGGGTGATCCGGAGATCTGGATCGTCATGGACTCCGGCTACGACGTCGCCTACCTCTCCCACGCCCTGGCGGACCTGCCCGTCGTCCTGGTCGGACGCCTGCGCTCGGACCGCGTCATGCTCCGCGATCCCGGCCCCGCCCGCTGCGGGCCGAAGGGCGGACGGCCGCGCCGGCATGGCGGCGTCCTGACCTTCGCCAAGCCCGACAGCTGGCACGAACCCGAGGTCACCACCGTCACGGACACCACCCGCTACGGCAAGGCCGAGGCCAGAGCCTGGGACCGGATGCACCCCCGCCTCACCCACCGCGGACCCTGGCTGGACCACGCGAAAGAGGAACTGCCCATCCTGCACGGCACGTTGATCCGTCTGAAGGTCGAGCGTCTGCCGGGCGACCGCGACCCGAAGCCGGTCTGGCTGTGGTGCTCGGCCACCGCCGCGACAGCGGCGGACGTGGACCGCTGGTGGCAGTCCTTCCTCCGCAGATTCGACCTCGAGCACACCTTCCGGCTCATGAAACAGACCCTCGGTTGGACCGCCCCGAAGGTCCGCCACGCGGACACCGCCGACCTGTGGACCTGGCTCATCATCGCCGCCCACACCCAGCTCCGCCTCGCCCGGCCCTTCGCCGAGGACCTACGCCGCCCCTGGGAACGACCGGCCGAGCCCCGCCGACTCACCCCGGCCCGGGTGCGGCGGGGGTTTCGCAACGTCCACGCGACCACGGCCCGTCCAGCGGCCGCACCGAAACCGTCCCGGCCAGGGCCGGGACGGCCTGCAGGCTCGAAGAACAAACACCGGGCCAGGCACCACGACGTCGGCAAGACGGTCAAACGCGCCGAGTCGATCAAGCAACACCAAGCCCGCCCACATTAAACGTCAAGGTTAGAGGTCGTTCTCTTTCCGAACCTCGTGTGCGGATTCCGCTGGTCAGACATGGGATTGCGGCTGTCACGGAACCCTCGACTCGTTGCTGATCAAGTTGCCGTGGGGGTGTCGGATGCCGTCGATGCGGGCGGTTCTGGAAGCGCGGCGGAAGGCCGCGGTAGTGCGGGTGGAGGA
>NZ_JBWKFL010000169.1:0-1590 GCF_056434305.1 Streptomyces sp. NPDC044061 | reverse complement strand
GGCATGACCGAGCAGTTGGCTGCGGCTGATGTGGCGCGTATGCGGCGTTCGGGTGTGCTGCCGCTGGCTGGTGCCGAGGCTCTGGCACTGTTCGACGCCGCGACTGACCCGGCGACCGTGCCGGTGAAGCTGGACCTGGCGGGACTGCGGGCCTCCGGTGAGGTGCCGGCGCTGCTGCGCGGCCTCGTCCGCACCCCGGCCCGCCGTGGTGTCGCACGCACCGGCGAGGCCGGTGACCTCGCACACCGCCTGGCCGGCCTGCCCGCCGAGGCCCGCACCGACCTGGTGCTCGACCTGGTGCGCGGGCGGGCGGCGACCGTGCTCGGGCACGTGGACGGATCACTGGTCGATCCGGAGCGCTCGTTCCAGGAACTGGGCCTCGACTCGCTGACTGCGGTGGAGCTGCGCAACGGCTTGTCCGCGGCCACCGGGTTACGGCTGCCTGCGACCCTGGTGTTCGACTACCCGACCTCGGCCACGCTCGCGCACCACCTGCTCGACGAATTGCTCGGCACCGCTGAGCAGACCCCGGTTCCCGCCGGCGCACTGCCGTCGCTCTCCGACGATCCGGTCGTGATCGTGGGCATGGCGTGCCGGTATCCGGGTGGGGTGCGGTCGCCGGAGGACCTGTGGCAGCTGGTCACCGAGGGCGTCGACGCCATCGGCGACTTCCCGGACGACCGCGGCTGGGACCTCGACGCCCTCTACCACCCCGATGCGGCGCACACCGGCACGTCCTACACCCGATCCGGCGGGTTCCTGCACGACGCGGGGGAGTTCGACGCGGAGTTCTTCGGCATGAGCCCCCGGGAGGCGCTCGCCACGGACGCGCAGCAGCGTCTGCTGCTGGAGACGTCGTGGGAGGCGTTGGAGCGGGCGGCCATCGATCCGGTGTCGCTGCGGGGCAGCCGCACCGGTGTGTTCGCCGGCGTCATGTACGGCGACTACTCGGAACTGCTGAACACCCCGGAGTTCGAGGGCTTCCGTGGCAACGGCAGCTCCGCCAGCGTCGCCTCCGGGCGCGTGGCCTACTCGCTGGGCCTGGAGGGCCCGGCGGTCACGGTCGACACGGCGTGTTCGTCCTCGTTGGTGGCCCTGCACTGGGCTGCCCAGGCGTTGCGGTCGGGTGACTGTGATCTGGCGCTGGCCGGTGGGGTGACCGTGCTGTCCACCCCGGAGCTGTTCGTGGAGTTCTCGCGGCAGCGAGGCATGTCGGCAGACGGCCGGTGCAAGGCGTTCGCCGACTCCGCTGACGGTGTCGGGTGGTCCGAGGGTGTCGGCATGCTGGTGGTGGAGCGGCTGTCGGACGCGGTGCGCAACGGTCACGAGATCCTTGCCGTGATGCGGGGTTCGGCGGTGAACCAGGACGGCGCGTCGAACGGCCTGACGGCGCCGAACGGCCCTTCGCAGCAGCGGGTGATCCGGCAGGCACTCGCCGGGGCCGGTCTGTCGCCGCTCGACGTGGATGTCGTGGAGGGGCACGGCACGGGCACGACGTTGGGTGATCCGATCGAGGCGCAGGCGCTGCTGGCGACCTATGGGCAGGACCGTGAGACGTCGTTGCTGTTGGGTTCGGTGAAGTCGAACATC
>NZ_JBWKFL010000168.1:0-1597 GCF_056434305.1 Streptomyces sp. NPDC044061 | reverse complement strand
GGAACAGGCCGCTGGAGTTCGCTATCGCACCTCTGGAAAATACGTCGGGGAAACGATGCCGAATTCCCCGGTCCTGGTCAGGTACGCCGACGACCGTGCGCCACGAACACAACAGGAGGTTCTGATGTAGACGGAAGCTTCTGACGTGGTGCTGCACTGGTGATGGAGGTAGGCCCTCCGGGACCGCCCATGCAGGGGGAGGTCTCAAACCGCCGCAGGTTGCTCTGGTGAATGAGCCGGGGTGATGAGCACTGCGGAAAAGGCGCACGAGATGCGTCAGGTGGGTGCCGAGAAGGCGAACGCGAGTGAACCACTGCTGAAGTGTCGTAAGCGTATGGATGGTTGCCGAAACCGGGGTCCAGTTGTTGCCCCGGGACGAGTCTGGCAGGTTCCTGTTTTCCTGGCCAGGTGGCGGCCCGGCATGAAGGTGGCGCGAGCTCGGCGACAGGCGCCAGTGCGGAACGTGGGAACCCCTCGCCATGATGCTGCCGCCGGTCGGGTTGAAGGCCGGTTGGCGATAAGGGAGAACCCCAAACAGCTGAAACTGTGAGGGGCAGAGTACCGATGCGTGGCAGGGGGACGGACCGCCTCGCAGTAGTGATGAAGCTCCTGTAATGGGGGTGGAGCGAAGGGGGCGGGTTGCTCGGATCTTGTTTGGTGGTCAACCGGAGTTCCCGGGAGGAGCCAGGTGAACGGATCAAGGCCGCAGGCCATGGCCAAGTCGTTTTACATTCCCAAGTCGATGGTGTGGGAGGCGTATCAGAGGGTCAAAGCCAATCGGGGTGCACCCGGAGTGGACGGCGTCACGATCGAGCAGTTCGAGCAGAACCTTTCGAGGAACCTGTTCAAGCTGTGGAATCGGATGTCGTCCGGCTCGTACTTCCCTCCGGCGGTGAAAGCCGTCGAGATCCCCAAGGCGGGCGGAAAAGGTGTCCGTGTCCTTGGGGTGCCTTCTGTGTCTGACCGGATCGCTCAGACGGTGGCCGCTATGTATCTGGAGAGACGGGTGGAGCCTGTGTTCCATCCGGACTCCTACGGCTACCGGCCCAGGCGGTCGGCGTTGGACGCGGTGGAGCAGTGCCGGCGGCGTTGCTGGCGCAGCGACTGGGTGGTCGATCTCGACATCCGGGCGTTCTTCGACAGCGTGGGCCATGAGCTGATGCTCAGGGCTGTTGAGCGGCATGTCGATGAGGACGGGAAGTGGGTCCTGCTCTACGTCAAGCGGTGGCTTGTGGCTCCGCTGGCGAAGCCGGACGGCTCGGTGCAGCAACGGGAAATGGGGACTCCTCAGGGGTCGGCTATTTCTCCTGTATTGGCGAATCTGTATCTGCACTATGCGTTCGATGCGTGGCTCGTGCGGGAGTTCCCGCAAGTGACCTTCGAGCGGTACTGCGACGATGCGGTAATCCACTGCAAGAGCGAGAGCCAGGCCCGTCGCGTGCGGGATGCTCTCGCGCAGCGATTGGCGCAGGTCGGTCTGGAGTTGCATCCGGACAAGACGCGCATCGTCGTGCGGCACGAGGCCGCTCGGAGTGAGTGGATACGTAGATGGGAGGGCCGGCTGATGTCGGTGACGTAGTCCCAGGCCAGTGCTCAA
>NZ_JBWKFL010000167.1:0-1653 GCF_056434305.1 Streptomyces sp. NPDC044061 | reverse complement strand
TCGACATCCACACGACCGCGGGCAAGCTCGCGGATCTGCAGCGCCGTATCGACGAGGCGACGCACGCCGGCTCGGAGCGCGCCGTCGAGAAGCAGCACGCCAAGGGCAAACTGACGGCCCGTGAGCGCATCGAACTCCTCCTCGACGAGGACTCGTTCGTCGAGCTCGACGAGTTCGCCCGCCACCGCTCCAGCAACTTCGGCCTGGAGAAGAACCGCCCGTACGGCGACGGCGTCGTGACCGGCTACGGCACGGTCGACGGCCGCCCGGTCGCCGTCTTCTCGCAGGACTTCACCGTCTTCGGCGGTGCGCTGGGCGAGGTCTACGGCCAGAAGATCGTCAAGGTCATGGACTTCGCGCTGAAGACCGGCTGCCCGGTCATCGGCATCAACGACTCCGGCGGCGCCCGCATCCAGGAAGGCGTGGCCTCCCTGGGCGCCTACGGCGAGATCTTCCGCCGCAACACCCACGCCTCCGGTGTCATCCCGCAGATCAGCCTGGTCGTCGGCCCCTGCGCGGGCGGCGCGGTCTACTCGCCCGCGATCACCGACTTCACGGTGATGGTCGACCAGACCTCGCACATGTTCATCACCGGCCCGGACGTCATCAAGACCGTCACCGGCGAGGACGTCGGCTTCGAGGAGCTGGGCGGCGCCCGCACCCACAACTCCACCTCCGGCGTGGCCCACCACATGGCGGGCGACGAGAAGGACGCCATCGAGTACGTCAAGCAGCTGCTGTCGTACCTGCCGTCCAACAACCTCTCCGAGCCCCCGGTCTTCCCGGAGGAGGCGGACCTCGCCCTCACCGACGAGGACCGCGAGCTGGACACGCTCGTCCCGGACAGCGCGAACCAGCCGTACGACATCCGCACGGTGGTCGAACACGTCCTGGACGACGCCGAGTTCTTCGAGACGCAGGCGCTGTTCGCACCGAACATCGTCACCGGTTTCGGGCGCGTCGAGGGCCACCCCGTCGGCATCGTCGCCAACCAGCCGATGCAGTTCGCCGGCTGCCTGGACATCGACGCCTCCGAGAAGGCCGCCCGCTTCGTGCGCACCTGCGACGCCTTCAACGTCCCGGTGCTCACCTTCGTGGACGTGCCGGGCTTCCTGCCGGGCGTCGACCAGGAGCACACCGGCATCATCCGCCGCGGCGCCAAGCTGATCTACGCCTACGCCGAGGCCACGGTCCCCCTCATCACGGTCATCACCCGCAAGGCCTTCGGCGGCGCCTACGACGTCATGGGCTCCAAGCACCTGGGCGCCGACCTGAACCTCGCCTGGCCGACCGCCCAGATCGCCGTGATGGGCGCCCAGGGCGCGGTCAACATCCTGCACCGCCGGACCATCGCCGAGGCGGAGGCGAACGGCGAGGATCTCGAGGCGGTCCGCGCGCGCCTGATCCAGGAGTACGAGGACACCCTGCTCAACCCCTACGTCGCGGCCGAGCGCGGCTACGTCGACGCGGTGATCATGCCGTCCGACACCCGCGCCCACATCGTCCGCGGCCTGCGTCAGCTGCGCACGAAGCGGGAATCCCTGCCTCCGAAGAAGCACGGCAACATCCCCCTCTAAGCCCCGCGGACCCTTGGAGCGGTCATGAACATCAAGGTCGTACGAGGCAACCCGACCCCGGAGGAGCTGGCCGCCG
>NZ_JBWKFL010000166.1:0-1795 GCF_056434305.1 Streptomyces sp. NPDC044061 | reverse complement strand
GCAATCCCCGTAACTACCTGGCCTTTCTCGGACTCGCCGCCGCCCTCTGTTGCTACAAACGCCTCGTCCGCCTCACCACGTAGGACACGGTCTAAGAGGCGAAGTAGCCGCAGCCTGCGCACCTGCACAGCAGGACACTAACGGGCATCACGGCTGCGAGGCACGCGAGTTTTCCGGGGCCGGGCTTGCCCCGGCTTGCTTCAGCCAGGGCGAGGGCTTGGGGGCGTCAGGCTTCCGGGAGCCGGTCGAGGAAGCCGAGGACGGACATGATCCGGCCGTCCTCGGCCAGGGTGACCACGTCCGAGCCGGCGACCGGCGCCGAGCCGTCGGCGGTGGACACCAGCTCCCAGCTGAAGCGGGCGACGTGATGGTTGCCGTCCACCTCACCGGCCAGTTTGAACTCGAAGCCGGGGAACTGCTCGTGCGCCGCCCGGATGACCGCGGCAATCTGGTCGTGACCGCGCACGTCGGCCAACGGGTCGGTGTAGGTACCCTCCTCCGACCACGCCACGGCAACCGCCTTGGCGAGCGTGTCGGCGTCGGTGGCGTTCCACGCCTCGAAGTAGCACGCGACAGCGGCAGCGTAGATCGACATGTCGGGACTCCCGTTCCGGTGAAGCGGCCTGTCATTCAGGCCAGTTGGGCCGGGCTCCGAGCCGGAGTGCGCCGGCCCGAAACCCGATGGCTTCACCCTGCCGCGCCCCGCCCGACCACGCGATTACCGCACAGGTAATGAGGTCGAGATCGGGTTGGCGTCAGCACTGCCGACGTTGCGGCCACCACTTGGCGAGCTGGCTTCGTTGATCTCTAGGAACAGCGTTTAGCGACCTGTTCCGGAGGCAGTCGGTGATCACCTGGCTCACGGATCTCGATGAGAAACGACGGCACTGTCGTGTCCACGAATGTGGGACGGCCAGCCTCTCGTCAGAGCGGCTGGCCGTCGAAGGGGTCGCCGGAGCCGGGCTTGAACGTCGTGCCGAGGTCGTACTGCGCGATCCCGAAAGGTTGAAAATCGGCATCGGCAAGGATGCGGTAGAGGAACTCAGAGGTGGACATGTCATACCGGTGCCATCCGCCGACGTCATTGGACCGCGCAAGGACGAAGTACTCGCCCGGCCGCTCGGCATCGATCAGCCAGAAGTACTCGTCGGCCCATTCGGTGGAGCCCCACTCAACCAGCCCCTTGCCGCCCGGCGCGTAGATCGCATAGGGATCGACGGCGGAGACGCTCCCGAGCTTGCTGTCCTGGTCGGTTGACAGGGAGACCCGCCACTGTGTCAGGAAGTCGAACGAGATGCCCTCGTCGCGTCCCAGAAAATAGACGGAATCACTGAAGACGCCGCCGCTGAACGCCTCGTAGAGCTCCTTGTAGTCCGCCGGCAGCGGAACGCCCAGCTCTCCTTCGATCGCCCCCCAGTCGACGGAGATCCCGAGCGGCTCCCACCCGGTCAGTTCGATCACTCGCTGAACCCACATACAACAATCTTTAGCACCGGTCTTCGTCCCGATGTCCCTCAACCCCCTCGTCGTCACGTCAAGGTCGACAGCTTTCGCGCTCAGCCGACCTTGGCGGGTTCCTCAGCCCGGGCTCGTGTGCTGGCGAGGCGATAGGAGTCAGTGCCGGTCTCGATGATGGTGCCGTCGAAGATGAGGCGGTAGACGATGGCCGCGCAGAGCCGAGGGTCGGTGAAGGTCTTGGTCCAGCCATCTGGGGCTGGCACTTGTTCCCTCACACGAGTTGCCGCTGCCACCTGGCCGTATCCCGTTCCTGGCGTCCTCGTTGGTTCTCGCGGTA
>NZ_JBWKFL010000165.1:0-1829 GCF_056434305.1 Streptomyces sp. NPDC044061 | reverse complement strand
CTCAGCCCTTGCGGGTCTTGATCTCCTCGGTGAGCTGCGGGACGACGTCGAAGAGGTCGCCGACGACGCCGTAGTCGACGAGGTCGAAGATCGGGGCTTCGGCGTCCTTGTTGACGGCGACGATGGTCTTGGAGGTCTGCATGCCGGCGCGGTGCTGGATCGCGCCGGAGATGCCGTTGGCGATGTACAGCTGCGGCGAGACGCTCTTGCCGGTCTGGCCGACCTGGTTGGTGTGCGGGTACCAGCCGGCGTCGACCGCGGCGCGCGAGGCGCCCACGGCCGCACCCAGGGAGTCGGCGAGCGCCTCGATGATCGAGAAGTTCTCGGCGCCGTTGACGCCGCGGCCACCGGAGACCACGATCGCGGCCTCGGTCAGCTCCGGACGCCCGGTCGACTCGCGGGCGGTGCGGCCGGTGACCTTCGTGCCGGTCGCCTGCTCGGAGAAGGACACCGACAGCGCCTCGACCGCACCGGCGGCCGGGGCGGCCTCGACGGCGGCAGAGTTCGGCTTGACCGTGATGACCGGGGTGCCCTTGACGACCCGGGAGGTGGTCGTGAACGACGCGGCGAACACCGACTGGGTGGCCACCGGGCCCTCGTCACCGGCCTGAAGGTCGACGGCGTCGGTGATGATGCCCGAACCGATACGCAGCGCCAGACGGGCGGCGATCTCCTTGCCCTCGGCGGAGGACGGGACCAGCACGGCGGCCGGGGAGACGGCCTCGTGCGCGGCCTGCAGCGCGTCGACCTTCGGCACGACCAGGTAGTCGGCGTACTCGGCGGCGTCGTGGGTGAGGACCCGCGCCGCGCCGTGCTCGGCGAGGGTGGCGGCGGTGTCGGCGGCGCCGTTGCCGAGGGCGACGGCGACGGGCTCGCCGATGCGGCGGGCCAGGGTCAGCAGCTCCAGGGTGGGCTTGCGGACGGCACCGTCCACGTGGTCGACGTAGACGAGGACTTCAGCCATGGGAATGCTCTCCTGCGAAAACGGAAGATGAGGGGCGGTCGGCGAGAGGGGCGCGGGCCCGCTCTTTAGATGAACTTCTGGCTCGCGAGGAACTCAGCGAGCTGCTTGCCGCCCTCGCCCTCGTCCTTGACGATGGTGCCCGCCGTACGGGCCGGACGCTCGTTCGCGGCCTCGACCTTGGTGAACGCACCCTCCAGGCCGACTTCCTCGGCCTCGATGTCCAGGTCGGAAAGGTCCCAGGACTGAACCGGCTTCTTCTTCGCCGCCATGATGCCCTTGAACGACGGGTAGCGCGCCTCACCCGACTGGTCGGTCACGGAGACCACGGCCGGCAGCGAAGCCTGAAGCTGCTCGGAGGCGGCGTCACCGTCACGGCGGCCCGTGACCGTGCCGTCCTCGACCGAGACCTCCGAGAGCAGGGTGACCTGCGGGACACCCAGACGCTCGGCGACCAGCGCGGGCACCACGCCCATGGTGCCGTCGGTGGAGGCCATGCCGGAGATCACCAGGTCGAAGCCGGCCTTCTCGATCGCCCTGGCCAGCACCAGCGAGGTGCCGATGGCGTCGGTGCCGTGCAGGTCGTCGTCCTCGACGTGGACGGCCTTGTCGGCACCCATCGACAGCGCCTTGCGCAACGCGTCCTTGGCGTCCTCCGGGCCGATGGTCAGCACGGTGACCTCGGCGTCGTCCGCCTCCTCCGCGATCTGCAACGCCTGCTCCACCGCGTACTCGTCCAGCTCGGAGAGCAGACCGTCCACGTCGTCGCGGTCGACGGTCAGGTCATCGGCGAAGTGCCGGTCGCCAGTGGCGTCGGGCACGTACTTCACAGTGACAACGATCCTCAAGCTCACGCCGGCTCTCCTAC
>NZ_JBWKFL010000164.1:0-1847 GCF_056434305.1 Streptomyces sp. NPDC044061 | reverse complement strand
AACTCCAGCAGGGCGACTTCCTTCTCGACCCCCGACACACCGCACGCCTTCACAGCAGATCCCTGTCCTCTCACTCAGTCCGGCCGACCGGAAGGCACGGGCCGAAAACCCAAAGCAGACACGGCCAGGCCCAGAGGGAACCGCCGGGCGGAAGCCGCATGGAGCCCGACGACCACGGTCTGGGCCGATCCCGGGGAGGCTTCACCACCAAGATCCATCTGGCTTGCGACCAAGGTCAACGGCCGCTGTCTTTACTGGTCACCGCAGTTCAGCGTGGTGACAGTCCTCAGTTCGCCGCCATCCTGGAAGGCATCCGAGTGCCCCGCACCGGACCCGGCCGTCCCCGCGTCCGCCCACTGCGGTGCGAGGCGACAAGGCGTACTCCTCCCGCGCCAACCGGGCCAACCTGCGAAAGCGGGGAATCCGGTGCACGATCCCGGAGCCCGCCGACCAGGCAGCCAACCGCAAGCGGCGCGGGAACGTCGGCGGGCGGCCTCCGGCGTTCGACCGCGAGGACTACAGGGCCCGGCACGCGGTCGAGTGCGGGATCAACCGGCTCAAGCGCAACCGGGGGGTCGCCACCAGGTTCGACAAACTCGCCGTCCGCTTCGAAGCCACCGTCCTGATCGCCGCCATCGGTGAATGGTTATGACCGGCTTGAGCTGTCGGTTCCACGTGCCATGCTGACCGCGACCAGGGTGAACCGGGCGAGGGAGAGGCAACGATGGGGGCTCAGTACTACGGCGCCGACAGCGAGAACGGCGACCGCATCGACGACCCCTCCGAGGACGCGCTGTACATGATGATCAGCAACCTCAGCAACTCAGACAACACCTTCGTGGTCGTCCAGCCCGACGAGGACGATCCGGCGTGGTTCGCGTCAGTGGCCGTCCTGGACGAAGGCGACTACGAGATCGTCCGCCG
The DNA here is from genome assembly GCF_056434305.1 of Streptomyces sp. NPDC044061. NCBI lineage: Bacteria > Bacillati > Actinomycetota > Actinomycetes > Kitasatosporales > Streptomycetaceae > Streptomyces > Streptomyces sp. NPDC044061. The sequence goes on along the minus strand of NZ_JBWKFL010000164.1, from coordinate 923 downwards.
TGACACCTCCCGCAACGAGCACGAGGTCACCACGGCGACGAGCATTAACGACATCGCCCGCGACCTCACCATCTGGATGGCCGCCCGCGACTTCCCCGGACGGCCAACCAGACAGGTCACCGACTTCTAAAACACGACCTAGCGGCCTCCTAGCGTGCATGCAAATTCCCACCATGCGGCTTCATTATCGCGCTGGCCGTGTGGCAACTTGCACTAACGCCTGACGGGCTACGGATTATGTCACCGCACGCCAGAAGCTATCCCTCCACCAATAGAGCACAGTTCGGTCCTCTGGCCACGGCAGTGCCTGACCATCGGCGTCCTCAAAGAGGTCTGCCGCCGGGTCGATTCGGCACCAACCTTCATCGACTGACTCGTTGGAGGCCGGCGGTCTCACCAGCCCCCTGAAGCGCATCTCAATCGCACTGAATTCTTCATAATTCGACTGCGCCTGAATCAGTGAGACTTTATTTGCACCACTGGGATCGCTGGGCCAGCGCAGCTGACATGCGTCATCCTCCCAGAAGCAGATTCTACAGATTGCGAAGGAGCCCGGCGGCTCGTCGTGCACGAGATGACCGCAGCATGGACACGGAAATTTGAGTGCTGATTGACTCATCACGGCTCCAACGTTCCAGGTTGCCTATTGAAATAAGCCTGATCGGCGTTGTAGTAGGTGACTATTCCCTTGTCACTTCGAATGCCGAACTCGCCACTTTCCGGGTCGAAGTAGTAACGCGTGGTTCCGTCGACCTTGACTTGAGCACCAGGCCGCCGACCATCACATTCGCACATTAGATCCTGGGCAGCGTAGTCATATTCCGACTTAGACCGTGTCCTACGTGGTGAGGCCTCGTTGACCTCGGTATGGGGCGGGGTACATGGAGTTGGATTGTTCCGGACGGACTGTGGGAGATCGCGAA
>NZ_JBWKFL010000163.1:0-1868 GCF_056434305.1 Streptomyces sp. NPDC044061 | reverse complement strand
CAGGGTGGCGGCAGCGGCAACACTCAGGGCGGGACGCAGGGTGGCGGGAACGGGAACACTCAGGGCGGGACGCAGGGTGGCGGGAGCGGGAACACTCAGGGCGGGACGCAGGGTGGCGGCAGCGGCAACACTCAGGGCGGGACGCAGGGTGGCGGCAGCGGCAACACTCAGGGCGGGACGCAGGGTGGCGGCAGCGGCAACACTCAGGGCGGGACGCAGGGTGGCGGCAGCGGCAACACCCAGGGTGGCACCCAGGGCTGACAGTTGATGGGCCGGCACCTCGCGGAGGCAACCTCCGCGAGGTGCCGGTTTGGTTTGAGCACCGCTGCCGCGCACCACTCCAGCCCCCAGGCGCCCTGCCCTGTGCCCGATCCGGCAGGCAGACGACGCCCCCACCCCTCCAGGGCGGTACAGCCCCGCCTGGGCGAGGGGGCTACGAGTGCTCTCACAGCAGGGTAGGGTTCCGTCCCACTTCAGTGGGCGGCTATGACGCAGACGGGCGCGGCGCCGCGGCGACGCACAGGCACCATGTGGTTGCTCTGGCTGGAGCGACGATGGCGGCGGCTGTGGTGTGGGCGTGGCCCTTTGATTGGTTTCGCACCCCCGCGGCCTTTGCGCGAGGTGCTGCACAGCTTTGCCCTCAAGGTGCCCGCGGGCGCCCATGACATCGCATACAAGGACTTCGGTGCCTACCCAGGGGTGACCGAGCGTCGATTCGCTTCACCGTCACTCGGCAGCTGCTGTCACGGTTAATCGCAACGCTGCGGACCGGGACGAACGATCCAGTGAAGCTCCAAGAGAGCGGGACCCGCTATTTCGATACCAGCGACGCGGAAGAAGCCGGCTGGCACATGGGCCACGTGAACAAGTACTCGAGCGCCGTGGGGTTCGCAGGCAAGCAGGGTAGCTACTACGGGGGCCAGATCTCGATACCCGTCGATGAACGCAAAGGCTCCTCGCACCTCGTGGTCTGTCTCTCGGCGCTCAAGTCCCGAAGTGTTGTTAAGCGCCCGCACCCGAACGGTGACAGCTGGTCCCACGCCATCGCCGCGGTGATCGGCCTGTCTGCTGTCATCGCCGCCTCCGACACGGCGATGAGCGCGATCAAGCGGGCCGGCGCGGTTTACCTGGGCTACCTGGGACTGCAGACACCGAGGCTCCCTCAGTAAGCCGCCCCGTCAGAGCGCCGCCCCGCCACCTCACCCGACGGAGCGAGTTTCCAGCAGGGGCACATGAGAGCACGTCTTTCCCCCCGGAGCGTCCGTGCGGGCACGCCCCTTGTGCTGTCTGCCGTCTTCGTCGCCCTGCGCCTGACCGGATGCGCCCTGACTGCCCACGGACTCCTCGTCACCTGAGAGGAGGACGCCCGGGGGACAGGCCGGTGTCCCAGAGCCGCCGAGGTACAGGGTGACATGGGGGCGGTTCATCTCGAGACGATGCGCACCCGGTTCTCGACGCCCGAGGGCGGCGGTCAGCGTGATCCACGAACTCGCCCAGGATGGCTGCCGCAATGCGGTGGCGGTGGAGAATCACCGCATCTCCACTCACGGCGTGCTGCGGAATCCGCAAGTGCTCCGGACGCTCCCCGTCATCGCCGTATGACTGGTGCTGAAACCCGAAGAGATCTCGGAAGTGCACACGACAGGCAACCTTCCTCGTCACCGACATGGGGCCCGTCGTGACCGGGCTGCTCGGCATCGGAGACGCCATCACCCACACACCAACCCCAGCAGTGGTTCGAGAGCAAGTCGCCGTGCACGCCAAACCGGCACCGCATGGAGGTTGTATCCGCGAGGTGCCGGCCCATCAACTATCAGCCCTGGGTGCCGCCCTGGGTGTTGCCGCTGCCGCCTCCCCGGGTGCCGCCC
>NZ_JBWKFL010000162.1:0-1868 GCF_056434305.1 Streptomyces sp. NPDC044061 | reverse complement strand
CAGCTTGCTCACATCGCGCACCGCGCCCTTGTCCGCGCTGGTCGCCATCGCGGCGTAGGCGCGGAGGGCAGCGGAGACCTTGCGGTCGCGGTCCTTCGGGGCGTACAGACCGCCGAGGGCCTGCTCGCGCCGAGCCAGCTCCGGCTCGTCGACCAGCAGCTCGATCGTGCGGTTCGGGATGTCGATGCGGATGCGGTCACCGTCCTGGACCAGGGCGATGGTGCCGCCGGAGGCCGCCTCCGGGGAGGCGTGGCCGATCGACAGACCCGAGGTGCCGCCGGAGAAGCGGCCGTCGGTGATCAGCGCGCAGCTCTTGCCCAGGCCGCGGCCCTTCAGGTACGAGGTCGGGTAGAGCATCTCCTGCATGCCGGGCCCGCCCTTGGGGCCCTCGTAGCGGATGACGACGACGTCGCCGTCCTTGACCTCGTGGGTGAGGATGCGCTGGACGGCCTCCTCCTGGGACTCGCAGACCACGGCCGGGCCCTCGAATGTCCAGATCGACTCGTCGACGCCGGCCGTCTTCACCACGCAGCCGTTCACGGCCAGGTTGCCCTTGAGGACCGCGAGGCCGCCGTCCTTGGAGTAGGCGTGTTCGGCGCTGCGGATGCAGCCGTTCTCGGCGTCCTCGTCCAGCGCCTCCCAGCGCTCGGACTGGGAGAAGGCCTCGGCGGAGCGGACGCAGCCGGGGGCCGCGTGCCACAGTTCCAGGGCCTCGGGGGACGGGGAGCCGCCGCGGACGTCCCAGGTCTTGAGCCAGTCGGACAGGGAGGGGCTGTGGACGGCGTGGACGTCCTCGTTCAGCAGGCCGGCACGGTGCAGTTCGCCGAGCAGGGCGGGGATGCCGCCGGCGCGGTGCACGTCCTCCATGTAGTACGTGCGGTTCTTCGCGACGTTGGGCGCGACCTTGGCGAGGCAGGGGACGCGGCGGGAGACGGCGTCGATCTGCTCCAGGCCGAACGGGACGCCCGCCTCCTGGGCCGCGGCCAGCAGGTGCAGGATCGTGTTCGTGGAGCCGCCCATCGCGATGTCCAGGGCCATGGCGTTCTCGAAGGCCTGGAAGGTGGCGATGTTGAGCGGCAGGACCGTGTCGTCGTCCTGCTCGTAGTAGCGGCGGGTGAGGTCCATGACCGTGCGGGCCGCGTTCTCGTACAGGGCGCGGCGGGCGGTGTGGGTGGCGAGGACCGAGCCGTTGCCGGGCAGGGAGAGGCCGATGGCCTCGGTCAGGCAGTTCATCGAGTTGGCGGTGAACATGCCGGAACAGCTGCCGCAGGTCGGGCAGGCGTTCTCCTCGATCCGGAGGATGTCCTCGTCGGAGATCTTGTCGTTGACGGCGTCGGAGATCGCGTCGACCAGGTCGAGGGTGCGCACGGTGCCGTCGACCAGCGTGGCGCGGCCGGACTCCATCGGGCCGCCGGAGACGAAGACCGTCGGGATGTTCAGGCGCAGGGCAGCCATCAGCATGCCCGGGGTGATCTTGTCGCAGTTGGAGATGCAGACCAGGGCGTCGGCGCAGTGGGCCTCGACCATGTACTCCACCGAGTCCGCGATCAGGTCGCGGGAGGGCAGGGAGTACAGCATGCCGCCGTGGCCCATGGCGATGCCGTCGTCGACGGCGATCGTGTTGAACTCGCGCGGGATGCCGCCCGCTTCCTTGATCGCCTCGCTGACGATCCGGCCGACCGGCTGCAGATGGGTGTGGCCCGGCACGAACTCCGTGAAGGAGTTGGCGACGGCGATGATGGGCTTCCGGCCGATGTCCGCACCGGGTACACCGGAGGCGCGCATAAGGGCGCGGGCGCCCGCCATGTTGCGGCCGTGGGTGACTGTGCGGGACCTCAGCTCGGGCATCGTCGCTCGCTCCTTCGAAG
>NZ_JBWKFL010000161.1:0-1871 GCF_056434305.1 Streptomyces sp. NPDC044061 | reverse complement strand
CAAGGCCGGGAAGTTAAGGCTGGCCGGGGCACTGTCCAGGCGGGGGCTGATGCGCGCTGACCTGGGAGTACATGCGGAACGGGACCGCTGGTAGATCTTGGGACGTCCTCGCAAGACAGTCCGAGATCCAGAGCAGAGGTCCCGTTGCCCGGCCAGTGTGCCACCATCACCCTCACTCGTTCCAGCACGGTCGCCGCCGGGGTCTACGCTCCGGGCCATCTGGGCGAGTTGACACAGGTCATCCCCTTCGAGCTGGTCGACGCCGTGCTGGAGGAGACCGGACGGACCCAGCAGCGGCTGCGCGCGCTGCCCTCACGCGTCGGCGTGTACTACCTGCTCGCGCTTGCCCTGTTCCCCGACCACGGCTACCAGGGCGTCTGGCGTCAACTCACCGCCGCCCTTGGTGACCTGCCGCTCCCGCAGGTGTCGACCACCGCGTTGCGGCACCTGCGGCGCCGCCTCACCCCCGCCCCGCTCAAGCTCCTGTTCGAGACCCTGGCCGGACCGCTGGCCCAGCCCACTACACCCGGCGTGCGCTACCGGCACCTTCGCACCGTCGCCTTCGACGGCTGCTCCTCGATCAAGACCCCGGACAGCGAGCGGGCCCGGGGCTGGCTCGGCAAGATCCGTTATCGGCTCGCCTGGGCCGGCTACCCCACCGTCATGCTGATGGCGCTGGTGGAGACCGGCACCCGCGGCCTGCTCGGCGCCTGCCTCGGCCCCAGCAGCGCCGGCGAGGCCAGCTACGCCCAGCGCCTGCTGCCGCTGCTGGGCCGTGACCACCTGCTACTGATCGACCGGGGCTTCGACAGCAACACCTTCCTGGCCGAGGCCGCCGCCACCGGCGCCCAGTTCCTGGCCCGCTGCAAGTCCACCCGTCGACCGCCCCTGCTCCGGGCCCTGTCCGACGGCTCCTACCTTTCCCGATTCGGGGACCTGACGGTGCGCGTCATCGAGGCCGACATCGTCTGCGTCCTGGCGGACGGCACCCACGTGGGCGGGCGCTACCGCCTGGCTACCACCCTGCTGGACCCCGTATCTGACCCCGCCGAGCGTCTGACCAGGCTCTATGCCGAAAGGTGGGAGATCGAATCGGCGTTCTTCGCCCTGCGCTCCACCCTCATGGCAGGCCGGGTCCTGCGCTCGGGCGACCGGTTCGGCATCGAGCAGGAACTGTGGGCCGCCCTCGCCCTCTACCAGGCGCTTCGTACCGTCATGGTCGACGCCGTGGAGTCCCGCCCTGGTATCGACCCCGACCGCGCCGGCTTCATCACCGCCCTGCAGGCCGCGCGGACCCAGGTCATCCTCGCGGCCGGGATCGCCCCCGAGCACCCCCAGCCGGTCGGCACGATCGGTGCCGCGGTCCTGGACAACCTGCTGCCCGCCCGCCGCCTGCGCATCAGCGCCCGCAAGGTCAAATCCCCGATCTCGCGCTACCACACCTTCAAGGGCCAGGCCCGCCCCCAGGCCGGCACCCCGGTGACCGCCATCGAGATCACCATCCACGACCGCACCAGTACCCCGCCCGCGCCGCCCAGCACCGTCCCACCACCGGCCGAGGAGGACAACGGGCATGAAATCATGGAGAGTTCACCTACCGACGGCACCTCCGAAAAACACGATTCGGCGGACCCGGGCGGCCGGATGACACTCGCCCTCGCCGTGCTTGCCAGCCGCCCCGGCGAGCCCTGGCACGCCCGCGATGTCGCCCGCATCCTCGGCGTCACGAACATCAACAGCTTCCGCGTCCAGATGTCCCAGTGGGCTCACCGCGGCGTGATCCGCAAGACCGGACCCGCCACCTACGCCCTCGCCTGCTGACCGCGACGGACCTCGACACCGACCACAAGATCCTTAACTTCCCGGTCTTG
>NZ_JBWKFL010000160.1:0-2013 GCF_056434305.1 Streptomyces sp. NPDC044061 | reverse complement strand
CACCCACCAAACGCCGACACCGGCCACACGGAGCAGCACTGGGCGCGGGATTCCACCTCCACGCTCACGCAGCCCCACCAAGATGGGCAGAACCCACACCGGACCCAACAGTCCGCATGGGATCGCTTAGAGCGTGCGCGGATAGGCGGTGTTCAGGGGCGTTTCCGGGGGCGTGTGTCCCAGCGGTAGAGGGTCCACGCGCGGCGGATGAGGCGACGCAGAGTGATGATGGCGTGAGCCAGCGACAGGTACGCATCGATGACTTCGGTGCGGCGTTCGGTGCAGCGAGCGATCTTGAAGAATTGATTACCCCAGGCGTTCGTGCGCTCCACCGGCCATCGTTTGGTGTTCTGGATCGGCGCGGCCACGCCCTTGACCGCGACCTGTGCCTGCAGGCCGTACTCTGCTGCCGTTCTGGTTCCCTTGCCGGTGCCGTAGGCGGCGTCGAGGTGGACCGTGGCGTTTTCCGGGAGCGGCCCGATACGTTCGAGTCTCTCCAGCGTGGGACCCAGCAGCGGGGAGTCGTGCCGGTTGCCAGGAGCGGTGACCGCGCCGAGCGGGATGCCGCCGGCGTCTGTTGCGGTGGAGCGTTTCATACCGCCCTTTCGCCGGTCCACGGGCGAAGGGCCTGCAACTTCACCACCGCAGGGGGCTTTTGAGTGACAGCCGTCGACGGGCACATCCGACAGCTGTAGGCCGATGAAACGGTCATAGGCTTCCAGAACGAGCAGCTCCAGGCGTTCGAAGACCCCGGCTTCGATCCACTCCTGACGACGGGTACGGATGGTCGTCGCCGAGCACGCGTCGTCGGCAACCTTGCGGTAGCCGCAGCCGAACACCAGCACCTGCACGAGCCGGTCGAAGACAGTGCGGTCACCGATGCGTCGGCGATGACAGCCCAGCGGGTGGTCGGAAGCGAACTCACCGCGCTCTGGCAGCAGTTCTCGAAACTGCTGCCAGAGCGGATCAACAAGCCATAATGGGAGCGCAGGCACGGAGCCTCCACGGTCACGGAGCGTAGGAACTCACATGATCGCGCAGGCCCGTGCCTGCACCTGCATCCAGCCCCTCACACCTGCCTATCCGCGCACGCCCTTAGCTGACTAGAGACGCTGGCCGCAAGGTGCTGGTCGTCGGCGACGGTGTCAACGACGCCCCCGCCCTAGCCGCCGCCCACACCGGCGTAGCCATGGGCCGGGCTGGCTCTGACCTGGTGCTGGAGACCGCCGACGCGGTCGTCGTAGGCGACGACCTGGCCACCGTCTCGGCCGTAGTCGCCCTCTCCCCCGGGCCCGCCAACTGGTGGTGCAGAACCTGGTCATCGCGGCCGTGTTCATCTCCGGCCTCAACGGCCTGCGGCTGCTGCGCGAGGCGGAGTGGACGCGGGCCCTTGCGGAGGGTGGCCGGTGACCCGCCGTACCCGACGGTCCGCCCCACCCACTCCCGGCACGGCGGACCGCTGCACAGTGACCGTCTGCCGCGGCTGCTGCTGCGGCACTGCGTAAGTCCCGAACGTCCACCATGCGGCCCAAGTCGCAGACCTGCGCGCCTTGCCCGGCCTGGCGAACGTACGGCCGGTCGACTGCCTGGACGCCTGCGAACAGCCCATCGGGGTCGTCGTCCAGCCGTCTCCACCGGCCACCGAGCCGGCGGACGCCCGGTCTGGCTCGGACTGGTCAATGACACCGACGAACGCCGACATCACCGCCTGGGCCAAGGACGGTGGCCCGGGAGTGGCCGACCTACTGGACGTCGTCGACCTCTGCGCCTTCGCCCCGTCCCGACGAGTCCGTCGGCAGATCAAGGAGTGAGCCGAGAGCGGAGAGGAACCGGGCGGCGCGACCTGTCGCACCATGACTGGGCCATCGCCCGGCCCCACGCTCGCTTCACCCTTGCCTGGCACACTGTGCACTCTTGGACCAAGGCCGGGAAGTTAAGGCTGGCCGGGGCACTGTCCAGGCGGGGGCTGATGCGCGCTGACCTGGGAGTACATGCGGAACGGGACCGCTGGTA
>NZ_JBWKFL010000159.1:0-2054 GCF_056434305.1 Streptomyces sp. NPDC044061 | reverse complement strand
CCGCGCTCCTGCCCAGCGTTGAACTCGCGCCCGGAGTCCTGGTACGGCACGTGGACGCCGGACCCTACGGAGGCCTTGCCAAGGAGAACCTCCCCGCACAACTGTGCGCCTTCACGCACGGCGTGACCCGGGTTTGGGCAGGCCACCACCCCGGCCACTACGACCTGCTCCACTCGCACTATTGGCTCTCTGGCCACGTCGGCCGCCTCGCCGCCGAGCGCTGGGGCGTCCCACTCGTCCACACCATGCACACTATGGCCAAGGTCAAGAACGCCTCCCTCGCCGAGGGGGATACCCCCGAGCCCGCGACACGCGTGAATGGCGAGATACAAGTCGTACGCGCCGCCGACCGGCTGATAGCGAACACTGAGAGGGAAGCGGAGGAGCTCCTCCATCACTACGACGCCGAGAGCAGCCGGGTCACCGTCGTCCACCCCGGTGTCAACCTGGAGCGCTTCCGGCCCGACCCCTCCGGTATCGAGGCCGGCCGGACCGCGACCCGGGCCCGCCTTGGGCTGCCGCAGGACGCGCTCATACCGCTATTCGCGGGTCGCATACAGCCGCTGAAGGCACCGGACGTCCTGTTGCGCGCGGTGGCCCGGCTGCTGGAGCAGCGGCCGCAGCTACGTGAGCGGATCATCGTGCCGGTCGTGGGCGGGCCGAGTGGCAGCGGCCTGGCCAAGCCCGAAGGACTGCAGAAGCTGGCGGCCCGACTCGGCATCTCCGACGTCGTGCTGTTCCGGCCGCCGGTCGGCCAGGACGAGCTCGCCGACTGGTACCGGGCGGCGTCCGTCCTGGTCATGCCGTCCTACAGCGAGTCCTTCGGCCTGGTGGCCGTCGAGGCACAGGCCTGCGGCACCCCGGTGATCGCTGCCGCGGTCGGCGGCCTGTCAGTGGCAGTACGAGACGGGGTGAGTGGCGTTCTCGTACCCGGGCACGACCCGGTGGACTACGCGCGGGCGCTGTGCAGCTTCGCCGACGACCCGGCACTTTCCGCTCAGCTGGGCGCAGCGGCGGCCCGGCACGCCCGGTCCTTCGGCTGGGACTCGGCCGCAGTGGCGACGGCGGACGTGTACATGGCGGCGATGCACCATCGGCGTCGTCGCTTGCTGCATGGGGGCCTCAACGACCTACACGTCGGCGACCTCACGCGCGAGCCGTAGCCGGAGGTTTAACGATGTCAGGCTCGTTCACGAAGACTCTTGAGGTTCCCTTGCCAGTACCTGTGGCAGCATAGTGCCGCCTGATCGGTTGCACGGCCGGAGAGGCATCGCCGCTATGTCGAAGCCTCCCGGCCTCCGGTTCGCCCGCGGCCGCCACGCTGGGCCCGTGCAGTCTGGATGCTGCGGACCCTCGCGCGGACAGGCTCTATCAGCGTCATTCCCGCGCCGGTGAGCACTGCCTTCCAGGCCGATACGGTGAAACAGGTCCGTGTGCAAATTTGGCTCCAGCGACTGGCCGTCTGTGACAGCGTCGACTGTGAGACATAAAAGGCTGCAGCGGCTCGGTGACATGCACTGTCATCCATGATCGCGCGGGAGTACTCCAGCTGCCGGACGTCCCGGGTTGTTGTTCTTCGGTCGGGCGGCCCAGCGGCAGGAGCAGCCAGTTGAGCCCTCACGATCAGGACAAGTGCACGAGAGCTCACCGGATGGCCGGGTGCCCGCCGGCACCCTAGTCGTGCCAGCAGGCAGGTTGGGCGTGCATGATACCGCAGGCCAGAGGGCCGAGAGTCGCAGTGGGCCAGCAGGGGTTAGCCCGACGGTGGACCGCAAGGAGCGGGTCTGACACGCGTGCTCCAGGTCCCGTGGTCCCTGGCCGATCCCCATCGCCAACCTATCAACCCCCTGGAGGAGTGTAGGTAGACCCTCCCGCTCTGCGGTTCAAGGCCCGATGAGCCTTGAACCGTACTGGCGGGATGGTGACCTGCCGTCCCGCAGCTCGCCATCCGTCGTGCTGTGATCAGGCGCTGAGTACTGTTTTGTGGATCAGGTAGGGTTCGATTCCCTCTGTTCCGCCCTCTTGGCCCCAGCCGGTGTCCTTGACGCCGCCGA
>NZ_JBWKFL010000158.1:0-2091 GCF_056434305.1 Streptomyces sp. NPDC044061 | reverse complement strand
CCATGCCTGGCCCCAACCGACCCGCACCGGCGTGCAAGCCATCCTCATCACAAGACCTCAACTCGCGGGCCCGTAATGCAACGGCATTGTACCTAGATGATCTATTCCAAGGGGTCAGTGATCGTAGGCGATCAGTGAGCTTAGGACGGTTTGTCCGGTGGCGTCGTTGTGTCAGATCGCGGCGGTCAGCGCGAGGATGTGTTGCATGACGCGGGCTATGACACCTCCGGGTGTGCGCCCTCGGTGCCGTTCGAGGTCAAGCTGTCCCTTGAAGGTCTCGTTGATCGATTCGATGACCTGTCGCAGCGGCTTGAACAGGGCTGCGCCAGGCCGTTCCCGTTCACCTTTACGGGCAGGCCGCAGCAACTGGACTCCATGCTCGGACAGTTCGCGTTCGAAACCACGGCCGAAGTAGTTCTTGTCGCCGATGAGAGTCTGTCGGGGGCGCTCTTGCAGAAGCTCGCAGTCGGCTGCCAGGAGGTCAAGGAGGGTCTCGCGTTCGTCGGCCTTGGCCCCGGTGAGGGCGAAGGCGATGGGCAGGCCCTGAAGGGTGCAGACCAGGTGCAGGCGCAGGCCCAGAAGAAGCGGCTGTGGCTGGCGCAGTAGCCGTATTCGGCCCAACCTGCCAGGTCGGAGCGTTTGACGGTCTCGCGGGAGCGGCCGCATTCCACCGGGGTGGAGTCCACGACCCATACGTCGTCGCTCCACACCGAGGTGGTGGTGGCCAGGATCCGGTTGACGCTTCGCATCAGACCGGCGGCCTTGCGCAGCCGCTTGTTGTATAGCCGGGCTGCTGGGGCAGGTAGGGGAAGAGGTGGCGCAGATGGGCACGGGCATGGCGGAGCCATTTGGCCTCGGAGGTGTAGCCGAGTATGGCCTGCATCGTGGCGAGGGTGACCAGTTCGGCATCGCTCAGGCGGGGCGTAATGCCGACCGGCGGGCGCCACGGCGCCAGGTCGGGATGCTCCTTCAGCATGTCGTCGGTCGTCGCATAGAGTGCTGTCTCGAGGGTGTCCACGTCGTTCGTCACAAAACGATCTTGGACACCCTCGTTCTCGTCTCCGCAGGCACCAACCCCTTGGACCACACCACCAGGAGGAACCAGTGTCATACCCGCAACTGCTCACCCCCGAGGAGAAGCTCGCCGACGCGAAGAAGCTGTTGAGCCTCCCGCGTATCGTCGTGATCTGCGGCTCCACCCGCTTCATGACCGAGATGAACGAGGCCGATCTGTGGGAGACCAAAGCCGGAAAGATTGTCGTCAAACCGGGCTGTGACATGAAGTCGCCGCACGAACTTTGGTCCGATCCTGTCGAGGCCGAGGTGCTGAAGGTTCGACTCGACGATCTGCACCGAGCGAAGATCCGGCTCGCTGACGAGGTGCTCGTAGTCGGCGACTACATCGGAGACAGCACCCGAGCCGAGATCGCCTACGCCCGGTCGCTGGGCAAGGCCGTGCGGTTCACGCACCCCGAAGTCGACCCTGACGCCTGACCGCCCGCTGCCACCTCGACAACCAGGGCCGGCAGCCCGCCGCCTGCCGTCTCGCGGCGGCTTCGGCCGCCGTCCACCCCACACCCTCCGCAGGCATCCCTTGGAATTGATCATCTAGCGGGCGAGGGGGCCCGCTGACATGATCCATCGCATGACATCCCAGCCACAGGTTCAGGTTCCGCCCAGCCGTAACTGATCTTCCGGTGAGCCGACCGGCTGCATTGCCTCGGCAGTGGCGGTTGGTCCGCTGGCCTCCGCGTTCGAGAATGGCGTGCCTGATTTGGCGATGTCGTAGGAAGCGACGGGAGCTGTACGCCGTGTCGCCGCTGACGTGGCCGGCCGCGTGCGCGGGTCCGATCATGGTCCAGGATAACGATCTTGTATCCGGGTCACGACCAGGGGGTTCGAGGTGCGACGCACCGGCTGCCGGTGGCCTTCCGCAGTGTTTCTAGCCGGTGATCTACCCGGCGTCGGATGGGACCTTCCCTGATCTTCCCTTTCTTGGTGGAGGGGTGTGTCAGCCGCTTGGTCCGCTGGTCGGGGGACGTACAGCGGGGGCCTGGCGGGCTGAAATGGATTTACCGAAAGGGGATCCAC
>NZ_JBWKFL010000157.1:0-2166 GCF_056434305.1 Streptomyces sp. NPDC044061 | reverse complement strand
TATACGGCCACGCTCGCGATCCCGGCGTCCCGGCAGGCCCGGGCCACGCGGACAGCGATTTCGCCACGGTTGGCGATGAGCACCTTGCGCACGATTGAGGCTCCCTCCTTGAAACAAGCCGAGTTTAGGGACTGCCGACACGGCACTACGACCCGTCCCCAATGGTGAGCTTGCCCACACGGAGCGTGATGCGAGGCTCGCCCGACCCGCGAAAGTCCTTGTCGCACCTCGGTACGCAGGACTCCTGCGGAAAACCCTAGCCCCGTCGTGTGGTCAAGGTCTCTGTGAGGGCGTGCTGCGGCCCACTCTGATTCTTTGTCGAGTCCCTACGAATGGCCCAATGATTCTTTGCTGGTGCCCGAACCCTTGTCCCTGGGTTTACCCGTTAGTAGCGTTCGCGATGACTCGAACGTACTTCAGGTAACAGCAGCTCTGCTCGGGCTGAGGTCGAAAGTGGGTGGGGGCCGGTGGTGCGCAGACCGGTGGCATGGGTCGTGGCGGTCGTCCTCTTGGCCGAGGCATTCGTGATCGCGGCACTGAACTGGTTCCTCGGAGTGGTGGTGGACCGGCAGAAGATGTCCCTGGCCGGCCTCGACTCCGGCGTCATGGCGACGTCCTCGAAGGTCGGCGGCCTGATCTTCGGCCTCTACTTCGCCCTGTGTGCCGTCGTGGCCCTGCTCGTCGCGATACGCAACCGGGCCCCCGCCGGCTTCGGACGGGTGCTGCTGGTCAGCGTCGCGGTGGTGCACGGCCTGCTGGGCGCCTTCGCCTGGGGCCTGGTGGGCTGGACGGCGTTCGTCTTCATGGTGGTGGTGCTCGGGCTCGTCGTACTGCTCCTGATGACGTACGACCACGACAGCGGCCCGGAGCGGGGCGCCGCAGGCGGTGGCCCCGGGGGACAGGGCGGCGACCCGAAGGCCGAGGCGGAGCCTGCCGGGGCCCCCGGTGGGGTGGCCGGGGCGCACGGCCCCGAGAACACGCCGCAGGACGGGGACGAGGAGCCCCAGGACTCCGTCCCCGGCCAGGTCACTCAGCCGGTTCTGCCCACAACTCCGTGATGCCGACACCCAGTTCGGCCAGCAGTCGCCGGACGAGGGGCAGGCTGATGCCGATCACGTTGCCGTGGTCGCCGTCGATGCCCTCGATGAACGGCGCCGAACGGCCGTCCAGGGTGAACGCACCGGCGACGTAGAGGGGCTCGCCGGAGGCGACGTACGCGGCGATCTCCTCGTCCGAGGGATCGCCGAAGTGCACGACGGTGGAGGCGGTCCCGGAGACGTACCGTTTGGCCGCCGTGTCCCAGACGCAGTGGCCCGTCTGGAGGGTCCCGGTCCGGCCGCGCATGGCCTTCCAGCGGGCGGTGGCCTCCTCGGCGTCGGCGGGCTTGCCGAGGGCCTGCCCGTCCAGCTCCAGCACCGAGTCGCAACCGATCACCAGGGCGCCCTGCACCTCCGGTTTCGCCGCCACGACGGAGGCCTTCGCCTCGGCCAGGGCGAGCGCCAGCTCGGCCGGGGTGGGCGCGGTGACGGCGTCCTCGTCGACCCCGCTGACGATCACCTCGGGCAGGAGGCCCGCCTGGCGCAGGAGGCCCAGCCGGGCGGGGGACTGGGAGGCGAGCACGAGTCGCCTGCGCGGATTGGCAGTCATGCCGTCAGGTTAGCCGGGCCGCCGCGCTACCTCAGCCCGAGCAGGATCATCCCGAGCAGCATGGCGAGGGCCAGAACGAGGCCGAGCCGCCGCAGCATCTCCTGCATGTCGCGCAGTTCTTCGGGCGGCTCGTTCTCGGGGTCTGACCACAGCATGCTCCCAGCGTGCGGCCCCGGCCGGGCGGGGCGCCTGAGTACCGGTACTCAAAAAGGCGCCCTGTCCTGCGGTTCTGTGCGCGGTTCCGCGCGCCCGGGGCCGGCCGCGCCTCAGCTGGGCCAGTAGGTGCGCGTCCAGGACGCCGGGCCGGGGTGCGGGACGCGGTGGCCGGCGATGCGGGACGGGTCCGACCAGGAGTCCCGGGGGCCGGGCGCGCCGGGCGGCGTGGCTGCCGCCGCCGCGGCGCGGGCGCGGACCACCGCCAGTGCGGCGGCCAGCTCCTCCGGGGTCGGGTTGCCTCGTACGACCTTGATGTTCATGACCGCTCCAAGGGTCCGCGGGGCTTAGAGGGGGATGTTGCCG
>NZ_JBWKFL010000156.1:0-2191 GCF_056434305.1 Streptomyces sp. NPDC044061 | reverse complement strand
GAGATATCTGGCCGCCACCGGGGAACTTCCACTGGCCGTCAGTGGGGAGAACTACTGGCCGCCTCTGGGGAGAACTACATGGCCGTTGACACCGAGTCGCTTTGGCCTCAGTATTTGGGGTCGGGTACTGGTCGGGAAGTGCCGATCCAGGATCTCCGCCCGCTCGTGGAGGACGGACGAAGCCGGTGTGTCGGCCTGTGTCTGGACCAGTTCGGTCACCGCGTCGATGAACGGCTGAGCAGGTGGCCCGGTTCGATCCCGGCGGCGGCCTGCTTCAGACCATTGTGTACGGCCAGGAAGACGCCCTTGGTCCACGCGTCCCGTTCCTTGATGCTCCGGGAACCAGCCTCGAAGGTTGTCTGCATGATGGTCCACGGCGGACAGCCCGGCGTGTGCCACATCTCGATCCGGCAGCAGCCCTACCCCGACGCAGGCGTGCGCGGGACCGGGGGCCGCCTTGCAGTCCGGACACACTTCGCCAGGCTGCACTGGCCTGCGCATCCTGCGCGCGGACTCGCAGTTCTACAACGCCGGGGTGATCGCCGCCTGCCGCCGGGCCGACGCCCGCTTCTCCCTCACCTGCGGCATGAACCCCTCGATCAAACGCGCCGTCCTGGGCATCCCGGAGGGGGCATGGCACCAGATCACCTACCCCACGGCCGTGCCCGATCCCGACACCGGCGAGCTGATCTCGGACGCCGAAGTCGCCGAGATACCCGTCTACACCGCGTTCGCCGGCCGCAAGAAAGCAGAACGGGTCACCGCCCGCCTCATCGTGCGACGGGTCCGTGACCTGGCCAAACCCGCCACCGCCGGCGAGCAGGGCGAACTGTTCCCCATCTGGCGCTACCACCCCTTCTTCACCGACAACCCCGCCGCAACGCTCCAGGCGGAGCGGGAGCACCGCCACCACGCCGTCGTCGAGCAGGTCATCGCCGACAGCAAAGCCGGAGCTCTGGCCCACCTGCCCTCCGGGCAATTCCAGGCCAACGCGGCCTGGCTGACCCTGTGGGCCATGGCCTACAACCTGCTGCGGGCCACCGGCGCCCTGACCTCCGCCTTCCACGCCAAGGCCACCACCGCCACCCTGCGCGCCCACCTCGTCCAGGTCCCGGCCCGGATCGCCCGCTCCGCCCGACGCATCACCCTGCACCTGCCATACAACTGGCCCCGGCAACACGGCTGGACGCACCTGTTCGACACCGTCTACAGACCACCCGAACCCGCCTGACAGCCCTTTGACCCCGCCCGTCAAGGGCCCGACCGGAACCGGAATGTGGAAAGGCTGGGTAGACCAGCAGGTAACGCCTACCCAGTCGCGGCCACCACCCCGAACCCGGCTCACAGTCCAGCCAGAAGATCACCCTCGACTCACGTCGGTGGATCGAGGCTAAGCGGCCGCCGGAGTGCACGGTGACACGCCGGCCGCCCGTGCTGGTGAGCGGTTTCGTCGTCCAATCCCACGTGCGGCCGCAGCGTGTACGGGAGCGGCGGCAGCCTCTGGCCGTTCGCGTCTGCCGGGGCTCCGCCTGATCCCTTACCTGGCCCGCTCGCAGGCAGCGATCCAAGAAGAGCACAGCGCGAACAGGCCCCGAGATGGCGGCAATCAGTCGTTGCCATCCTGGGCACGTCTTCACCTCCGCACCTCTACAGCCGACGCCGAAGTCAGGGAAGCTCCACACCTCGGCAGTAGATGCACGGGCCACCAAACTAATCCCGACCACACTGAACGCCCGACGACCTTCAGTGAAGCTAGCAACCACGGGAGGAACACCTCGCCAAGAACGAGATGCGACACCCAACTCGGGCCAGCCACGTGCAGCCGCCAGCTTGCGCCGTACAAATATGTGACCCCGTCACCCACTTGACAGCAAGTACTTCTGTAAGATGGCATCAGCAGAGGAAGATTTTCACCCCGACTTCCCAATCTCGGAAGCTTGCACGCTTACGGTGTGCCAAGGCACGGTTTCCCGCGGAGGGTGTGACATGACAAAGCGACTGACACAGGTAGATCTGGATCTGCGGACTCCGTCGAGCAGCGTGATCGACCGCCCTTCCTGGGCCGCATTGAGGGGTGCCGTGGAGCAGGTCCGGCTATGGCAGTCGACGGACGGATCGATCGACTTCGAGGCCGAGGGCGCCCCGGTCCGTGCCGACGCCGAGGCGGCCGTGGGCCGTGTGGCCGAGGCGG
>NZ_JBWKFL010000155.1:0-2208 GCF_056434305.1 Streptomyces sp. NPDC044061 | reverse complement strand
GGGTTCGTTGCGCAGGCGCAGCTCGATGGGGTCGAGCCCGCACTTCTCGGCGAGTTCGTCGAACGCCGCCTCCAGCGCGAACGAGCCCGGGGCCTTACCCGGGGCACGCATCCACGTCGGGGTCGGTACGTCGAGCCGTACGACGCGGTTGGCGGTGTGGTGGGCGTCGGCGTCGTACATCACCCGTGCCACCCCGGCGCTCGGCTCGACGAACTCGTGCACGGTGGAGGTGATGCTGACCGAGCGGTGCTCCAGTGCGCGCAGCCGTCCCTCGGCGTCGGTGCCGAGCCTGACGCGCTGGGTGGTGGGGCTGCGGTAGCCCGCCAGCGAGAACATCTGGCGGCGGGTCAGCACGACGCGCACGGGGCGGTGCAGCACGGTCGCGGCCATCACGGCGGCCACCTGGTGGGCGCGGACACCCTTGCTGCCGAAGCCACCGCCGACGTGTTCGGAGCGCACACGCACGGAGCCCGGGTCGAGCGAGAACAGGTTCGCGAGTTCGCCGACGACCCAGGTGGCGCCTTGGTTGGAGTCGATCACCTCGAGCCGGCCGCCGTCCCAGTGGGCGGTGGCCGCGTGGGGTTCCATCGGATTGTGGTGCTCTTCGGGGGTGGTGTACTCGGCGTCCAGGACGACGGCGGACGCGGCCAACTCCAGGTCGGGATCACCTTTCGCCGTCACCGCCGGGGCATGGCCGTCCACCGTGTAGGTGGTGGAGCGTTCTCCGAAGTCGACGTCGTGGGGCTCCTGTTCGTAGTGCACCACGAGTGCCTCGGCGGCCTCCCTGGCCTGCTCGGAGGTCTCGGCGACGACCAGCGCGACCGGCCAGCCCAGGTGTGGCACCCGGTCGTGCTGGAACAGGGCGCAGGTCGGGTCCGGCTTGGTGCCCAGCATGCCGGTGTAGTCGGTCGTCACGCGCGGGGCGTTGCGGTGGTCCAGGACGGCGAGGACGCCCGGCATGGCGAGGACGGGGTCGGTGTCGATGGCGCTGATCCGCCCGCGGGCGACCGTGGAAAGCACCAGCCAGCCGTGCGCGAGGTCGGCGAAGGGGACCTCCGCCGCGTAGCGGGCGGCTCCGGTGACCTTGTCCCGGCCCTCCACGCGGGTGTGCGCGGTGCCGACGGAGCGCGTCGGGGTGGACGTCCCGGTGGTGACGGTGGTCATCGGGCGGCCTCCTCGGCGAGTTCTGTCAGCACGGCCACCACGAGGTTGCGCATGAGGGTCACCTTGTATGCGTTGTGGGGCAGCGGCCGTGCCGCCGCCAGCTCGGCGTCCGCCGCGGCGGCGAAGCTCTCGGTGTCCGCCGGCGCACCGGTCAGGACGCGCTCGGCCTCGACGGCCCGCCACGGACGGGAGGCGACCGCGCCGAAGGCCAGGCGCACGTCCTGGACGACGCCGTCACGCACGTCCAGCGCGGCGGCCAGGGAACCGATGGCGAAGGCGTACGAGGCGCGCTCGCGCACCTTGCGGTAGCGGGAGTTGGCGGCGACGGGGGCCGGAGGCAGAACGACGCCGGTGATCAGCGCGCCCGGCGGCAGGGCGGTCTCGCGGTGCGGGGTGTCGCCGACGGG
The DNA here is from genome assembly GCF_056434305.1 of Streptomyces sp. NPDC044061. Classification (NCBI taxonomy): domain Bacteria; kingdom Bacillati; phylum Actinomycetota; class Actinomycetes; order Kitasatosporales; family Streptomycetaceae; genus Streptomyces; species Streptomyces sp. NPDC044061. Next base: position 637 of record NZ_JBWKFL010000155.1, on the reverse strand, counting down.
CAGGTAGAAGTCGCGCAGCGGCAACTCCCCCGAGCCGTTCGCGGTCTCGTAGTGGACGACGGCGTCGAAGGCGGTGAGTGCGACGGCCATGTCGGAGGGGTGCACGGCCACACAGTGGTCGGTGGCGCCGAGGATCGCGTGGTTGTGGTGTTCGCCCTCGACGGCGGGGCAACCGGTGCCGGGAACCCGCTTGTTGCACGCCTTGGTGATGTCGGTGAAATAGCCGCACCGGGTGCGCTGCAGCAGGTTCCCGCCGACCGTGGCCATGTTGCGCAACTGCCCCGAGGCACCTGCGAGCACAGCCTGGGCCAACGCCGGATAGTTGCGCCGGACTTCGGGGTGCGCGGCCAGGTCGCCGTTGGTGACGGTGGCACCGATGCGCAGGCCGCCCTCGCGCGTCGACACGATGTCGTCGAGCGGGAGTTCGCGGATGTCGATGAGCCGGGCGGGCCGTTCGACGCCGGTCTTCATGAGGTCGACGAGGTTGGTGCCGCCGCCGAGGAAGCGGGTGTCCGGATCGGCGCCGAGCAGCGCCACAGCCCCGGCCACGTCGGACGCCCGCCGATAGTCGAACTCCCTCATGCCACAGCCTCCTTCGTCCCCACTGCGGGGCTGGTGCCCGTCGCGACCGACGTGT
>NZ_JBWKFL010000154.1:0-2268 GCF_056434305.1 Streptomyces sp. NPDC044061 | reverse complement strand
ACCCAGGGCGTCATGACCACCAAGGCCGCGCTCGCCCTCCAGGGCCTGCCCGCCGGCCCCCTGCGCGCCCCCATGGTCGAGTGCTCGCCCGAGGAGATCGCACAGCTCAAGATCGATCTTGCCGCCGGCGGGGTACAACTCTGAACAACAGACTTAGCACCACCCGGGCTTCACAACTGAACAACAACCGCATACGCAGGCCACTGGTGCCCGCACCCCACAACGACAACTGCTTCTGCACGAACGTCATGTGCGCCACGTGCCCGACCGGTACGTGGCGCGCGTGGTGAGGAGAGTCTTTTGAGTCATCCGCATCCTGAACTCGGCCCGCCCGCGCCGCTCCCCGAAGGTGGCCTGCGCGTCACCCCGCTCGGCGGTCTCGGTGAGATCGGCCGAAACATGACGGTCTTCGAGTACGGCGGCCGCCTGCTGATCGTCGACTGCGGAGTGCTCTTCCCCGAGGAGGAGCAGCCCGGAATCGACCTGATCCTGCCGGACTTCACGTCCATCCGGGACCGCCTCGACGACATCGAGGGCATCGTCCTCACGCACGGTCACGAGGACCACATCGGCGGCGTACCCTTCCTGCTCCGCGAGAAGCCGGACATCCCGCTGATCGGCTCCAAGCTGACCCTGGCCCTCATCGAGGCCAAGCTCCAGGAGCACCGGATCCGCCCGTACACCCTGGAGGTGGCGGAGGGGAACCGCGAGCGCATCGGACCCTTCGACTGCGAGTTCATCGCGGTCAACCACTCCATCCCGGACGCCCTGGCGGTCGCCATCCGCACCCCCGCCGGCATGGCGGTGCACACCGGCGACTTCAAGATGGACCAGCTCCCGCTGGACAGCCGCCTCACCGACCTGCACGCGTTCGCGCGGCTGAGCGAGGAGGGCATCGACCTCCTCCTCACCGACTCCACGAACGCCGAGGTCCCGGGCTTCACCCCGCACGAGCGGGACATCTCCAACGTCCTGCGCCAGGTCTTCGCCGGCGCCCGCAAGCGGATCATCGTGGCGAGCTTCGCCAGCCACGTCCACCGCATCCAGCAGATTCTGGACGCGGCGCACGAGTACGGCCGCCGGGTCGCGTTCGTCGGCCGCTCCATGGTCCGCAACATGGGCATCGCCCGTGACCTCGGCTATCTGAAGGTCCCGCCGGGTCTGGTGGTCGACGTCAAGACACTGGACGACCTGCCGGACCACGAGGTGGTCCTGATCTGCACGGGGTCCCAGGGCGAGCCGATGGCGGCCCTGTCCCGCATGGCCAACCGCGACCACCAGATCCGCATCGTCGACGGCGACACGGTCATCCTGGCCTCGTCCCTCATCCCCGGAAACGAGAACGCGGTCTACCGCGTGATCAACGGCCTGACCCGCTGGGGCGCCAACGTCGTCCACAAGGGCAACGCCAAGGTGCACGTTTCCGGACACGCCTCCGCGGGCGAGCTGCTGTACTTCTACAACATCTGCCGCCCGAGGAACCTGATGCCGGTCCACGGCGAATGGCGTCACCTGCGCGCCAACGCCGAGCTGGGCGCCATGACGGGTGTCCCGCACGACCGGATCGTCATCGCCGAGGACGGCGTGGTGGTCGACCTGGTCGAGGGCAAGGCCAAGATCTCGGGCAAGGTCCAGGCCGGTTACGTCTACGTTGACGGCCTCTCCGTCGGTGACGTCGGCGAGCCGGCGCTGAAGGACCGCAAGATCCTCGGCGACGAGGGCATCATCTCGGTCTTCGTGGTCGTGGACTCCTCCACCGGCAAGATCACCGGTGGCCCGCACGTCCAGGCCCGCGGCTCCGGCATCGACGACTCGGCCTTCACCGACGTCATCCCGAAGATCACCGAGGTCCTGGAGCGGTCCGCCCAGGACGGCGTCGTGGAGCCGCACCAGCTCCAGCAGCTCATCCGCCGCACCCTCGGCAAGTGGGTCTCGGACAACTACCGCCGCAGGCCGATGATCCTCCCGGTCGTGGTCGAGGTCTGACGCCCCGTCCGCGCTCGAACTCGGAGCGGGCCACCTCGATTTGCATCGGGGCGGCCCGCTCCAGTACGTTTACGGCTCCGCCCGATCGGGAACCCCAACACCTCAGGTGCTGGACGACGGTCCCCCGGACCGGGTGGGAAATCCGGCTCAGAACTTCTGATAAAGTCGGAACCGCCGGAAAGGAAACCGCGAGAGCGGAAACCTGGAAAGCACCGAGGAAATCGGGTCGAGAAAAGATCTGATAGAGTCGGAAACGCAAGACCGAAGGGAAGCGCCCGGAGG
>NZ_JBWKFL010000153.1:0-2313 GCF_056434305.1 Streptomyces sp. NPDC044061 | reverse complement strand
GCTCCACACGGGTCCGTCGCCGGTCGACCGAGGCCGAGCCGGGTCGAAGCACCACTCATCACCGACGGACACCGCACCCCGCTCGCCGTCCTGCTGACCGGTGGCAACCGCAACGATGTCACCCAGCTCCTGCCCCTGCTCGACGCCGTCCCGCCGGTCCGCGGACGGGTTGGACGTCCCCGTCGCAGATTCGAGTCGCTGTTCGCCGACCGCGGCTACGACCACGACGTCTACCGCGACCAGGTTCGTGCCCGCGGCATCGTTCCCGCCATCGCCCGACGCGGAACCCTGCACGGCACCAGCCTGGGTACCTACCGGTGGGTGGTCGAGCGCACGATCGCCTGGCTCCACGGCTTCCGCCGGCTTCGTATCCGCTGGGAAAGACGAGCCGACATCCACGAAGCCTTCCTCAAGCTCGACCGCCAACTCAGATCATTGTGTTAGCCCCCGTTAGCGTGCCGAAAGCGACCGCCGATGGTGAGGCGTGTCGATCGAGCCTGTCCAGGCTCAGGGCGGTCTGCGCGCCATAGGGTCGCTGTTGCGGCACGTCGCGCCGTTGTCGCGTGCCACAATGATGCTGGTCTCTTGGGCGTTGCGGACGCCCCTGAGACAGCCGCAGTGCGGCTAGTGCTCGCATTAGTCCCTGATGGGGCTCCCATCAGGCGATGGCTGCGGACGGCTTCCCATCTGGCTAGGCCAGGGGAGCCGTACGCCCAAATGCGGCACTGCCGATCGGTGGCGGTGCTAGCGTGCGGTAGGTGTCCAACGGCAAAAGGTTCTCGCGGATCTACCGTGAGTTCGGCGTCGTTCAGTTCCCGATCGCTGACCTCCGCGTGCTCGCCGAGGGACCTACCGGGCGGTTGCGCAGGCCGAGTTGGCCGGACCCGATCGCGGGTGCCGAGTTCGTGCGGGGGGCCGGCATGGTGCGGGATCGGCCGGGGGGCGCGATCCGCGACTGGTCAGGGGAGCGCGCCTTTTGTGAGGCGGCCGGACTGCTGCGATTCCCTGCGCCGCATTTCCGGCAAGCTACCCGCCCAGGTTTCCGACCCCAGCGGGAAGAGCACGCGATCACGATGATCCCGTGCTACCGGCGGCTGTACAGCGATCGGCTGTCGACGCGGGTCGATGTCGCGTTCACCTCGCGCTGGCCCGGTGAGACCTGGACGTACGCGTGGCGCACGGGCCTCGACTACCTGTCTGTCCCGGTCGGGCTGCCCTGGCGGGACGACGGCCTGGTGCCGCTCGGGTCTGTTAGCCGCCAGTTGGCGCGGCGATTTGCCGAGGTCACCACTCGACACGGCAGCGAGGTGCGGTACGACCTGGTCGAGGCGGGCACGCCGATGGTGCTCACCGAATGGCACACCGACAAGGGGCTCCCGCCGAGCGCCATGCAGCGGGACGGCGTCCATTTCCGCTGCCGGCCAGTGCAATTCGGGGGTCAGCGGATGCCGTCTTGGAGGGTCACGTTCTTCCCGCATTGTGACGGCAACCGGGCGCGGCAGGTCCGGGGGAACCTGTGGCGGCTGCACACCGAGCGCGAGTCGCTGCGCGCCGCGATCCGGGCGTGGCGACGGGGCGACGCGGCGCTGGACCGCCAGCGCCTGCGGGATTACCTTGCGGAGCGGCTGAAGATCCTCAACCGCGAGCACAGGGCGGGTGTCGAGCAGATCCCGCTGCTGGACATAGCGCAGCGCATCGAGTCGCTCGCCCCGCCGGACGTGATCGACGACCTACGCAGGGAATTGCGCCGCGAGAGCCTGGGCCTCCTCCGGTCGCTCGACCGCGTCATCGAGAAGACGATCGGTCACGACTATGCAGTGCCTGTCCAACCGAGCCTGCACATCCACGTGGAGCATGGAGGGCACATCACTATGAGCACAGGCGACACCTATAATGTCCACGGTGGGGCTTACGGAAGCGCATTTGGCCCTCACGCCCAGGCGCATAACCGAGACTTCGCTATCACGCCCATCAGCCGCGAAGAGCTTCGTGACCTGTCCGGCCACGTCTCCGAACTGTCCGGCCTGCTCTCGGGCGAGCAGCGGCAAGAGCTGACCCAGGCCCGTGAGGACCTCGAACAGGCCGCCAGCACCGACGACCAGAACCCCGGCAGGCTCCGCGCGGCCGCTGAACGACTCATGCGCATCGCAGAGGCTGTGGGCACTGTCGGCGCTCCGCTGCTGGAGGCGGTCACCAAACTGCTCAAGGGTTCCGGCCTGACCTGAGGGACTCGATAGCGCGTGCCCGCTGGCCAGATGCTGCGGGCGTGAAGTCGCTGGCCCGAGAGTTGGCCTGCCTGATCGACAGCCAGAG
>NZ_JBWKFL010000152.1:0-2502 GCF_056434305.1 Streptomyces sp. NPDC044061 | reverse complement strand
GGGAGCGGTGACCACCGTCCCGCTCCCCAGAGGCCGCCCGCCGCCGCCCGTCCCGGGCCCCACACCACCCGAGGAAAAGCCCATGACCATCACGCTCTCCAAGACCACCGCCGGACGCACCCACCTCCACGCCGCCATCGCCTACGACGCCCCCGGCACCAAGTTCATCCGTGTCGTGCACTCCTGCAACGGCACCGAGACCGAGCAGAGCACCGAGATCCTCTACGCCGGAGGCGGCCTGCTCCTCGCCGGCGACGCCGAGACCCAGCTCGCGCCGATCATCCAGACCCTGGACACCGCCCTGCGCAACGGCGCGGCACTGCTGGAGATCGTCACCCAGCACGTCGCGGCCACGCCCCACCTGACCATCCAGCGGTACTACCTCTACGGCGGCCGCCACCGCACCGACGCAGCGTTCAACCAGGATACGTTCGACCACGACCCCGCCCTGCTCACCGACGCCGAGCGCTCCCGGCAGGCGAGCCGCGCCGCCTCCCTGCGACGCGTACAACACGAAGTCGACGAACGCCAGGCTGAACGCGAGCGCTCCGCCGCCCGCATCACCCAAGAGATGAAGACCCGAGCCTTCTGGATCCGCCGCCACCGCGAGCACCTCGCCCGCGCCCGCGGCGCCCGCCGCGCAGGCGAACACAAGTGGCACGCCTACGCGCCCAACGCCGCCGCGTTCGTCCGCGCCCAGGCCGCCGCCATCCCCGCCTAGACACCCGGGCCCCTACACCCGGCCTCCCATGCCCGCACCGCCTCGGAGGACCTGCGACCCACATCCGCCGTCGGCATACAGCACGCCACCACTCCTGCTTCGCCCCCGACGGGGTCACCAGGCCGCCGCCCGGCCGCAGGCGAGATGCCACGCATGCGCGGCTAAGCCTTGATCCATCGACGTAGTACCTGTGGACAAGTCTCAAGAAAACGAGGAAGTGCCTTGTGACCTGCGATGATGGGAGTTCTTGAGGCTTCCAGCACGCACAATCAGCAAGGCACTTCCGAGATGCAAGTTTCCCACACCCCTGCGGCGGTCTCCGCCGCGTTCGACGACGCGAATCTGATCGCGCATGCCGGGCTGGTCCCGGTGATGCGGTTGGCTGAGCGATGCGGGCTCGCCCGTCTGACGGCGCAGAAGGTGAAGCTGAGCGGGGCGAAGAACAGCGCGGGCGCCGCGGCGGACGCCAAGGTCGCAAGCATCGTGGCCGGGATGGCGGCGGGTGCGGACAGCATCGACGACCTGCACGTCCTGCGGCACGGTGCGATGCCGGCCCTGTTCGGCGGGATCCGCGCCCCGTCCACGCTGGGCACCTTCCTCCGCGCGTTCACCCACGGTCATGCCCTCCAACTCCACGCGGTGCACCGCCAGTTCCTGGTCGCGCTGGCCGCGCACACCCCGCTGCTGCCCGGTTCCGGCGAGAAGGCGTTCATCGATGTCGACTCCACTCACAAACGCGTCTACGGCCGCACCAAGCAGGGCGCCGAGTACGGCCGGTTCAAGGGGATCCGCACTCTGCACCCCCTGCTCGCCACCATCTGCACCCCCACCTCCCGACCGCTGATCGCCACCGTGCGGATGCGCCGCGGCAAGGCAGCCGACTCCCGCGGCGCCCCGAAATTCGTCAGCGAGGCACTGGCCACCGCCCGTGAGGCCGGCTGCACCGGCCTGCGCATCCTGCGCGCCGACTCGCAGTTCTACAACGCCGGCGTCATCGCCGCCTGCCGCCGGGCCGGCGCCCGCTTCTCCCTCACCACCGGCATGAACCCCTCCATCAAACGGGCCATCGCCGCCATCGACGACACCGCCTGGCAGCAGATCACCTACCCCACCGCCCTGCCCGACCCCGACACCGGCGAACTCATCTCGGACGCCGAAGTCGCCGAGATACCCGCCTACACCGCGTTCGCCGGCCGCAAGAAAGCAGACCGGGTCACCGCCCGGCTGATCGTGCGACGGGTCCGTGACCTGGCCAAACCCGCCACCATCGCCGAGCAGGGCGAACTCTTCCCCGTCTGGCGCTACCACCCGTTCTTCACCGACAACCCCGCCCCCACCCTCCAGGCCGAGCGGGAACACCGCCACCACGCCGTCGTCGAGCAGGTCATCGCCGACAGCAAGAACTCTGCCCTGGCCCACCTGCCGTCCGGGCACTTCCACGCCAACGCCGCCTGGCTCACCCTGTGGGCCATGGCCTACAACCTGCTGCGGGCCACCGGCGCCCTGGCCTCCGCCTTCCACGCCAAAGCCACCACCGCCACCCTGCGCGCCCACCTCGTCCACGTCCCCGCCAGGATCGCCCGCTCCGCCCGGCGCCTCACCCTCCACCTGCCCCGCAACTGGCCCTGGCGGCATGCCTGGACGCAGCTGTTCGACACCGTCCACGCGCCGCCCGAACCCGCTTGACTGAGGTTCCCCCGAGATGCGGAGTGAGGTGACAGCGGGTCAGATGGTTCTCATGAAAGGACCTGTGACCATGGCTGCTCCCAGAAAGTATCCGC
>NZ_JBWKFL010000151.1:0-2529 GCF_056434305.1 Streptomyces sp. NPDC044061 | reverse complement strand
TATCAACGGGGCTTGAGTCTCTCTCTTCTATGTCTTCGACGAGCGTCACCGTGAGCGTTCTGTGTCGTTGATGCATTGCTATCAACGGGAGTTCTTCAACGAGACGGAACTGCATCAGTGGCACACAGCCTGGCTGTCCAGCCCGCCAGCGGGCAGCGGACGTGGACCGTGATCGACGGGAAGTACCGGACAGTCGCCCCGGTCGAAGAGTGGTTGGAGGCCCACCGGTTCTTGTGGTCGCCGAACACCGTCCGTGGCTATGCGACCTCACTGGCTCAGTGGTGGACGTTCCTCGAACAGCGCGACGAGACCGCGAAGTGGCAGGACCTCGGGGTCCCGGCCGTCGCCGGGTTCCTGTCCTGGCTGCGCAACGGCCGCACCGTCGAACACGCCCTGCTCGAGCCCGAAGACGCGCCCGCGCCGGAGACGTTGGAGGCAAGACTTGCCGCCCTGATCTCCTTCTACCGCTGGCAGGAGGCGGTCTTCTCGGTGCCGGTGGCGGGGCGGATCATGCGCGGGGCACCGCGGCGGGCGCCGACTCGCGGCCTCCTCGCGCACTTGGACGCCCGCACCGCGCCGGGTCCATCCTCGCTGGTCCGAGTCCGCCGGCATCGTCGCCGCGAACGGCCGCCGCTGCTGCTGCCGACTGAGATCCAGGCGATCCTGGACGGCTGCGCGATGCCGGACACCTCGGTGGGCGAATGGGCGGGTAATCTCCGTGACCGGCTGCTGTTCGCCCTGCTCGCGGAGAGTGGAATGCGCCTGGGTGAGGCTCTCGGCCTGCGGATCGGTGACTTCGTCATGGGCCGTGGTAGTACGCCCTATGTCGAGATCGTGCCGCGCGAGGACAACGCGAACGGGGCGAGGGTGAAGATGATGCGCCCACGCCGGGTCTATGTCGGCACCGACCTGGAACGCCTCTTCGCCGACTACCTCACCCACCTCGCCTGCCGGGCCGCCGAGTTCGGCATGGAGATTCGTACGGACTCGCCACTGCTGGTGAACCTGGCCCGGCCCCCGCTGCTGGCAGCCCTGCGGGAGGGGACGGTGCGGGACAAGACTGCCGCCCTGCGCAGGAAGGACATCGGCCCGGCTTCCTGGACGCCGCACTGGTTCCGCCACAGCCATGCGACCGCGTTGCTGCTGGCCGGGACCCCTGAGTGGGTGGTCTCGCGGCGACTTGGACACGCACACGTGCAGACCACGATCGACCTTTATGGCTGGGTCCGCGAGGACGAGGCCCTGCGGGCAGCGGCGAACTGGAAGTCGTACATCTCCTCCTGGCAGGTCGACGATGGCCGGTGAACAGCGGCATCTGCACGCCCTCGGCGGCGAGGACCCGATCTGGCGACTCTGGTCCTCGCTGCCCGAGCCCTGGAAAGGGCCGGTCGTCGGGGACGGCATCGACGACTGGGAGAAGATCACCGAGAACGGCGACCGCAGGATCGAGCTGACCGGATTGCCCGATCCGATTCCGGCCGAGCTGGCGTGGATGGCGCACTGGCAGGCCCTGGACGGGACCCGGTCGGCGGTGCTGGGCACCAACCAGCTCGCGAACATTCTGCGCCGGGCGATCCGCGAGGACCATCCGTTCCCGCCCTCGATCCGCGCCATGGACTGGCAGACGGCGGCCGCCCTGCAGCGGTGGTTCTATGCCACCCGCTGGGGCCGGCTCCCGCCGCACGGCAGCATCGCCCGGCTGCGAGGCATCTTCCGCTTCAGCCGCCTCGCCCTGCTCGTCCGCTGCTCGGAACAGCCCTGGTGGACGCAGGACGAATGGCACCCGAGATGCGACCCGCGCATCCCACTGGCAGAGCACGAACCCCAGGCCCACTACGGCTGTTCACCCTCCAAAATCAGCCACCCGTGGCTGCGGGAGGCGGTGAAGTGGTGGCTCGGCACCCAGCTCGAGGCCGGAGTCCTGCGCTGGTCCACGGTGAGCCAGGAACGCATGCGCTGTCTCGTCCGCTTCGACCGATGGCTCGAGACCTTCACCGAACCCCTGGATATCCTGGGCGATCCCGCCCATGCGGTCCAGACCGCCGCCGCCTTCCGCCGCTGGGACGCCGACCCCGCCAACCGTCTCCTTCGCCAGTCCGAGCAGCGGTTCGCGAGCCGTCCGGTCTCCGCCCGACAGCTTAACGACGACCTGCGGGCCGTCGCCGAGCTGTTCGCGTTCGTCGCGGCCAACCCCGCCGAAGCCCGCCAGGTCCTCGGACCCAACACTGCGTGGTCCCGGGCCACGGACGCGCACGCGGCCGGCTGGCTCCGCCAGGTCTCGCGCATCCCGCAGCAGCGGGACCTCAACGACGAGCACTACGTCGACGACCACGCGCTCGCGCAGATCCCCGCCGCCCTCCCCCTGCTCGGCCTTGGCCGCAATGAGCAGATGCTGGTCACCCGCGACGATGGACAGCAGGTTACCGCCCGCGGTTTCGACGACCCGCAGGCCATGCGCATGATCCTGCTGCAGATCCTCACCGGACGGCGAGCCAGCGAGATCCGCACCTGCCTCTTCAACTGCCTCTC
>NZ_JBWKFL010000150.1:0-2566 GCF_056434305.1 Streptomyces sp. NPDC044061 | reverse complement strand
GCTAAGCTTGAAATTAAAGGTTTCCCCTCGGTCCTCAGGGTCGAGGGGTGTCCTTTTTGTGCTGGTGTTTGCCGACGGGGTGGCGGGGTGCTGGGCTGGTGGTGCGGCCCGGTGGGCGGCCGGGGCCGGGTCGGGTGGCTTTCGGTGGTTTCGCGGGGGTGCCCAGGATCTTGCGGATGCGGGGATAGCCGCGGCGGACCCGGCCGGGAGTGAGCTGGTCCGGTGTCAGCGGTTTCTCCCAGGGGCGGCGCAGGTCGCCGGTGAGGGGGCGGGCGAGTCGGAGTTGGGTGTAGGCGGCGAGGATCAGCCAGACCCATCGGTCGGCTTGTGCTGGGTGGCGCAGGCGGGGGCGGGTCATGCCCAGGGCCTGCTTGAAGAATCGGAAGGTGTGTTCGATGTCGAATCTTCTGAGGAAGATCCGCCATAGGCGGTCGACGTCGTGCGCCTTGGCGTCGGGGACCGAGTGCCATAGCCATAGCGGCTTGGGATCGCGGTTGCCGGGCAGGTGCTCGACCGCGAGGTGCACCAGTGTTCCTTCCACGTTGGGCAGGTCAAGGTCACCTGGGTGGTCGGCCCAACCGCCCTGGCGGCGTTCCAGTTTGGGGTGCAGGCGGCCCCAGCAGCGGGCCGTCACGCGGCCGAACCGGTCGTGGACGGTAGCCGATTCCTGGACGGGGTCCGGGTGGGTGGCCTCGTCGGCGAGGCGGAAGGGCTCGCCGTGACGCGGTTGGCGGCCTTTGGTGGGTCCTTTGCGGCGGCCTGGCGGGTGGTGCATGACGCGGTCGGCGCGGATGCGCCCGAGCAGGCGGACCGGTGCGTCACGCAAAAGCCAGGTCAGGCGCACGATGTCGTAGCCGGAATCCAGGACGAACAGCACCTCGGGGTCGCCCGCGCGCCACTGCCCGGCCTCGCGCAGGCGTGTGAGCAGGTCCCGGATCTGGGCGGCGGTGACTTCGGTCGCATCGTCGTGTGGGCCGAGGCGGACTGCGTCCAGCGGCCCGGTCCACGAGGTCCGTCGCCCGCCCAGCGCGGCGGCGACCTGGTACGGCCACCCGGGGATGGTTTGCCGGACCCCGTCGCAGCGGCACGGCCGGTGACAGTGAAGCCGGTCCGGTGAGCACTCCGCGTCCGGGCGCGGCCACGTTGTCACGTCCAGCGCGATCGAGATCTGCCGGTCCCTCCCGCGTGGCAGCGTGAGGCCGGCCAGCGCCAACCGCAGCCGCGACACATCCAGGCGGCCTTGGGCGAGCGCGTCGTACATCGCTCCGTGTCCACGCCGGTGCACCGCCTGGAGCGACAGTTCCGGAAGCGACACCACCGGACCGGCCGCGCACAGCACAGAGTCCGTCAACTCGAACAACGCATCACCGCGGCGGGGCATCGCCGCATACAACTCCATCCGAAAGGACGACAGTTCGGCAAGCGCCCGCCGATGAGCGGCTTCAGGGACGATACTCAAGACCGGCGACCTCCTGGCCCGTTGTGCGACTCGACATCACACAGCGTGAAAGGGAGGTCGTCGTCATGTCCGGAAGATTCCCATGTGGGTGAACGACTCGAACCCCAAACGATCACCGAAGGTTAAATTTCAAGCTAAGACCGACCGGCAATAGCGCCGGAGAGTTGGGTGGGCAGCAGAACGGGCACGGGTCTACCTGATCATGGAGTTCTCGACGCTCTGTGATCGCGAAGGACCGCCGTGCCCGCGCTGCCATCTTGCCTTCTCGGCCCCCTGTGGGACCAGTTCGCCGCTCTCCTCCCCGTCCGGGAAGGATTCGCCCCGAGCCACCCGTTGGGCTGCCACCGCCGATGGGTGCCACATCGGACCATCTTCGAACCCGTGGTGCTCGCCTTGGTCCACGGCTCGGGCTACGAGAGGATCTCCACCCCCGGATGCTCCGACCGAACCATCCGCCGGCGCATGAAAGAGGCTGAACAGGGAGTTTCCGAGGCCGTCCACCTCCTTGCCCTTCAGGCGTACGACCGCATGATCGGCCTGGAACTTGCCGAGATCTCGGTGGACGGCTGCATCACCAAGGCCCCATGCGGCGGCGAGCACGCAGGCCCGTCCCCGGTGGACCGCGGGAAACAGGGACTCAAACGCTCGATCGCCACCGACACCCACGGCGTGCCCCTCGGCCTGGTCGCGGCAGGGGCCAACCGCCATGACTCGCCCCTGCTCGAGCCGACCCTCCACGCAGCCATGTGGCAGGTCGGCCCCCTGCCCGACGTCGTGAACGTCAACCTCGACCGGGGCTACGACAACAACCAGTCCCGCCTTCTTCTCAAGGAGTTGGGCTTCACCGGCGAGATCGCCCGCAGAGGCGTACCGGCACCGCTACAGGCCGGCAAACGGTGGACTGTTGAGCGGACGCACTCGTGGATGAACGGCTACGGCAAGCTGCGGCGCTGTACCGAGAAGAACGGCGCGGTCGTGGAGTTCTATCTCCACCTGGCAGCCGCACTCGTCACGCTCCGCATACTGATTCGCCGAGCCGCCACCCGCTACCGATGGGACAGCCGTCCCACCACACGCCGACTCAAGTGATCCATTTGCCCGTCGGTC
>NZ_JBWKFL010000149.1:0-2572 GCF_056434305.1 Streptomyces sp. NPDC044061 | reverse complement strand
TGACGGCGGCCATGACAAGCTCCCCATAGGCGGCCATTTACCGCCCCACTGATGGCCACGGGATTCCCCGGGTACGGCCAGATTTCTCCCCGCTCGCCCCGACAGGTCCTGCTCGGCGACGCTCGAGCGGGTGAAGAACAGCAGGGAGATCATGGAGATCCTCGAGGCTTACGACCTCACAGGGAGTTACCGCGCCGCGGCCGAGCTGGCCGGGTGCGACCACCACACGGTGGCTCGTTATGTGAAGATGCGGGCCGCTGGTCAGAACCCTGACCAGCACCGTCACCGGGCCCGCGCGATCGACGACTATCTGCCGAAGATCGAGGAACTGGTGGTCCGCTCGCAGGGCAAGGTCCGCGCGGACGTGGTCCACAAGCGGATCACCGCGATGGGCTTCATGGGCGGGGAACGCACCACCCGCCGCACCGTGGCCGAGGCGAAAGCCCAGTTCAGGGCCGGTCGGCGACGGATCTATCGGCCGTGGGTGACCGAGCCGGGGCTCTGGCTTCAGTACGACTTCGGCGACGGCCCGGTGATCAAAGGCCGCAAGACCACGCTGTTCTGCGCTTGGCTGGCCTGGTCCCGTTTCCGTGTCGTCATCCCCATCTGGGACAAGACGCTGCCGACGGTCACCGCGTGTCTGGACGCCACGTTCCGCAGGCTCGGCGGGGTGCCGGCCTATGTGCTCACGGACAACGAGAAGACGGTCACCACCGATCACGTCGCCGGCATCGCGGTCCGCAACCCGGAGATCGTCGAGGTCGCCCGCCACTACGGCACGACCATACGAACGTGCCTGCCGGCGGACCCCGAGACCAAGGGCGGCTCGGAGTCGACCGTGAAGATCGCGAAGGCCGACCTGGTCCCAAAGGACGTGAACCTCCGGGAGAACTACAAGACCTTCGGCGAGCTCGAAGCGGCCTGCCGAGCCTTCTGCGATGAGGTCAACTCCCGCAATCACAGGGCAACTCGGAGCAAGCCGACCGACCGGATCGCAGAGGAACGACAGCGTCTTCACCCGCTGCCGCGCAAGCCGTTCACTGCCACCTTCGGCACCACCCGCAGGGTCACCTGGGAGTCGACGATCTCGGTCGAAGCGGTCCGCTACTCGGTCCCGCACGAGCTGATCGACACCCGCGTCTGGGCCCGCTTCCACGGCGACGAACTGATCGTCACCGCCGTCGACGAGGACGGCTCGGCCCGCGAGGTCGCCCGCCACCACCGCGGCGAGCCCGGCTCTCCGGTCCTGGACGATGTCCACTATCCGCCGCGTGAGGACAAGGAAGCCGACCGCACCCCGAAGGCCACCTCCGCCGAGGAGGCCGCGTTCCTCCGGCTCGGCCCGGGTGCTGCGAGCTGGCTGATCGAGGCCGGGGCGGCCGGCATTCGCCGGATCAAGGCGAAGATGGCCGAGGCCGTTGCCCTGTCCAAGCTCTACTCAGCCGCGGAAGTTGACCGCGCGCTCGGCACTGCCGCGGTCACGGCCCGCTTCGCGGACAAGGACCTCATGTCGATCCTCGACTACCAGGCCGTCCACGGCATGGCCGAGCCGGTCCGCCGCAGCGAGAACCACTCGCTGCAACCCGGCACCTCCGCCTGGTCCGCCCTCGGCATCCCCGCCCCAAGCACTCCTGATCTTTCCGAGTACGACGAAAGCGACCACCTCTGATGGCCACCCCTCTTCGCACCGTTCCCGGCACCAACGGCGACCCGCTCACCGAGGCCATCGAGCTCACCAAGCGCCTCAAACTCCCGCACATCCGCAGGTCGTTGACCGACATCATCCCCACCGCCAAAGCCCAACGCTGGGATCCCGCCGAGGTCGTCCGCGTCCTGCTGGCCGAGGAAGCCGCCGGCCGCGACCGCGCCAACCTGCACACCCGCCGCAAGCGGGCCGGCTTCCCCACCGGCAAGACCTTCGGGGACTGGCACGAGAACAAGTCCTCCATACCCAGGGCCACTCAGGACGCTCTCAAGAGCCTGGAATGGGTCGGCCGCCGGGAGAATTTTTGCATCTGTGGCCCCTCGGGGACAGGAAAGTCGCACTTCACCGAGGCTCTCGGGCAGACCGCAGTCGAGGCCGGACTGACCGTCGCCTGGTTCACCATCGAGGACCTGGGCGCCCTGGTTCGCCGCCACCGCGCGGACGACTCCATCGCCCGGGCCCTCGCGAAGATCGTCCGCTCGGACCTGATCATCGTCGATGACATCGGACTGCTGCCCGTCTCCGAGGACGCCGCCGAGGGCCTCTACCGCCTGGTCGATGCCGCATATGAACGGCGCTCGATCGCGGTTTCGAGCAACCTCCATCCCTCTGGATTCGACGAGATCATGCCCAAGACCCTGGCCACCGCGACCGTCGACCGACTCCTTCACCATGCCCACGTCACGGTCACTCAGGGTGATTCATTCAGGTTCACCGAGGCCACCACCGGAAAGGGAGTGAAGCCCTTCAGCTGACCCACACCACCCGAGGGCGGGGAGATATCTGGCCGCCACCGGGGAACTTCCACTGGCCGTCAGTGGGGAGAACTACTGGCCGCCTCTGGGGAGAACTACATGGCCGTTGACA
>NZ_JBWKFL010000148.1:0-2741 GCF_056434305.1 Streptomyces sp. NPDC044061 | reverse complement strand
AAAGCCATAGGGCTTGCCCGAGCCGAGCTGCGGGGAAACCCGCATGGCCGGTTCCGAGGGGGCCCCGGCGCAGTAATGCGCTGGGGCTACCCGACTATTGCAAGGACGCGAACCGGCGGGGCTCGTACGAGCACACGGCGTTCACGTTCCTGGGGTTCACGTTCCGCGCTCGCGCGGCGCGCAGCAAGCACGGGGTGACATTTCCGTGCTTGCTGCCTGCGATCAGCAAGGAGGCCCTGAAGAGGCTCAGTTCCGAATTGCGCGGGTGGCGGATCCACCGGCGTACGGGACACACCTTCGCCCAACTCGCAAGGATCATCAACCCGATCGTGCGAGGGTGGATGCAATACTACGGAGCGTTCTATCACTCCGCGCTGAAACCCCTCCTGCGGCGCATCAATGCCTACCTGGTGCGCTGGATCCGCAGAAAGTACAAACGGCTGGCCGGGTTCAAGAAAGCCAAGGATTGTTTCCAGGGGATCACACAGCGATACCGGGGAATGTTCGCACATTGGCGCCTGTGCCGTAATTTCTGGTGATCAGGGTGACAAGAGCCGTGTAACGGGAGACTGTTACGCACGGTTCTGTGGGAGCCGGAGGGTGAGATTCCCTCCGGCTACCCGACCCGCACCACTTCTCGTCCAACTGCGCGGCGGAGAAGTCACGTTGGACGAGGTCCGGGGCCGGTGGTGCAAGCCGGTCGGGGACCGTGGTGCGCTTGCGGCGCCGTAGGTGACGGCCCTCGATACCGTGCCGGCGCATCAGGCGCTCGACGCGCTTGCGGTTGACGGCGTGCCCGAAGCCCCGCAGCTCGGCGTGGACGCGGCGGACCCCGTATGTTCCCTTGTGCGCGGTGTGGACCTCGCGGATCTCCGCGACGAGCGCGTCCTCGGCGGCCTGCCTCTCGGCGCGGGCCTTCGCGCCGGCGAGCCACCGGTAATAGCCCGAGCGGGAGACCTGCAGGACCTGGCATATCCGCTGAACGCCGAAGGTCCCGGCGTGGGCGGAGACGAAGTCCCAGCGGCGGGTCCTCACTTCATCTCCTTGGCGAAATAGGCCGCCGCCCGCCGCAGGATCTCCCGCTCGAGCTCCCACTCCTGCTCCGCCTTGCGCAGCCGGCCGTTCTCCGCGCGCAGCCGGGCCAGTTCCTCGTCCCGGCTCTCCGAGTTCTGCTCGCCGCGGCCGTGAGCACGGCCGGCATGTTCGTCGGCCTGGCGCACCCAGCTCCGCAGGGTCTCGCCGGTCACCCCGACATCCGCCGCGACCGCCGCATACGTGCGCTTCCCGCCCGCCGCGCGGTACAGCGCGACGGCATCGTTCCTGAACTCCACCGGATACGGAGACCTACGTCCCACCAGGACACCCTTCCTCGGATCTGCAAGATCCATTGTCAGAGTGTCCACACCACCGGGGTCACCTCACATCATCCCCCATCGCTGCTCCCGTTTGCCCCGCACGCCGTCTGTAGCCCTGCGTGAGGGTTCGGCGCGGATCAAGTCCGCATCCGTGTAGCGGAGTTCGAGGCGCTCGGCGATCCGCGCGGAGCCAGCGGGGTGCGCTACCGGCTCTCCTCCCTGCTGGCGCTGGTGGTCTGCAACCTGGCCCCATTCCGTCCAGCGCCCCAGGGCTCTGGATCCGGTCCCGAGAATCGCCCCCCGGACGCCCCGGCACTCAGGCGCAACCGGCGGACCTTGGCCGATCCGCTCTTTCAGCTGCGGGGCGGATACAAAACCGGCCGGACACGTCCTGGTTCACCTCGTGGCGGTGCGATGGGCCACAGGTTTGCTGGCGCGTCGGGTGGCCCACGTCCGGGCCTTGGCGGCGTCTGCGGGGCGCACGCCGGCGGTGGCGGGGTCGACTGCCTGCAGGGCGGTGTGGAGGCGGCGGATGCGCTGGTCGATGGCGATGCTGATGCGGGCGTGGTGGCCGTCGCGGATCGCAGAGATGGTGTGCGGGTGGATGCAGAGGTCGTGAGCGAGGCGGGCGGTGGGCCAGCCGCGGGCTGCGAGATCGCTCAGCATCCGGGCCGCGGGGGCGGCGTCCACGAACCCGCGGCCGGCGAGCGGGAGATGGTGCTGTTTCGGGGGCAAGGGTATGCCGAGCACTGCGTCGGCGGTGGTGCGGGCAATGCGTGGCGGCCGCTGGCCGACGGGCTTGAGGAGTCGGCGGATGAGCGTGACGGCGACGCCGGAGCGGCAGGCGATGTCCTGCGCGGACAGGCCTCGCGTGCGCAGGAGTACGGCATGGATGGCTGCCGGTTCAGAAGTGACCCGGCTGCGGCGGCCTTCGGCGTGTTCACGGGAGCGCTCGCGGCGTGCCTTGCGCGCGGCTTCCAGACACTGCGGTCGGGTGCAGCCGTAATCGGCGCAGGAGGGCTGACCGTGGCGTACGCGGCTGCGTTGGGGCCTGCGTCCCACCGCGGGCGACTGCGGATCAAGTTGAGGAGGCAGCCGCCCGCTGCCCGTCGTTCGAAGATCGCCGATCGTCCCTGAGATCATGCCCGATGTCGACTTTCGGGCGTCACCTAGCGAGCGGTCTTGGAGTGCGTCACCCTTCATGGATCCCATTTCTGTCTGCAGCCACAGCCGTACTGACTTCAGCATGATCTAAGAGTCATCACGTAGTGAGGCGATGTCCACCCGATGTCTGAGGTTCCCCCGAGATGCGGAGTGAGGTGACAGCGGGTCAGATGGTTCTCATGAAAGGACCTGTGACCATGGCTGCTCCCAGAAAGTATCCGC
>NZ_JBWKFL010000147.1:0-2741 GCF_056434305.1 Streptomyces sp. NPDC044061 | reverse complement strand
GGCTCGACCGGCACACCGCCGATCACCAGGAAGAATCCTCCGCCAGCCCGGCGCCGTGATCAACCCCCGAAAGACTTCCGGACGAGACCACTTAGCTGACAGAGACGCTGCCGCATGTTCGCATAGCCGGCCCTTGCTGATGCTCGACCACGATGACGGGCCCGAGCTTTCCTGCTGGTTCACCCGTACCCGGCGACACCCGCCAGCCCGAGCGGGGTCGGGTCTACCGTCGATGCCGGAGCCGCAATAGCCGAGGTTGGCCGGGTGAGGGGCGTGCCCGCAGACCTGAGTGGCGAAGCCGTACAGGCGCGGGAGCAGGACCCGCCTCCCACGGCAGTCCCCTCGCTGACCCGGCCACAACCGCAAAGCGCAGCGGCCAAGAAGACCAGAAAATGTTGAACGGCTAATGGAAGACCGGATGCCGTGAATCTTCACAGCGACTGTGCAACGGAGGCACGAGTGACGGCGGGTGGGTATGGAGATCTGCGCGGCGGTGCACTGTTCGCGTGGAGTGTCCCGTTCGGAACGACTGTGGCAACCACAGTCACTTCAGGATGTCGCAAAGCATGTAGAGAAACTGCTCCCCCTTCGTGCCCGCGCACACACATATAGGTAACCCGGAAGTTCAACAGCCTTGGCCCTGGCGCCCGTTGAAGAGATGACCGGTGCAATCCGTGGTTTGATCATTAACGCTGCGGGTGGAGCGAGGAATTCCGGAAACGGACGCCGCACACCCACGGCCGCGACGGCTCGCCATCCCCAGCGAGACCGCCCCTTGTGCCACACCCATGCGAAGGGAAGTCCCGAAATGAACTCCGCTCTCCAGACCGCCGAGATCTCCGACGCCGACCTCGACGACGTCGCCGGCGGCCTGAGCCCGCACGCCAGCGTCTTCGCCGGAGCCACAGTGATCAGCGATCAGGACATCCTCGGCCAGGCCCAGGCCGCCACCGCCGGGGCCGTCGGCACCGCCCAGGGCACGCTCGGCCAGTACCACCAGGCCGGCGCCTTCGTCTCCTTCTGAGCCCCGGCGCCAAGGACGGAACCGCTGACGGCAAGGCATAAGGCCAGCTCCACAGGACCCCGTGCCACACAGCCCTGCCCCGATGCACCCGGCAGCCCGCATCCAACAGCCGGAATTCGTTAAGCAATCCGCCGCGTGTTTGCGTGTCCAATCCCCCCGGTGGATACGCAAACACGGTGAGGGCCCGAGCACCCTGACTGGCTCGGGCCCTCACCCATACCCGCCACACCCCTCGCCCAGGTGCGGCAGCCTCTCGGCTACACAATGGTCCGCATCACCGAATCGCCAGGCTCGTCGCAGTGGGACGAACAGGTCGTCGACCTCGAGACCCTCGTTGTCGACGAAGGCACCCCGGCTGCGGCATGGGCCACAACCCTCCTATCGGCTGCCCGCGACCATCAGGCCCAGCACGGCGTGAAGGTCACGAACACCTCCGTGCTTGCCGACAACGACGCTGCCCTCCGCCTCTCCGAACGCGAGGACGCCACCGGATTCGTCGGTAGCGTGAATATGCCAACCGGCGGCCGGCGCCCCAGGTTCTCGCATGGCGAGGATGGCCTAAGAGCTCCTAACAAAGGCGTCGGACGTGTCGGTGGGTGATCAGGCAGGTCGCAAGGCCGAGGAAGGCCTCATGGATGTCGTCCCGTCGCTCCCACCGGATCCGTAGGCGGCGAAATCCGTGCAGCCAGGCGATGGTGCGCTCGACCACCCAGCGGAAGATGCCCAGGCCAGAGCCGTGCTCCACGCCTCGTTCGGCAATGACCGGGCGGATACCGCGCTGCCACAGAAGGCGCCGGTACTTGTCGTGGTCGTAGCCACGGTCAGCAACAAGCGCGTCGGGCCGGTGTCTGGGCCGGCCGACTACGCCGGCAACCGAGGGGGGTAGGTTCTCGCGGACACCCAGCCGTCCGGGCCGCATCACCCGTTTGGTACGGAGTCCTGTACACGTGGAACTGAGTGCCATAGCCTGTGGTGGTGCACGGTGGCAGCGCATCCCCCGCGCAGGCAGGCACGGATGCCCCGCGCACGCGGACTTACCGGCCAAGTGCAGGGAGTTAACCAGCATGAACCACCGCTCAGGAAACACCGCTCATCCGACGGCCGCCGCCGCGACCGGCCTCATCGAGCTCGAACACCGCGAGGCGGAAGCCATGTACTTCCAGCGCTGCACATGGTGTGCCATGGCCACATACCACCGGGTGCTCTGTCCGGCCTGCGGCAGCAGCGACCTGCGGACCGAACGCAGCGACGGCACAGGCACCATCCGGCACTCCACCGTCGTACACCGCAACACACCCGCTGCGCGCAACATGTCACTGATAGAGATGCGCGAGGGTTTCGTCGTCCGCGGCAGGGTCATGGGCCCGCTCATCACCATCCACAGCGGCGACCGGGTACGAATATCCACCGCACAGGACCCGATACGAGGCGAGCCCGTCTTCCAGCTACTGGACCAGTGCCGCACCCAAACCTGACCGCTGCCAGCCAACCCCGGGGCAGCGGGCAATCAGGACGACCAGGGCCCTCTTCGGCACGGTAGCGGACACTCAAACGACCTCCAGACAGCAACCTGCTCCCCCGCAAACAAACACACGCCAAGGCGCAACAAGCACGGGCCTACGCTGGTGTACGCCGACGAATCGAAGCTACAGGGAGCCGACGTGTCCGCAGTCGCACCCGACGGACGCAAGATGCTGCGCCTGGAGGTCCGCAACAG
>NZ_JBWKFL010000146.1:0-3088 GCF_056434305.1 Streptomyces sp. NPDC044061 | reverse complement strand
CTGAACTACACCCAGCGCGGCTTCCGGCTGAAGGACGGCCGTCTGCACCTCGCCGGCGGCATCGTGGTGCGGCCGGTGTGGTCACGTGAACTGCCTGTCGACGGTCACGTAATTCGGCTCTGTCGCTGATCTTGTGATCGGGTGATCTCTGGGCGGCGCGGCTGTGATCATGATTCGCGTGTACTTCGCAGAGCTTCGAGGCGCTTCTTCCCCATCTGGCCGGTGTCGTGGTCGAGTTGGTCGAGCGGACGATCGGCAGGATCACCCTGCATGCACGCGTGCGTGCGGCCGATGGGCTGTGCCCGCACTGCGGCAGTTCGTCGGGCCGGGTGCACGGCCGGTATCTGCGACGGTTGTCGGATGCGGCGATCAGTGGTTCCCGGGTGGTGATCGAGCTGCTGGTGCGCCGGTTCCGGTGCCTCAACGCCGCGTGCGCGGCCGTGACGTTCGTCGAACAAGTCGCCGGGCTGACCAGCCCGCATGCCCGCTTCACCCCGCTGCTGCGCGGGATGCTGACCAGCATCGCGGTGGCGCTGGCTGGGCGGCCGGGGAGCCGGCTCGCGGCAGCTCTCGGAGTTCAGGTGGCAAAGGACACGCTGTTACGTCTCCTGCGAGCCCTTCCCGAAGAGCCAGTCGGGCAGGTCAGGGTGCTGGGTGTTGACGATTTCGCCATGCGCAGGGGCGACTCGTACTCGACGATCTTGGTGGATCTGGAACAGCACCGCCCGATCGACGTGCTGCCGGGCCGCGAGGCCGAGCCGCTGGCCGCCTGGCTCGCCGACCACCCCGAGGTAGAGATCATTTGCAGGGACCGTGGCGGGGCCTATGCCGAAGGCGCCCGCACAGGCGCCCCGCAGGCGACACAGATTGCCGACGGCTGGCACTTGTGGAAGAACCTCGGAGAAGCGGTGGAGAAGACAGTCGGCGCCCATCACGCCTGCGTCCGGACCGTGTTCGCGAACACCTTACCGGCCACCCTGCCGCCCGGCGACGACATCTGGCAGACTCCGCCGCCCGTGACCGACTCTACGCTCGACGTCTGCGGGCGCGAGCGCCGCCTGGTGACCCGGACGAAGGAGCGGTACGCCGCCGTGCAGCAACTTCTGGCTGACGGCAGCTCGTTGGCGGGGATCTCCCGAACGCTGCGGCTGGAACGAGCCACCGTGCGCCGCTTCGCCCGCGCCACCAGCATCGACGAACTGCTCGTCAAAGCGACGAACCGCACCAGCATCCTCGACCCGTACATGACCCACCTCCACCAGCGGTGGAACGACGGCTGCCGCGACAGCGCGCAACTCCACGAGGAAATCCGGGCACTGGGCTTCCCAGGCAGCATCCAGACCACCCGGCGCTATCTTCGGCCCTTCAAGTCCTCCATCACCGCACCACCAGCACCCCGTGTGGCTCCGCGACCCCGCCGCATCGTGAGATGGATTATGACGAACCCCGGCAACCTCCCGGACGAGGACGCTCTCGCGCTCAAGGAGATCCGTGCGGGCTGTCCCGAGCTGGACGCGGTCACCGGGCATGTCCGCGACTTCGCGACGATGCTGCGGGACCTGACCGGCAGCGAACTCCCCGCCTGGATGGAGCGCGTCGAACACGACGACCTGCCCGCACTGCACTCCCTGGTCAACGGCCTGCGCCGGGACCAGGACGCCGTCATCGCCGGCCTGTCTAGCTCCTGGAGCTCCGGCCAGGTCGAGGGCCAGAACACGAGGGTGAAACGGATCAAAAGGGATGGATACGGCCGGGCCAACTTCGACCTCCTCCGCACCCGCATCCTGCACAGATCCTGACCCACCCGATCACAAGATCAGCGACAGAGCCCGTAATTCCCCAGGGTTCATGGTCACGTAATTCCCCAGGTGGTGGTTGCGACAGCGTTCGAGCACCGAGAGTCACATGATCAGCTGACTAGTAGTCTGCGGCCATGTCTGATCCCGTTCCCTTCGCCATGCCCACCCGTTTCGACGGAGGCCGAGATCGTGTCGCAGTTGTCGTTCCAGGTGTCGGTTACTCGCCTGCCAGGCCGCTACTGCACTTCGCCCGGAGCGTCCTGCTCCAGCACGGCTGGACGGTCCAGGAGCTGTGGTGGCAGATCCCCGATGGGTTCGCGCAGTTCACGGTGGACGACCGGATCGCATGGGTGGAGCGGCAGGTCACCGAGGCCATCGAAGCCGAGGCGGGGGCCTGTCGGCTCGTCGTCGGCAAGTCCCTGGGCTCCCTCGCCTGCGGCATCACAGCTGACAGGAACATCCCGGCAGCCTGGCTCACCCCGCTCCTGACCAACGACCACGTCACCGCGGCTCTCCGGCGAGCCATGGAGCCGACCCTCCTCATCGGCGGAAGCGCCGACAAGCTCTGGGATTCACGAATTGCTGCGTCCCTGCGACACGATGTCCTGGAAGTGCCCTCGGCGGACCATGGCCTGGAACTTGCGGACGATGCCGCAGGATCGGTTGAGGTCCTGCGGCAAGTCGTCTCTCGGCTGGACCGCTTCATCGGATCGCTCGGCTGCTGAGGGCTAACAAGATCGGCTCGGGTGAGTTCTAGCCGCTGGCGGAGGTGTCCGGCTTGCCGACGGGGCCCTTTGGCCGCTTGTTGGGCCGGTAGCTTGGGCCGTTCATGATGACTTGGTGGCTGGAGTTGATCAGCCGGTCCAGCAGCGACTCGGCGACGACGGGGTTGGGGAAGAGGGGATACCAGTCGCTGGGCGCCCTGTTGCTCGTGATGATCAAGGACCGGCCCTGCCGCTCGGAGACGAGTTCGTAGAGGTCGTCGGCCTGGGATGCGGACAGTTGGCGCATGGCGAAGTCGTCGAGGATGAGCAGGTCGGGGCGGATGAGTTCGCGCATGCGCTTGTCCCAGGTGCGGTCCGCGTGGCCGCCGGCGAGCTCGGCGAGGATGCGGCTGGTCTTGGCGAAGCGGACGTTGGCGCCCTGGCGGACGGCCTGGTGGCCGAGGGCCTGGGCGACGTGTGTCTTCCCGACGCCGCCCGTTATCGCCGGTTCGATCGTGATCTGAGCATGTCGTCGCAGCTCAGGGTGGTTCTTCGATTGATGTGACGTGGTTAGCAGGGGCCGAT
>NZ_JBWKFL010000145.1:0-3208 GCF_056434305.1 Streptomyces sp. NPDC044061 | reverse complement strand
TCACCGCTCGCCCACGCGCTCGACGTGGTGTTGGTGACCGTGAAGTCCACCGTGTAGGTGGAGTTCGGGGTCATACGGGCGGGCGTCTGCGGGGCGTAGTACGTGTCGTCCGTGGTGGAGTCGACGTAGATGACGCGCAGCAGCGGGCCGATCTGCGGGTCGGCGGCCTCCGAGGACAGGAACACCGTGCGCTCCTGCGGCCCCGTGGAGGTCTCGTCCTTCAGCTTCACCAGCGCGCCGTGGTTGGACGACGGGGTCTTCGTCCAGCCCTGAGTCAGGGAGGTCGCGTCCCACCAGTGACGGCCGACGTCCGAGACCGTGCCGACGGTGTCGGAGACGGTTCCGGAGTAGTCACCGCCCGCCGTCGACCACGCCGTGCCGGTCGCGGCATTGTTCCAGGTGGCCTGGGTCTCGTTGAAGTCCTTGTTCAGGCCGTGGAGTTCGTAGACGGCGCCGTTGGTGCCCGTGGTGGTTTCCGCACCCCACATGAACAGCCGCGACTCCAGCACCGTGGCGGTGGTGGGTATCGCGCTGGTGTCGAAGTCCAGCAGCGCGCGCGTCTTGCCGTAGGTGGGGTCGTTGTTGCCGACCTCCAGCCACTTCTGCCCGACGGTGTCCCGGGAGACGGTGTCCAGGTTGGTGGTCGGCGACGTGGACGACAGCGTCGTGTCCGTCACCCCGGACGTGCCCTGGAGCAGCCGCATCGTCCGGCCCGCCTTCGGCACGCCCACGATACGGGTCGGCGAGCCCAGCAGCTGGCCGTCCTTCGTCTTCACCACCAGCTGGTAGTAGTACGACCGGCCGATCTCCACCGACGATGAGTCCGGCGTCGGGGTCGCGGTGGTGTCCGTGTAGGCGGTCGCCGACTTGTCGACCGGCGCCACCAGGGTGGCCGCGGACGGGGTGAACGCCTGCTGCGTCGAGCGGTGCAGCTGGTACTCGGCGATGTCCAGGCTCGGGTCGCCGGTGGTGTTCGAGTACGCCTTCCAGCTCAGCTCGGGGCCGGTGGAGTGGATCACCGTCGGGGAGTCGAGGGTCGTACCGACCTTGCCGTACGTCACCGTCAGCCGCGGGATCGTGGAGGTCTCGCCGCCGTAGTCGCCGTCACCGGACTCGTAGCGGGGGCCGCCGACCGGGCCGGCCGCCTCGTCGGTGGTCTTCAGCACGAACCCGTTGTTGGCCGAGGAGCCGTCCAGCCACTGCTGCACGGTGTCGGTCACCGGGAACTTGTGCCACTGGCTGTACTCGCCCTTGTTCTTCACGATCGACGCCGGGTTCACCCAGCGCACCGCGTCCGCGATCACCGCGGTCGACGCCGAGGCGGGGCCGTCGCCGAGGACGACCTTGCCCGCCGTACCCGCCGAGAAGTTGATCTGTGAGCCGCCGTTCAGGGACGACCACACACCGTTGGTGCCCGACTGCTGGTTCACCGTGTACGTCGTGGTGCCGTCCTTACCGGTCACCGTGTACGGCGCGTTCGTGGCACGGTCGGTGGCCGCCACATAGTGCACGTCCACCTTGTACGACGCCGTCTCCGGGAGCTTCGGCTGCCAGGTGTACTTGTCACCGGCCACCGTGTCCTTGTTGTACCGGTAGGCGGCGCCGACCGCGTACTGCGCGAGGGAGGACGTCGACACCGGCCAGCTGCCGGTGGCCGCCGTGGTGCCCGCGTCGCCGTCGTCGACCTGCACACTGGTCCCGGACAGCTCGCCCACCAGGGAACTGGTGTTGTTCCAGGTGGCCGTCGACTCGTCCCAGGCACCCGTGGCCCGGTGCACCTCGACCGGCACGTCCGTGCCGCCGCCGTCGTGCGCGTTGTCGAAGTACATCTCCAGACGCGCCGAGTCGATCTTCGTGCCCGAGGGGATCTCGTTCAGCGGGAACTTGACCAGGGAACGGGCCGTACCGGTGGCCGTACGGCCCACCGACAGCTTCCACGAGGTGTTGAAATTAGTCGCCGCCTGGTCCGACAGGACCATCGTGTCCTGCGAGTCCGTCGGCGACGGCGCGATCGTGATCGTCGGGTCGATCACCACCGGGTACCGGCGGTCCTTCGACGCCAGCCACTTCGCGTCCGGAGCGACCGTCAGCTTCCAGGACTTACCGTCCTGGGTCAGCTTCTGGGAGACCTTCGTGCTGTAGGTCCGCCCGAAGACCGACCGGTCCGCCTTCTTCGCGTCCGTCATGAACGGCGCCGGAATCACCATCACCGGCGTGTGCGGCAACATGCCGTACAGCGCGATCGACCCGTCCTTGCGGGCCTTGGGCACCAGGCCGTCCGTGTCCAGGGTGAAGGTGAACTTCACCGGACCGGCGGGCCGTTCGGCCAGGGTGATGTTCTCCTTCACCCGGCCGGGTCCGACGCCGTACTCCAGGTCCGCCCCGTGCACGGCGTCCTTGTAGGCGACCGTGGAGCCCTTCACCCTGGGCTTCAGCGCCCCGGCGCCCTCGAGGCCGAGCGTGACGGTCCGTCCGTCCGGCGACTGGAAGCGCACCAGGTGGCCGGCGTCCGAGCCGAACCAGCTCCGGCCCTCGTTGCTCGTGTTGCCGTAGTCGAAGCCCTTGGCGTCCGAGGGGTGGAGAGCCGTGTCGATCGGCTTCCAGGTCGCCTTCCTGCCGGACCCGGAGCGGTACGACGTCGGCACCGCCGACAGCTCCGCCTCGACGCGGCCGTCGGACAGCTGCCAGTAGCGGGCCGTCGAAGTGCGCCTGCTCTTCAGCTCCTTGACCCGCTTGGCCTTCGGGGCCTGCTTGCCCCTCGGCAGCTTCTGCCGGTCGGCCACGTCCAGCTCGTCGTGCGACGGCGGCTCGGCGAGCTTGTTGCCGTCGTCGTCCGTGAACCACCCCTTGACGGAGTCGATCACGCCCTTGTCGTGCCCGCCGGAGCCCGCCCCGGGCTCGCTCGCGGCATAGGCCATCTGCGGTAGCACGGCACTCACCACCGCCGACGCGACAAGGCAGGAGATCATTCTCCTATATCGGACTTTCACGTCCAACGCCCTTTCTCAACGGCGTCCCGAATTCGGGCACGCCGAACCTCCGGACAGGAATTCCCTGGCCGGATTCTGTGAACTTGCCTTATGGCGGCCCGACTTGTAGTCAGCGATCTGTCGGCCTGTCAATTGCTCACTCAAAAGGGGCACTTGACTGCAGAGACACGCGTAGTCGGGATATTCCCGGTCAGCGATTCGCCCGATTCTTCCGCTCG
>NZ_JBWKFL010000144.1:0-3446 GCF_056434305.1 Streptomyces sp. NPDC044061 | reverse complement strand
GACGGTCACGAGGCTCCTTGGACTGGGTCTGGTGGCTGACACCGGTCCGGTGGGCGGTCAGAACTGTGACGGTGCTTTGTGCGGCAAAGCCCCTAATCCGTAGTGAAGGTGGTTCCAGAAGCCGTAGCTGGGCTTCTGGGCTGTCTCGTGACGGACGTCTGTAAGGCCCCGGGCCCTTGAGGCCTCCCGATAGAGCGGCGCCGTCACGGTGGTGGGTTTCACGGGACCTGCGGGCGCCGGGCGAACGCCTGGGAATCTCCCCGGTCTTTGAGGCCTCACGAGAGAGCGGCGTGACCCGGCGTCTCCAAGTCCCGTGAAACCCACGGTCGTATGTCGTTCGTTGTCGTCGTGGCGCGAGCCCGCCGCAGGGCGACCTCCTGTCCACCTCCGCGAGCCGCGAGCTCTGGCGCAGACAGAGGCCCCTGGGGCGCGCTGGTGTCGCGAACGGCTACCGAGATGGCGGACCAACGAGTCCTGGGATTAGGACGCCGCGTGACCCGCATGAGCTCGTGACCTGCATAGACGCTCGACGATGGGAGAACGTGTGACTGTGTTCTGCGGGATCGACTGGGCAGAAGGGCATCACGACATCGCGCTGGTCGATGAGGCTGGCGAACTGCTGGCCAAGCGGCGGATCAGCGATGACGCGGGCGGCTATCGGATGCTGCTGGAGCTACTGGCCGAGCACGGTGACAGCCCTGAGTCGCCGATACCGGTGGCCATCGAGACCAGCCGCGGCCTGCTCGTGGCAGCCCTGCGGACCGGCCGCCGCAAGGTCTTCGCAATTAACCCGCTCGCCGCCTCCCGCTACCGCGACCGCCACGGTGTGTCCCGCAAGAAGTCAGACCCGGGCGACGCCCTCGTGCTGGCCAACATTCTCCGCACCGACATGGCCGTGCACCGGCCGCTGCCAGCGGACTCCGACCAAGCCCAGGCCATCGCGGTACTTGCTCGGGCTCAGCAGGACGCCGTCTGGAACCGTCAGCAGATCGGCAACCAGATCCGCTCACTGCTGCGCGAGTACTACCCCGCTGCCCTCGATGCCTTCCTGGCCAAGCAAGGAGGACTGGCTCGCGAGGAAGCCCGCATCATCCTGGCCAAAGCGCCAACGCCTACAGAAGGCTCGCGGCTGTCGCTGAGCCAGCTGCGTTCCGCTCTCAAGCGCGCCGGCCGTGTCCGCAGCATTGACGACGAGGCTGGCCGCCTGCGCGGTGTCCTGCGGGCCGAGTACGCTCACCAGCCTGCGGCTGTCGAGGACGCCTTCGGCAAACAACTTCTTGCTCTGCTGAAGCAATTCGAAGCAGCCTGCCAGGCCAGCGAAGACCTCGCCGAAGCAGTTGATACCAGCTTTCGTGAGCATCCGGACGCCGAGATACTCCTGAGCTTCCCGGGCCTCGGTGTCCAGCTTGCGGCACGAGTTCTCGCCGAGACAGGAGACGACCGCAACCGCTTCGCCGACGCCCGCGGGCTGAAGGCATACGCCGGATCAGCACCGATCACCCGCGCTTCCGGCAAGAAACACTACGTCGGACGCCGCATGGTCAAGAACAACCGGCTCCACCACGCGGGCTACCTCTGGGCCTTCTCCTCCCTCCGCTCATCACCGGGCGCGCAGGCCCACTACCGCCACCGCCGCGATGTCGGCGACTGGCACGCGCAAGCTCAACGACACCTGTTCAATCGCCTGCTCGGGCAGCTTTTCCACTGCCTCCAGAAGCGGGTCCTCTTCAACGAGGAACGCGCCTTCACTCCGCCCGCGACCTCACCCATGGCAGCTGCTGCTTGACTTCTTCAGACCCCGAGATGTCTATCGGGACACGTTCACCGGGCCGGCGGCAGTACACACCGCAGGGGGGCCGGAGCCGACAGTTCTACACCAAGGCACCTCGGCCAGTTGTCGCACGGGTCAGGCGCCGGCCCCCCTGCGGCACCCCATGATCCTCACAGTTGTCGCAGACCTTGTGTCCTGAACATGAAAGGGAGTCGATTGTAGGCAGCTTCTGGAAATGATGCTGTGCGGAAGATGAAGGTTATGGCCCTTCGGAGCCGCCCTGCGGGGGGAGGCTTCAAACCCCCTCATGCTGCGTTGGCTGAAGACCGTCGTGGTGAGCGATGAGGAAAAGGCGTCGTAAGAGGCGTCAGGTGGGGATCGGGAAGACGAACGCAAGTGAATCGCTGCTGATGTGTCGAAAGACAACCAGATGACATCAAAACCGGGGCATGGTTTGGGCTCCGGGATGAGCCTGGCGGGTGCCCGTTTATTGGCCAGGTGGTGTCCGGCATGTAGGCGACGTGAGTCCGGTCTGCGGCTTTCGCATGGAACAGGAGAAGGCAGTCCCCGACACTGCCCGCCGTTGTGGTGGGCGAGAGGGAGCACCCCAAGCGGTGGACACTGCAAGGGGTTGAGTACCGATGCGGGGCCTGCCGGCGGACCGGCTCGTAGTAGTGATGAAGCCCCCTGTAATGGGGGTGGAGCGAAGGGGTCGGGCTGCTCGTGACTGAGTTGATCGCATCAACCGGACGGTGTCCGGGAGGAGTCCGATGGGCCAGTTGAAGTCACAGGCCAAGCCGTTTGAGATTTCGAAGTGGGAAGTTAAGGAGGCGTGGGAGGAAGTCAGGGCGAACAGGGGTGCGCCAGGGGCGGACGGGCAGAGCATTGCCGACTTCGAGAAGGACCTGAAGAATAATCTGTATAAGGTCTGGAACCGGATGTCGTCGGGCTCGTACTTTCCACCTCCGGTGCGTGCAGTGCCAATTCCGAAGCCTCATGGTGGTGGCACGAGAGTGCTTGGCATTCCCGCTGTCGCCGACCGGGTGGCCCAGACCGTAGTGGCCCGGCATCTGATGCGGCGGGTGGAGCCGATTTTCCATCCGGACAGTTACGGATACCGGCCCGGTCGGTCCGCTTTGGACGCGGTGGGAAGGTGCCGGGAGCGTTGCTGGAAGCGGGACTGGGTGGTGGAGTTCGACATCGCCAAGTTCTTCGACAGCGTGCCCTGGGACCTGTTGGTCAAGGCGGTGGACGCACATACTGACGCCGTTTGGGTGAAGTTGTATGTGCGGCGGTGGCTTGCTGCCCCGCTCGTCATGCCCGACGGCTCCCTGCTGGAACGGGAGTGCGGGACGCCGCAAGGTGCTCCGGTTTCCCCTGTTTTGGCGAACCTGTTCCTGCACTACGCGTTCGACGTCTGGATGGTGCGGGAGTTCCCGGCCGTCTGGTTCGAACGGTATGCGGATGATGCGGTGCTCCACTGCGTCTCCGAGAGCGAAGCCCGTCAGGTGCTGGCCGCGCTCACGGACAGGATGGCCGAGGTCGGACTGCACCTGCACCCGGCCAAGACCCGGATCGTGGTGCGGCACGAGGCCGCTCGGAGTGAGTGGATACGTAGATGGGAGGGCCGGCTGATGTCGGTGACGTAGTCCCAGGCCAGTGCTCAAGAGCCTGT
>NZ_JBWKFL010000143.1:0-3591 GCF_056434305.1 Streptomyces sp. NPDC044061 | reverse complement strand
TCGGCGGCGTCAAGGACACCGGCTGGGGCCAAGAGGGCGGAACAGAGGGAATCGAACCCTACCTGATCCACAAAACAGTACTCAGCGCCTGATCATGCGTCGAACCGGCGCCATCCACAGCAGATCGAGATCAGCGGGTTTCAGGTCCGAATCCGTGCCGCCGCCGCGCAGCAGCCGCTCGACCTGCACTTGCAGGACGGTGCCGCACAGGATAGGCAAGGGCTTGTCCTCGGGCCCGCCGCTCCACCAGCAGGAGCGGCGGGCCACCAGGTTGTGCCAGGCGCGGATGGTCACTTTCCCGTAGCGGTCGCTGTCGAGGCGGATCTCGCAGTCGGGGGCGGGCAGGCACAGGAATACTTCGCGCCGTGCCGCTAGAGGCGCCCGTCGGTGCCCGGCCGCCGTGGCGGCGGGTCGAAGTGGGGGTGCCGGCTGCCACGCAGTCGCCCTAGGAACCGGACGGCCAGGCAGTCCAGCTCGGTGGCCAGTTCTGCGCCCCGGTAGCTGGCGTCCAGCAGGACCAACGGCAGTGGGGCGCACAGGTGCCAGTGGCGGTCGGCCCGGCCTTGCGTCCCTCCTGCTCGCGGATCAATCGGTGTAGGTGGACGCCCAGTTCCTCGATCGTGCCGTCGGCGGTCCAGGCGCTGAAGTGTGAGAGGACGGTGGTGTGGGGCGGGAAGTCGTGCGGGAGGTAGCGCCAGAGGATGCCGGTTCGGTTGACGTAGAGGATGGCGTTCATGACTTCGCGCAGGTCGACGACTTGCCGCCGAGGTTGGGCGAGGTCTTCTATCGCTCGGCTCGCCATGCGGTGAGCGTCGGCTCCATCAGGGCCCAGCGGGCGTCGGACAGATCGCTCGGATAGGGCTTGCGAAGCGGCTGAGTTGTCATAACAGCACTGATACGGCAGGGGTTGGGGTCCGCATATCGCTCGTCTGGGTGGCCGTCGGGGGTGATCCGCTCATATTCGAACCGGACAGGAGGTGTTGGTGCAGAGATCGCGACAACACGCCCGACAGGCAGCGGGCGTCGCGCCTGCATATTCGGGGCAGGGCAGATCAATTGGCTGATCTCGGGCGGTCGACAAAATATCCAAACCTGCACGTCAGCAGTGTGGACGTCCTCTAACCTCGATCTTTCGCGAGGGTCCGCCGACGGAGTCGGTGGACCCTTTCGCTTTCCGGGGCTGACAGTGGGCAGGCCGGCGGCCCGGTTGTCGCATCGGGTGGGCGCCGGGTTCCACTGGCCGGTGGGTGATGTTGTCGTCGGGCGGTTGGCAGGTTGCTGGTCAGCCGGGGGTGGGCAGGAGCGCGAGTCGTTCGAGGGCGGCGGTGATCTCGCGGGTCCAGGGCCAGTGCTGGGCGAGGCGGAGGATCCTGCGTCGGCCGGTGGTGACGAGTTGGGCGGCTGCGGAGAACAGGCGGAATCGCAGGCGGCGGGGTTCCCAGAGTCGGGCCTTGCCGGTGAGGGCAAGCATGGACATCCAGGCCAGCAGGTCGAGGGCGATCTGGACGATCTCCAGCCAGACCTTGTTCTGGGCGGTTGTGTGCAGGGGCAGGTTGCGCAGGCCGGTGGCCCGGGCGGCCCGGATCCGGTCCTCGGCCCGGGCCCGCAGCCGGTGACGGAGCTCGAGCTCGGCGATCGGCCGGTCAGGGGTGTTGGTCGCGAAGCAGGTGATCCGCATGCCGTCCGCGTCCGTGATCCTCAACTGAGCACCAGGATGGGGCCGTTCCTTTCGGACGATCAGTCGCATGCCCTTGGGCCAGCCGTCCAGGAGCTTGCCGGTGAGCTCGGCGACCCAGGCCCCGTCACGGGCCTCGCCGTCGGTCTCGACGGCCGGGGACCAGGCTGAGGCGGGGACCTTCAGCACGTGTTCGTGGATCGTTTCGGTGATCACCATGCCGACCGAGTAGGACAGCCATCGGCCTCGCCTGGCGAGCCAGGAGACGAATTCGTGGGTGCCGCCGGCGGAGTCGGTGCGGATGAGGGTCTGCCGCCCTCGCCGGTAGCGCTTGGGCAGTTGGGCCAGGGCAAGTTGGGCGGTGGTGATGTGGTCGGCTGCGGTGTTGGAGCCCGCGTTTCCCGGCCTGAGGAGGGCGGCGACGGGCTCACCGGTTCCGCCCGGTCCGTGGTCGAGGAAGGCCGTCAGCGGGTGATGGCCGAAGGTCTTCTTCCAGGTCGGGGCCGCGTCCTCCTTGTCGGAGTGGGCGATCACGAGGACGCCGTCGAGATCGATGACGACCTGGCCGTCGGCGTCCGGGGCGTTCTTGCCGGCCAACGACCATGCACGACTACGGACTTCGGACCGTGCGGACCGGATGGCCTGCAGGGCTTTGTCGCCGGAGGTGGCGAGGGTGTCGATCAGACGGGAGATGGTCGGGTCCGAGGCGACCGGGCCGAAGACGGCCGGCTCGCACCGCAGCATCGCGAGGTCCGCGAGGCAGTCCCCGCCCAGTGCGACCGCCAGGGCGACGTCCAGGAGGGCCTTGCCGAGATCGTGGACGGCCCGCGGTTTGCGCCACGGAGTCAGAGCCTGGGATATGGCCTGGTCAAGACCGGTCTTGCGGACCGTTTCGACGAGCAGGACCGACCCGGCCTGGGAAACGACCTGGCGGCCGTCGTCCTGGACACGGACACGGGGGTAGGACCCGATAGAGTGCTTCACCTGGGAAGTGCCTCCGGCGGCGGCAGGAACAAGGACCTCGACAATCCTCACTCTTGCTGGTCAGGGGCACTTTCTGCTTTCCTGACCGCCTGCCGGACAGCCCGCTTCATGAAAGCGCGAGGCTAATAGGACCTCCGTTAGGTCCGTCTCGATCTTGATGTTGTGTGTGGCCTGCTGGGCAGGGGTTGGTTGCAGGTGGTGCAGATGCCGGTCCAGCACCTCAGGATGTCCTGGAGGGCGTCGAGGGTCTGGTAGAGAGTGAGCCCGGTGCGGGAGCTTTTGGGGCCAGACGCTGTTCGGTAAGAAACGCGTGCGCTGCGGTCACGAGGGTGACGTGGCGGTGCCAGCCGGGCCAGGAACGGCCTTCGAAGTGATCCAGACCCAGGCCGTGCTTGAGTTCACGGCAGTCGTGCTCGATGCGCCAGCGGACCTTGGCCAGACGGACCAGGTCTGCGATCGGGGGGGTGTCAGCAGGCAGGCTTGGACAGCCAGTAATCGCTGGGAGTCTCGGCGTCGTCCGGCCACTCGACCAGCAGCCAGCAGTCAGGCAGAATCCCGTCCCACCAGCCCTGCTCGGCTGAGGCAGCGGCCCGGATCGGACGCTCGACGGCGTTACCCGCCGGGCGGACACGCACGGCGGCGAAGCGGGACCGTAACTCTCCTCGTGATCCCTGCCGCCAGGTCAGGGAGGTGAATGCCTCCTGCCCGAGGCCGGCGGCCAGGGCTGCCACCGAGGGTGCGGGGCGGCGGTAGCGGGGCTGAGGCCAGCAGCCGACGGGTCCGTTGCGGTCCGGGGCCACGGGCTTCGCGTCGAACGGGTGGGCGGAAACGTCCGCGCGGACGGCCAGCACGTAGTGGAGTCCGCGGTCGGACAGTGCCGCCCGGACGTGGGCGTTGGTGCCGTAGGCGGCATCGGCCACCACGACGGGCGG
>NZ_JBWKFL010000142.1:0-3593 GCF_056434305.1 Streptomyces sp. NPDC044061 | reverse complement strand
ATCTGGGGCTGGCACTTGTTCCCTCACACGAGTTGCCGCTGCCACCTGGCCGTATCCCGTTCCTGGCGTCCTCGTTGGTTCTCGCGGTAGCACCCCGGTTCTCTAGGTGCTGCCTTGACCGTTCAGGTGCGAGGAAGGTGTGCCGGTGGCCGAGGCGAGACTGCAGGTCATCGCGGGCGGGGCCGTCCCGCAGGAGTCGCTGGCGACGGACCCGTGGCAGTTCCAGACCGCGTGTGTCGATGCGTTCGTCGCCTCCTGGCGGGCCCGCGGCTTCAGCCCGGTGACCATCGACAACGACATCGGCCTGCTGGAGCGAACCCTCGCGGCCCTGGGCCGACCCGCATGGGAGGTGACACCGGAGGACATCGACCGGGTGGTCGGCGACCTCGCGGTAAAGGGCCGGGCGACGTCGACCCGGCGCGAGTATGTTCAGATCTTCAAGGGGTTCCACCGGTTCCTGCAGGCCCGCAAGGCGGCCGAGATCGAGGCCGCGTTCGGCGTGAGGCTGGTCTGCCCGGTCGACGAGTTCAACGCCTCCCGCCATGTCGGCGACGACTCCCCGGCCCTCGTGCCGCCGCCGACGCCCGAGCGGGTGGCGGAGTTCTTCGATTTCATGAAGCAGCGGATCGCGACCGCCCGAAAGTACGGGCCTGCCGCGAGGGACTATGCGATGTTCCGGACGCTGTATCACGCCGGGCTCCGCTCGGAGGAGGCATCGCTGCTGGAGAAACCTGACCTGCACTTCACCCGCGGCCCGTTCGGCAAACTCCACGTCCGCTTCGGTAAGGGCGCCCATACTTCCGGGCCGCGGCCGCGCTGGGTGCCCATGCTCGACGGGCTGGACCTGGTCTTGCGGTGGTTCTTGGCGGACGTGCGGCCCAAGTTCCCCGATTCTGACGTGCTGTTCGCTGACGAGTCCGGAGGGGCTTTGCATCGCGGGACCGTCCGCAACCGGCTCCGTTATCTCATGGAGCTCGAAGGCCGCCCCGCCGCCGAGCGGTTCAGCCCGCATGCCTTGCGGAGGGCGTGCGCGACCCACAACTACGAACGCGGCGTCGACCTGGTGGCCATCCAGCAGATGCTCGGTCACTGGACGGTCAGCTCGACCATGCGTTATGTCCGGCCCTCCGCGACGTTCATCGAGGACGCCTATCAGCGGGCAGTCACCGGCACCCTGGCCGAGCTGACCGGGAAGGACACCACGGCATGAAGATCCGATGGCGGCTGCGGATGGCCGCCGCCCAGCGCGAGGTGTGGACCGGCACCGAGTTGCGGCGGCTGCTGGCCGAGAAGGCCGGCCTGGAGCTGTCCTCCGCGTCGGTGTCCGCACTGTTCACCAAGGAGCCCTCGCAGGTGAAAATGACCACGCTGGCCGCGTTGTGCACCGCGCTGGAGTGCACCCCCAACGACCTGATCGAGGTCGACACCACTCCCGTCGAGCGGCCCATCGCACCGCCTCGGCCCGTCGCCGACCTGCCTCAGGCCGCCTCCGGGCGGGGCCGGTCGATGCCGCCCCTGTGACCGGCGGCGATCACCGTGGGCAAGAGGCAACGGGACTGCATCACCTGCGGCGGGCCGGTCGGCTATCGCGACCGCCAGCACTGCTGCCGATGCCGGCGCCGGATGCAGGAGCAGGCCACGAAGACGGTGTGTCCGTCCTGCGGCAAGGACCGCGTCCTCCAGGAGGACACCGGCCGGTGCATCGCCTGCTCACGCGTATGCGACCAGTGCGGCCATCCGGTCCGCTCGGCCGGCAACCGACTCTGCCGGGACTGCCGCCGCAAGGCCGAGCGACTCGCCGCCCAGCAGTGCTGCGCTCGCTGCGGCAAGCCGGGCTATCTGCGGGACGACACCGGCTGGTGCGGGTCGTGCTCCCGCCCAGGCCCGCCCAAGCAGCCGCCCCGGATCTGCCGCGAGTGCGGCCAGCTGCGTCGGCATGCCGGACTGGGGCTGTGCTCGGCGTGCTGGCAGCGCCACCCCGGACGCCCCTTCATCCGCGGTGAACACCTCCGCGACCAGCTGGCCGACCCACCCGCCTGGCTCGAAGACTTCGTCGCGCATGTCGCGGCTCGCTTCTGCGTCGCCCGGGCCTGCGGCCTCGTCACCGACCTGGGCCGACTGCTGAACGACGAGCACTCCAATTCGCCCCAGGCCCTGCTGGAGCGATCTCGCAGACCCGGACGATCGATGGGCCCCTTCGCCCGCGCGCTGGAGGACTTCTTCACCCTCCGCGGCCTGGCCTTGCCCACTGACCAGGTCGAACGGCTCGCCGCCGGGCGGCGCAAGCGCCGCATCGACGCCGTCCCCGAACCGCTCCGGCCGGCCGTGGCCGCCTTCGACGCCTCCCGGATGCGGGCTCAGGACCGGGCCCGCCGGGCCGGAACCCGCCCCCGCAGCGACCACACCCTGGAAACCGCACTGAGCATCCTGCGGGACCTGGCCTGCTTCCTCACCGAATACCGCGGCAAGGACGACTGGGCCCTGGTCGACGTTCACGACGTCGAAGCCTTCCTGACCACCTTGCCCAAGGCCCGCAAGCGCCGGCTCGTAGTACTCCGGCAGTTCTTCCGCTTCACCCGCTCCAAGCACATCGTGCTGATCGACCCGACTCGCACCCTGATCGTTAAGGACTCGAACGGCTTCCGCGGCTGGACGCTCACACTCGACCAGCAGCGCGAGCTCTTCCGCCGCTGGACAACCAGCGAACACGTTCATCCGCACGAGGCCCTGCTCGGCATGCTCGCCCTGCTCCACGGCGCCTCCAGCACGGAGGTCCGGATACTGCAGGTCACCGACATCGATCCGGCGGCCCAGACGGTCCGGCTTGGCAAGCGACCCCACCCCGTGCCGCTGGATCCCGCCTCGTGGACGGTGATTGAACGGTGCCTGGCCCACCGCGCGGCATGGCCGACGACCAACCCGCACGTGATGGTCACCAAAGGAACCAAGGCCGGGCGGAGCCCGGCGTCAACTGCCTATCTCTCACACGTCCTTGACGACTGCGGATACCCGCCCCGGACGATCCGCAGCACCCGACTCGTCGACCTGGTGAACACCATGGACCCCAAGCTCGTGGCCGCCGCCTTCGGCATGGACCCGCAGGCCACCCTGATCTACCTTGCTGATCACATCGACGCAGGACGCCTGCCCGACCAGCACGAGTAGAGGAACTTGCATGCGCCACCTCATACCCTCCTTCGCTCTCGCCGCTCTCCACCGCGGAAAGCAGATCGAGCAGTTCCTCGGCAAGGTTGAACGCGACGGTCACCCAGGGCTCCGCTGGATTGCGCTCTGCCCCGGCCCCTCCGGCGTGACGATCTATCTGAGCGATGTCGAAGACATCGGCACCGACAACTTCCTCGACATCACCGAGTTCCCGCCTCTGGACCCCGACGAGGAGCCATGGGGACGCGAGATCGCCGTCCTGTCCACCCCCGAGGAAGCCTTGCACCTGGCCGAGCGTGACCTCGCCGCAG
The DNA here is from genome assembly GCF_056434305.1 of Streptomyces sp. NPDC044061. NCBI lineage: Bacteria > Bacillati > Actinomycetota > Actinomycetes > Kitasatosporales > Streptomycetaceae > Streptomyces > Streptomyces sp. NPDC044061. The sequence continues at coordinate 117 of NZ_JBWKFL010000142.1, read as the reverse complement.
ACCACCAACGCTGGGTCAACCAAGGCATCGTCTGCGACGAATACCAGGACTACCGCAAGATGAACCCGTGATGTTTCGGCACCACCTCGCACGTGTTCGCCGGAACATGTGCGCTTT
>NZ_JBWKFL010000141.1:0-3639 GCF_056434305.1 Streptomyces sp. NPDC044061 | reverse complement strand
AACGACCTCACTGGCCGGAGCCTGCTCCAGGATCGTGTGCGCGTTCGTCCCGGAGATCCCGAACGACGACACAGCCGCCCGCCGCGGCCGCTCCAGCACCGGCCACGCCCTCGCCTCGGTCAGTACCGACACCGCACCCGAGTCCCAGTCCACCCGGGACGACACTTCGCCGACGTGCAGCGTCTTCGGCAGCTCGCCGCTGCGCAGCGCGAGGACCATCTTGATGATGCCCGCGACACCGGCGGCGGCCTGTGTGTGCCCGATGTTCGACTTCACCGAACCCAACAGCAACGGCGTCTCACGGTCCTGCCCATAGGTCGCCAGCAGCGCCTGTGCCTCGATCGGATCACCCAGCGACGTGCCCGTGCCGTGCGCCTCCACGGCGTCCACTCCGGACGGCTCGAGACCGGCACTGGCCAGCGCCTGCCGGATCACCCGCTGTTGCGAAGGCCCGTTCGGCGCCGTCAGGCCGTTCGACGCGCCGTCCTGGTTCACCGCCGAACCCCGCACCACGGCGAGGACTTCGTGCCCGTTGCGGACGGCGTCGGACAGCCGCTCGACCACGATCATGCCGATGCCCTCGGACCACCCCGTGCCGTCGGCGTCCTCGGCGAACGCCTTGCACCGGCCGTCCGGCGCCAGCCCGCCCTGCCGGGAGAACTCCACGAACAGCCACGGCGTCGTCATCAGCGTCACACCGCCGACCAGCGCCAGCGAGCATTCACCACCGCGCAGTGCCTGCGTCGCCCAGTGCAGCGCCACCAGCGACGACGAGCACGCCGTGTCCACGGTGACCGCCGGTCCTTCCAGACCGAGCGTGTACGAGAGGCGGCCGGACAGCACGCTGGCGGCGAGGCCCGTGCCGGTGTGTCCCTGGCGGCCGGCCTCGGTGCCGACGAGCACGTCGCCGTAGTCCTGGCCGTTCGTGCCGACGAACACGCCCGAGGAGCTGCCGCGCAGCGACAGGGGGTCGATCCCCGCGCGTTCCAGTGCCTCCCACGATGTCTCCAGCAGGAGTCGTTGCTGCGGGTCCATCGCCACCGCCTCCCGCGGGGAGACCTCGAAGAACTCCGCGTCGAAGCCGGCGATGTCGTGCAGGAAGCCACCCCGTTGCGTGGCGCTGCGGTCCGGTCGGTCGCCTGCGAGACCGTCCAGGTCCCAGCCACGGTCCGTGGGAAACGGCCCGGTCGCGTCGCTGCCCTCGGCCAGCAGCGCCCAGAGGGCTTCCGGCGAGTCGATGCCGTTCGGGAAACGGCACGCCATGCCGACGATGGCGATCGGCTCGTCGGTGACGGCGGCGACCGGTGCCGTGACGGTGGTTCTCGGGCTGTCGAGCAGCTGGGCGAGCAGGAGCTCGGTCACCCGGGCCGGGGTCGGGTGGTCGTAGAGCAGGGACGCGGGCAGGCTGAGCCCGGTCGCCGCGACAAGCCGGTTGCGCAGCTCGACGGAGGCCAGAGAGTCGAAGCCCAGCTTGCCGAACTCGCGGTCCGGCGTGATGTCGCCGGGCATCCTGTGCAGGACCGCCGCCACGGCGCCCCGCACCACGCCGGCGACCCGTGCCAGGCGCTGGTCCTGGTCGAGAGCCCGCAGCTCTGCGGCGAGTCCGGACGCCGGAGCGGCGGAGGACTCGGCGAAGCGGCGCGCCTCCGGCAGTGCCGACAGCAGAGGGCGGTGCGGCCGTGGTGTGAGCAGGGTGGCCACCACGTCGGGGTGGCGCATGTCGAGCACGGTGAGCGTGGGGTCCGGCGCCGTGACGGCCTGTCCGAGCACCGTGAGGGCCAGTCGCGGGTCGAGCGGGGCGGCGCCGACGCCCGTCGCACTGCCGCCCATGCCGTCCCCGGCCCACGCGCCCCACGCCAGCGAGGTGCCGGGCAGCCCCAGCGCGCGGCGGCGCTGGGCGACGGAGTCGAGGACCGCGTTGGCCGCGGCGTAGTTCGCCTGGCCGGGGTTGCCGACGGAACCGGCGGCCGAGGAGAAGAGGGCGAACACCGAGAGGTCGTGACCGCGGGTCAGTTCGTCCAGCACCAGCGCCGAGGCGGCCTTCGCCCGGAACACCGTCTCGAACTGCTCTTCGCTCAGCCTGGTCAGCACGCCGTCCGCGAGGACGCCGGCCGCGTGGACGACGCCGGTCAGAGGCTGGTCGGCGGGAATCGTCGCGAGGACGGCCGCCATGGCGTCCCGGTCCGCCGTGTCCGCCGCGACCAGGTCCACCTCGACGCCGGAAGCGGTCAATTCGTCGTGCAGCTCGGTGGCGCCCGGGGCCGTGCCACCCCGGCGGCTCACCAGCACGAGACGTGCGACACCTCGGTCCGCGAGCCAGCGGGCCACGCGCGCGCCGAGCGCACCGGTACCGCCGGTGATGAGCACCGTGCCGGTCGGTGTCCACTCCTGCGCGTCCCCAGTGGGCGCGGGTGTCAACCGTCGGCCGAGCGCGATGCCCCCGTTGCGGATGGCGACTTCTTCCTCGCCGCCGGGATGCGCGAGCAGGGCGGCGCAACGCGTGAGTGCGGCGTCGTCAGGCTCGGCGGGCAGGTCGATCACACCGCCCCAGCCGTCCGGGTGCTCGAGCGCGGCGACCCGGCCCAGCCCCCAGACGCCGGCGCGTTCGGGGTGCTCGACGGTGTCGCCCTCGACGGCGGCGACGGCGCCGCGCGTGACCGCCCACAGGGGCGCGGTGATGCCGAGCCCGGAGAGGGCGCGGAGCAGCGTGGCCGTGGCAACCGGTCCGGCCGGGTCCTCGGCCAGTAAGGACAGCACGCCCGCGAAGCCCGCGCCCTCCGCGATGGACAGCCGCGCGGCGAGAGCGTCGGCGTCGGCGGTCGCCGGTACGTGCACACGGATCGCGCCCGGACCGGCCGCGCCGGCCACGCGGCTCACCCAGGTCTCGTCGGCTCCCTCCGGCACGATCACGAGCCAGGTGCCGCGCGGGGCGCCGGTGACGGCTCCGGTCAGCGGTGCCCACGTTTCTCGGTGGCGCACGGCATCGAGGTCGCGTTCGGTCCGTCGGCGGCGGCGCCATGCGGCGAGCGCCGGCACCACTCCGGACAGCTCCTCGCCGGTGAGACCGAGGCCGGCGGCGAGGCTGTCGAGGTCCTCGCTCTCGATGGCGTCCCAGAACTCGGCATCCACCGGGTCGGTCGCGCCCGGCTCGTCATCGGCCGGCTCGGGCCAGTAGTGGTGGTGCTGGAAGGCGTAGGTGGGCAGGTCCACGCGGGTGGCGTGCAGAGGCCCGAAGAGCGCTGCCCACTCGACCGGCACTCCGACCGAGTGCAAGGCGCCGAGCGCGGTGACGACCGACTCCTCCTCATCCCGGTCCCGGCGCAGTGCGGGAACCGTGGTGACGGCCGCGGTCTCCTGGATCATCGCCGACAGCGTCCCGTCCGGCCCCAGCTCCAGGAACGTACCCACACCATCATCGACCATCGCCTGCACCGCATCGGCGAACCGCACAGCCTCACGCACATGCCGGACCCAGTACTCCGGACTCGTCGGATCACCCGACATCAACCGGACCACCGGCTCACGGAACTCGATCCCCTCAAGAGCAGCCGCGAACTCCTCCAGCATCGGATCCATCAACGGCGAATGGAACGCATGCGACACCGACAACCGCTTGTGCTTCCAACCCAACTCAGCCGC
>NZ_JBWKFL010000140.1:0-3732 GCF_056434305.1 Streptomyces sp. NPDC044061 | reverse complement strand
ATTCTCTGAACTAGCGATCTTGGTCTGTTGGGGTGTCCGGCCGTCGTGGAGCCGGGATTCCGAGGTCGATGGTTTGGGGTGACCGGCGGTCGATCTGGGCGAGCTTGTCGTTCGCGCCGGCGAGGCTGATCTGGAGCCCTTCGACCTCGCCGAGCCAGCCTTCCCGTTGCGCCTCGTCGATGCGGGCGAGAAGGTTGTCGCGGATCTCGACGATGCGAGCGTGCTGGGCAGGGTCCGGCCAGTGCATCGGACACCGCAGGCATGCGTGCTCATGGATGCAGGGGGTCGAGTAGGCCCGGCCGCAGAGCCCGGTGGAGACCTTGCGGCGCTCGAAGTGGCCCAGGAACTCCTCCCATTCGTCGTCGGTGGGAGCCCGATACTCCTCGGAGGGCCGCTGGCTGCGGCGCCGGGCCAGGAACGCCAGATGCGCTTGGATGGCCTCGTCCGGATAGACGGCCTTGTAGCCGAGGGTGACGTTGATGTCCCGGTGTCCGACGATCACTTGGGCGATGTGCGGGGGCAGCCCGTTCATGACGGCGTCGGTGATGAACATCCTGCGGAAGTCGTGGGGCGTGTAGTTCAACGGACGGCCATCACTGGGGTCGACCAGGCTGGTGCCGGCCAGAGCGGCCTGGAGCATCTTGCGGACGGTGCCGTGGCTGATGGCGCGGTGCTCGGTGCGGAACCGACGCTGGAACAGCAGCGGCGCCGGCGGCATCCAGACGCATTCATGCCAGTCGTAGGCGGGGACCAGCGGGACCGGACCGGAGGGTTCCCGGATTCTGCTGATGATGGTGGACAGGACTTCGGCCAGTTCGGGGCTGACCACCAGCAGCCGTTCCACGTCGGTCTTGGAGGGAGCGATCTGCAGCAGCGGCACGATCTCCCCGGTGGTCGGCAGCCGATACTGCACCAGGCTGTGGTGACTGATCTCGAGTAGTTCCTCGATGCGGACACCGGTGAGGCGGAGGACTTCCACCACGGCCCAGGCCCAGAACGCGTACTCCTCTTCCTGCCCGAGGTCCCGGCGCTTGCCCGTGCGTGGATCGTCCGCCCAGATCCTGGCCGCGGCCGTGCCGGCACGCAGGACGGACCGGATCAAGGTCTGGTCGCCGACGGTGAAGGCGGCGCCGGGCTCGGTCTGCCGTGCCCCCTGGAGGAGAGCTCCGGAGGTCCTTCGTCGCTGGTCGACGGTGCGGACGAGCACGGGGAGGACCGGGAGCCGCTCGCGGGTGCGGGCGTCCATGCGGGCCTTGTGCTGTCGTTTGTGCTTGCGGGTCCCGATGTCCTCCCGGCTGATGGGGCAGGGGACGACCCAGTGTGCCCACCGCCCAGGGTCCTCAAGCGCCCACTGGGACAGGTCCAAGTAGAAGGCCCGCACCTTCACCAAGCACTCGCGGAAGCTGATGCGGGGAACAGGAACGACGGTCCTCTCGCCGTCTCGCCCGGTGGCCGTCTCCGGCCTGGTCAACAGGCGCTGCCGCCAGGCGGCTGCGACATCGGCGGGCAGGTGCAGCGTGTCGATGCCCGGATGGTGGAGTTCGATATCTCGCCAGAAACGGCAGCCGAGGAAGTGGGCGAGGTCACGCAGGCTGTTGTAGTCCAGCGCAGGCTGGCGTTCTCGCAGGTAGTCCACGAGCAGGTCTCTGACGGGCCGGCACTCGATCTGGTAGCGGTCGATCAGTTCCTCCGGGGTCCGCTGCCCACCGGTGCGCAACTCGCGCCAGCCCGAGGGAGCTTCGGGCTCGAGGATCTCCAGATCCCGCAGTGTGCGGTAGAAGACGGGGAGGTCTTTCGGCCACGCCGTCCGGACTGCCGTCTCGGTCTCGGCAAGTTCCAGCACGTCGCCGAGGGTGATCTCATAGACGAGACCGCCCTTGGCCGCGAGGATCACGGCGGCTCGCTGCAGCATCAGCCGCCGGGACGACGGTGAAAGATCGGCGCGGCCTTCGCAGTGCGTTGTCAGCCGCGCGAACCCGTGCGGGTCCCGGACGAGGGCGAAGCCAGGGGCAAGATCCCCTTTCAGAGAGGGCACGGCCACCAGCCACTCCAACGAGGGGCGGATGACGTCGGCGCAGATCAAGACCTTCAGGCCGTTGGACAGCTCGGACGGCAGCCAGGCGGAACACCGGCCACGGCTGTTGAGCCATCGCAGAGGCGCCTGTCGCCACCGGGCGCCCAGGGCCTCGGCGCCGCTGTTGAGCCATCGCTGCTGCCACGTCTCGCCCGGAAAGTCCTGCAGCCAGTCCAGCAAGTGGGCCAGGCCACGGACCCGCTTCCCCTGAACCACGGGGTTCGCGAGCACGAACGGAGTGCCGGTGGTCCGCTCCCAGACCTCCACCCGTCCCAGCCGGGTGGTAGGCCAGTCGTCGCCGACGAACCTCGCGGGGAACCGGTCGCGCGGCAGCTTCAGCGCCGCAGCCGTACTCGCCGCCTTCAGCGTCGTGGCCGTCACGGCTGGCCACCGAAGAGGACGTTGAGCGTTTCGGCCCGGTAGCCTGCGGCAGGGGCCGGAGCAGTCCGCGCTGCCGCCTGCCGGGTCTGCTCGGCGTGATGGGCCAGCACCCGGCGGATCACTTCCTCCTTCCGAGACATGAGATAAATCTGAGTAGTAGTCAATAGAGCGTGTCCCAGGACGAACTGGACATCCGTGAGGGGCAGGCCGGGGTCTTCAGCCATCCGGTAGGCCGCCGTGTGCCGCAGCGCGTGCAGCGTCGCCGAGGTCCCGGCCAACACGTTGACCCGCTCGAACATCCGATGGGCCGCGTGATAGGTCAACGGACGGGACGGAGCACGCAGCGTCCACCACAGCGGCAGCCGTTGCCCGCGAGGGATCGAGTCCTCCATCTCCAGCTGGTAGAGCCGCAGCCAGACGAAGGCGTCCGTGGAGGCCGGAAGCTCCTGCACCTCTCCGGTGCCCTTGCGGACCACCGCGATCAGCTGACGTCCCGGATCGGCCCAGCCCTGCGTGGCGGACAACAGCTCGCTGGCGCGGGCGCCGGTGGACACATAGAAGGCAACCAAGGCCCGGTCACGGTGCGAGGGCAGCCGCGCGAAGATCTCGTTGAACTCCTCATCCGGGACGCTGCGGGGCACCCGCTTGGGCACCGTAGGCCGGTAGAGACCGGTGCGTTCCCTGCGATGCGGCTCCATCGGATTGTGGTGCACATGGGCACGACGGCCCCGCCGCGACCGGTCCAGGGGGAAGGGATTAAGAATCGGCCCCGTACCCGCCTCGAGGTGAAAGTCGTAAAAGCCCCGCAGCACCGTCTCGCTGTGCGCGCGGACCGACGCCGCGTACGGCTTCCCGCCCACAGTCCACGAGGCAGCACCCCCGGATCGCCAGTGTGGACGCGCCGGCTGCCCGGCGACCAGCAACCACCGGGAGAAGTCCCGTGCCTCGAGGCGCGTCGCCTGTTGCCACGGAACACCGATGGCCCACAAGAACCGAAACCAGCGCAGCAAGTCCATCCCGTACGAGCGTGCCGTCGTCGGCGGCTTCCCGGCTCCTTGCATGTCCTGCAGGTAGGCAGAGACACCCTCGACGGGCACCCCGGTCGGATCGACGATCCGGTACGGATCCCACGGGTCATCCATGGCCACCAACTCGCCGGCCAGAGGCACGGCCAGAGATGCCAGGTCTCTCGATGATTCCACGGCCAGACCAACGAGGAATCCACCATCAGGTCACTGACCTGCGAAAACTCCACACGTAGTTCAGTCAACAGGTAA
>NZ_JBWKFL010000139.1:0-3779 GCF_056434305.1 Streptomyces sp. NPDC044061 | reverse complement strand
CGCGTGAAACTCTCGCGATCGAGTGCCAATTCGTTCCGATTGGCTGCCGTCGGGGCGAACCGACTTGTCCGCTTGCTCGGCGAATGGGCGAGCGACAGGACGAGGTGGCAAAGGCTGATGATCTTCGGTCGGTGCTGGTCAGCTGAGCCCGAGGAGAGTCAGTGAGCTCTTTCAGCGCTGCCGCTCCAGAGTGAGGATGGCTGCGGAGATTGACGAGATTCGATTGGGGCTGCACCGGGACCTGCGGAAGATCCGCCACGACTTGAGTCGTGCGACGCCGCGCTCGACCGGGGCCCGTGCTGTGGGCAGTGCTCGGTTGACGGTTTGTTGGGTCGGCGTGAGGTCACGGCTCGGTGGGCGTCTGAGGGGTGTTGTCACTCACGGGCCGACTCCCATGCAGGCGCGGTCGGTGAGGATGGGGATGCCCTGGCGTTCGCAGATCCGGATGATCCGGTGGGTGCGGGCCGGGGTCAGGTCGTGAGCGCGGCCAGGCAGTGCGGGCGAGATCCACAACAATCGTCCGGCTGGGTCGGTCACCAGCTGCACATTCACCCCGTGGCGGCGGTGCTTTTGGGAGTAGTCGGCCCGGCTGTCGCCGACTCGGTCGCACTCCGACAGGGTGCCGTCGAGCAGGACGTAGTCCGGGTCGGCTTCGCGCCGGGCGCGCAGCAGGCCGGGTGCGCGGTCGGCGAGCAGGTCGACGTTGGCGGTCACAGTCACCCGGTCAGGTCGTAGGGCTCCAGGAGGGCGGCGACGAGATCTCGTTCGTCTTGGCCGGCACCCGCAACTGGGTGACGGTCTGACCGTCATCAGCCATCGCGGCTAGCAGATGCGAGGTCGGGCTGTCCCCATAGCCCGAGCCGCGGGCAGTCCTGCGTCCACTGCGAGGGATTCAGCGCCTGTCGGATCGCATCCCAGCCGGTCGGCCTACCCGCCGGGGCAGGTGCGCTTGAGGAGTTGGCGATCGTCGCGCTGCTGGGCGGTATCTGAACGGCGAACGCCGTATCCGTGCGGGCCCGGAGCCCGGCGAGGGCGCCCTGCGGCGCAACCCTGGCGCACTGCCCGATGGCAGCGAAGGACTTCGCTCCTGCGACCACCGCCGAGCAGGCCATGAGCGTAACGGCCACGAAGGGGTGACGCTGCTCGCGCCGACAGTGCTGACGCGTAGGCAACTTGATCAGACGGACGGTGGCAGACGGGCGGCACATCGAAGCTCCGGTTGACGCCGGCGACTTGGAAAGGGCACCTGCATCAACGGGGGTTCCGTTGCGTTGGTGGCCCACCCGCCGGACACCGTCGCACAGCCGCGACCAGCACACCCACAAGATCAAACCGACTTTGAAATGCCCCCTGGGCGGGTTGTTCGTGCAGATGCCATAAACGGGACGATGAGCGGCCTATTGTCAGCCGCTGCGTGAGGCTTGGCGTGCGTTGAACATCGAGTGTCCAAGATCACGGGGAAACCTCACTCAGGCCGTCCAGCCGGTCCAGAGTCGGGGCGTGGCGTTTGGCACCGGCCAGGACACGACCCAGGGACTGTCGTATCCATCCGTCATGCTGGAACGCTGCAGGCACTGAGCCTTTGCCAACTTGCTGCGTGAGCTGGTCAGTTGATCGACAGATGGAGAAGCCTCTGGCAGACGGGTTCACGACCAAGATCACCCGGTACCCGCCAGAGGCTTCGCGTGCTTGTCTACCCGTGCGGGCTGGACGTGTCCAGTCGATCCCTGTTCTTCCTCGCCGCCCGCCTGCGAGAACACTGTCGTCGGATGGGAAGCCGCTGGCACCGGCTCCCGGCCGGCCGTCAGGCCCTGCTGGTGTTGGCACATCTGCGGAACGGGACCACGTACGCCCAGCTCGCAGCGGGTTTCAAGGTCGGGACGAGCACGGCTACCGCTACATCAGCGAGGCCGCCGACCGGCTGGCCGCACTCGCACCGAACCTTGATGAGGCCGTCCGCGTCGCTTCGACGAAGGCATACGTCCTGCTCGACGGGACGCTCCTGCTGATCGACCGGATCGTCGCCGACCGGCCCTTCTACTCCGGGAAGCACACGAAGCACGGCATGCGTGCACCCATGAGGGCCGGTGGTGTCAAGGCACAGGTAGTTCTGGCCTGCAGCTGTGTGATGCGGATCGGGCCGCAGTCGAAGGCCGCAGGCGGTGGTGGTCGGCAGGGACCTGAAGTGTGCTTGCGGAGGCGGTCGTTGGGTTTCCCCGGATTGCTGTTCCGGCCGGGCGGAGTGGTCTCACATGCGCCTATTCGGCACCGGGCCGACGCCTGGTGCCATGGCCCTGATGCGGGAACCGGGCTGCTCAGGCAGGTCATCGAGCACGGCGAAATCGCCGGCTCATGCACGTTCGAGAGCTCGCCCGGCGTCTGTGACTGCCGAGGTGGTGTGATCACCGCTGCCTGCCTGGATGGCGGGAATCGACCTCCCGCAGAACGTGATAGGCGCGTGTGATGAGCTTGCGGGCGATGGCCGTGGTGGCGATCTTCTTTCCCCTGCGGTGGGCTATCGCTTGGTAGGTCGCGGCGAATTCCGGTGATCTCTTGGCGGTCTACGCGGCCTCGCACAAGATCCACCGCAGGCACGCGGAGCCCTGCTTGGAGATGTGTCCGTGCCGCACCGTGAGGTCCGAGCTGCGTACGGTCGGCGTGAGTCCCGCTCAGGCGGCGACCTTGCGCGCGTTGGTAAAGCGGCTGATGTCGCCGACTTCCGTGACGATGACCAGCGCGGTGAGGATTCCCACGCCAGGCAATTTGGTCAGGGCCGTAACGCGCGGATCGCCACGAGCCTGGGCGGCGAGCTGCGCATCCAGAGCATCGATCGCTACCTTGAGCGCGTCCAGCAGGGCGAGCAGCTGATCGACGACCGTGTGGGAGGCATCGGGCAAGTCCAGGCCCTCGAGCCAGGCGCGCCCCGCGGCGGTGAAGCAGGCCCCGGCCCGCTCCAGACCGTGTTCGGCCAGCACCGCATGGATCCGATTACGCAGCAGGGTGCGCAACCGCACCAGGTGGAAGCGATGACGCAGCACCACCCTCTGCTGGCGCACGGGCAGCGGGGCGATCCACGCCTCCGGCAGCAGATCCGCTCGCAGCAGCTGGGCCAGCGTCGCCGCCTCCACCTTGTCGTTCTTCAGCCTCGCCGAGGCGATCGCCTTGCACCGTGACGGGTGGACCAGGTGGGCTCAAAGCCGTAATCCTCCAGCATCTCCACCAGCCAGCCCCACTCGAACGCCGCCTCGAAGGCGACCGGCGCGCCGATCGGCAGATCCCCGATCACCCCGAGAACCGTTGGGCACGTTGCGGTTGACCTGCACCGATCCATCCTGACCGACCACAGCGACCTGCGAGCGCTTGCGGTGCACATCGATACCGATGTAGACCAGACATCGAGGGCCTCCTTCCCGAGCTCGCTCATACCCGGACAGTAAGTACCGCCGGGCTTAGCAGGAAAGAGGGCCCGGCCCTCATAGAGTCAGGTCATCGCCGATCCCGTCTGCCGGCTGCTCTGGGCCTCCTCCGCACTGCCCGGGGCCGGTCACGACGTTCGTGCGGCCCGCGAACACGGCATCATCAACGCCCTCGACCAGGCCCAGATACCTTGCTGGGCGGACAAGGCCTACCAGGGCGCCCGCGGCACCGTCCGGTTTCCGTTCCGCGGCCGATGGGAGACGCTACCGGTAGTTCGTTAAATCCGGAGGTAGAGGTCGATGCCGTGTCCGGTGGTGACCGCGTCGATCAGGGCCTGGAGCTCATGGGGTGGTTCCGTGTCC
>NZ_JBWKFL010000138.1:0-3823 GCF_056434305.1 Streptomyces sp. NPDC044061 | reverse complement strand
ATCGCGCAGCGGGACCAGTCCAGCTCGCCGCGGACACCGAGCTCATCGAGGACCAGGCGATGGAGTTTCGCCCACACCCTGGCCTTCGACCACTCGGCGAAGCGCCGATGAGCCGTTGCCCCGGACGGCCCGAACGACGCCGACGGCAGCTGCTGCCACGTGCAGCCTGACGTAGCCACGAACACGATCGCAGCCAGGACTTCGCGGTCACCATGGCGACGTCGTCCACCGCCCTGAGGTCGCGTCGGCGCCTCCGGCACCACACGCTGGAACAACTCCCACAACTCATCCGGCTCTACCTTCTTCCTGGGTCTGCCCCAGCCACTCGTAGGGTTGTGGCGCCCAGGGGAGCCGGGTGTGGCTCTCATCCGGCTGCCGTGCATGGCTTTTGGTGCTTGGCCGCCCGACTCCCCACGACGACTCGGCCGCCGATTGGGAACTGCGAACAGGTCGCTGCGTAGAGCAATGCCGGCGAGGTCGTCCGTGGTACGCACTGCACGCACGACGAGCTGGAGCACGATGAGCCGGATATGGGCCGGGACCGACTGCGGCAAGACCCACCACCACTGCCTGGTCCTGGACAGTGAAGGCGACACGCTGCTGTCGCGACGGGTGGCCAACGACGAGCCCGAGCTGCTGAAGCTCCTCGGTGACGTCCTGGACCTTGCCGACGGCCGCGCCGTCACCTGGGCCCTGGACATGACCGGCGGCGAGCCAGCGCTACTGATCGCGCTGCTGGTCAACCACGGCCAGGAGCTGGTTTATATCCCCGGCATCGCAGTCAACCGGGCCTCGGACAGCTATCGGGGCCAGGGCAAGACCGACGCCCGGGACGCCCGCGTCATCGCCGATCAGGCCCGAATGCGGCGTGACCTCCAGCCGATCCGCCCTGACGACGATGCCACCGTGGAACTGCGGTTGCTGACCGATCGCCGCGGCGACCTGGTCGCCGAACGCACCCGCACCATCAACAGGCTCAGGTCGCTCCTGACCAGCATGTTCCCGGCCCTGGAACGTGCTCTCGACCTAGGGACCAGCGGAGCGCTGATGCTCCTGACGGGCTACCAGACCCCGGCTGCGATCCGGCGCACCGGCCAGCGCCGGCTGACCACCTGGCTGCGCAACCGCAAGGTCCGCGGAGCCGAAACGCTGGCGACGAAGGCCGTGGAGGCCGCCGAGCGGCAGTACACCGCCGTCGCGGGTGAAACGGCCATTGCGAAGATGGTGCTCACCTTCACGAAGGAGGTGACGGCCCTCAACGAGAAGATCTCTGAGACGGACAAGCTCATTGAGGGCCGGTTTCGCGAGCACGAACTCGCCGAGGTGATCCAGTCCCTGCCCGGCATCGGCACAGTGCTCGGCGCCGAGTTCCTCGTCGCCGTCGGCGGCAGCCTGGATGCGTTCGCCAGTCCTGATCGCCTCGCTGCCTTCGCGGGAGTGACCCCCGCACCGCGCGACTCGGGCAAGATCAGCGGGAATCTCCACCGTCCTCAGCGCTACCACCGGCGCCTTCAACGGGTCTTCTACACGTCGGCGTTGGTGAGCGTCCAGTTCGACCCCAACTCACGCCAGTTCTACGACCGCAAACGCGCCGAAGGCAAGCGGCACACCCAGGCCGTGCTCGCCCTCGCCCGTCGGCGCGTCAACGTTCTGTGGGCCTTGATTCGTGACCGACGGTGCTATCAAGTCGCACCTCCTGTCACTGCGACGGCTTGCCTTCAGCATTGGGAAGCACCAGCCGCTCAACGATCCCCACCACGGCAGAGAGCCTACCGAACCCACCAAATGAGATGACGTCTTAAAGGATCCGGCGTAGGCGTAACTTGAGCCCTTGAGTGATCGGGCGACCGTCCCAGCGGTAGAGCTGAGTTGCGTGGCGGATCAGCATGCAGAGCGTGACGGACAGGTAGAGATAGAAGTCAACAATCTGGCGGCGCTTTTCTGGTGCAGCGCCGCAGCTTGCCGAAGCCCTTCATCCACGCATGACTGCGTTCCACCCCCCAACGCTTTCCGCCCTGGATCGGTGCGGATACGCCCTTGCGGGCGATCTCGCCGGTGAAGCCGAGTCCCGACAGCAACGTGCGGGTCTTGTCGCTGTCGTAGCCGCGGTCGAGGTTGACGTCTACCTGTTCGGGCAGCGGTCCGACCTGCTCCTTCGCGGCCTTCAAGGTGGGCGATGCCAAAACGATGCCGCGGGCCTCGGTGGCCACCAAGCGCTTAAACCCCTGCTTACCCCGATCCGCTGGGGAGCGTCCGGCGGCTTCACCGCCGCAGGGACCTTGGTGATGCACCCGTCCCCGGACAACCCACACAGCTCAAGGCCGATCACCGATCGTACGCCTCAAGCGCCAGGGCGTTCATCCGTTCGCGATCCCTAACTGGTGGCGATCGGGATCCCGTTGCCCGGCAGCCGCTCTGACTGCCGGGCCTTCGTTCGCGGAGTGCGGAGTCGACCGGGCGTGCCGCGGAGTTCCGGTCATCGCCGACAGCGGCTTCCAGAGGACCGGGGCTCTCATTCCGCACCACACACGACGTGGTCAATGTGTCTCAGCCGCAGGAAGAAGCCGAGAACACCGTCCATCGCCGGCCCGGAGCTCGAGTGGAACACGCTCTGATTCGCTTGAAGAACTGAACGATTCCTTTGGGGCTGCCGTCCCAAAGGGAAGGGGGTCCACCAGGGGCCACGCCGTTCTCGGCATCGCCCGGCTACATAACCTGGCCATCGCCGGATGACTCACGCCAGGTACGGAAGGCCGAAATCTCCGTCGATGACGATTCCTCTGTGGGCACTCCGCAATAGTCCGTTAGCCAGCCGAGCCCTTCCGTCGTGCCAGCACGGGGGTAGTATTCGCAGCCGATCCATCCGTCGAAGCCGAGTCTGTCGATGACGCCGAAGAGGTGGCGGACGTTGAGCTCCCCTGTGTCTGGCTCGCGGCGGTCGGGTACACCCGCTATCTGTAGATGGCCTACCCGGCCGGTTGGCAGGTCGCGGTGCAGAACCGTGGTGAGGTCACCCTCGACGATCTGGCAGTGGTAGAGGTCGAGTTGGACCTTGAGATTCTGGGCTCCCACTTCGCGCACGAGGGCGTGGGCCTCGGCTTGCGTGTTGAGGAAGTAGCCAGGCATGTCCCGGCCGTTGATGGGTTCGATCAGGATGTCAACGCTCGCTGGGGCGGCCCGCTCCGCAGCCCAGGCGAGGTTGGTTAGGTAGGTGTCGCGGTGCCGGGCCCACTCTGTAGATGTCGCGGCCGATTGCACTACGCCGGCCATCAAGTGCACTCGCGGACATTCTAGTGCCGCGGCGTACTCCAGCGCCCGGTCGATACCCGAGCGCGTCTCCCCCTCGCGTGTCGGCAGCGCGGCCGTCCCGCGCTCTCCCGAATCCCACGATCCGGCAGGTGCGTTGACCAACACCTGACGCAGACCGTGATCGTCGAGCCGACGGCGCAGTTCGGCGGCGTCGTAGGCATAGGGGGAAAGGTACTCGACGGCTTCGAAGCCGTCCGCCGCGGCTGCGGGGAAGCGGTCGAGAAAGTCGTGTTCGGTGTACATCATGGACAGGTTCGCTGCGAACCTCGGCATGGTGACTCCTGTGATTCATTTGTCCGGGCCTGAAGCGAATCCGGAGGATCGGGTGGTGATGTACGGCATGCCGTGATGGAATGCGAGGCAAGACCCACTGTCTCAAGTGTTAAAGATCTGGGTTAAGGGCCCGTCGGGGCTCAGCTCAGCTTGCTCACATCGCGCACCGCGCCCTTGTCCGCGCTGGTCGCCATCGCGGCGTAGGCGCGGAGGGCAGCGGAGACCTTGCGGTCGCGGTCCT
>NZ_JBWKFL010000137.1:0-3937 GCF_056434305.1 Streptomyces sp. NPDC044061 | reverse complement strand
TTATCTAGGGCCACCGAACCTTTCCTCCGCTGTGACCAGTGTGTCTGTGTCGTGGACCTTGTCTGAGTCGGGGCGCGGAGTCAGCTTCATGTGGCGGACCTCGCCGTGTAGCTGGGCGACCTGCTCGCGAAGCTGACGGTTCTCCTCGCGGAGTTCTCGGATGAGCTCGTGGGCAAGGGTGAGGCGCTGGCGGAGCGAGCTGTCTGATGCGCGCTCAACTGGCGCCTTGGCGCAGACCGGTGCGACGCGCTGGTCTTCACGGAGGCGGGTAATCTCTTCGCGGATTTCAGTTTCGGCGTAGAGCCACGCGCGGGAGACCCTGGCGGTCGCTGCGACACTCGCCATGGTGAGCGGTTGTCCGGCGTCCCTGAGTTGTTGGATCGCCTTGCGTGCCCGGGCGAGTGTTTGCTCGCGTCGGTCGCGTGCGGCCGCGGCCAAGTGGTGCGAGTTGTCAGCTCGCATCAGACACCTCCGGGTCGGCGCAGGGGCAGCCGGTTTGGCGTTCGCGACAGCCGCACCCTGAATCGTCCTCGAGCGTGCTGATGATCTTCAGCAGGTTGGATTCGACGGTGCGGTTCATCTCAACGAGGCGGTTCTGCCCCTGGACTTGCCCGCGGACGATGAGCTGTCGGGTGGTGGCGAGCTGGGCGTGGTGCTGCGGAAGAAATTCAGCCGTGGTGACGAACATTGGACAAGTCAGGCAGGCATTGGCGTGCGGGCAGGTCTTCTGGAGAGGCAGCCCGCAGTAGCCGTTTGGAAGGGCCATTTTTGCTCTGGCCAGGTTCTCCTTCATCCACACTGCGTCCGACAGCGGGCTGGCAGGTCCGGTGTCGACCGGCTCGCCATGGATGTCGATCTTCCTGGCTCGTTCCCATTGCTCTCGAATGGTCTTGTCCGCAAGCGTTGCGTAACGGGCGGTCATGGCGTGCGAGCTGTGGTCCAGCAGGCGGCGTACGACCTCTTGCGGCACGTCATTGTTGATCAGTCGGGTGGCGTACGTGTGGCGGAACCTGTGCGGAGTCACGTGTGCTGGACGCCCCAGTTCATCGGTGACGTTGCAGGCATTCAGCCAGGCCTTCAAACGGGCGTTGAAGGTACTTCTGTGCATGGGGAAGCGACCGTCGGGGTTGGTACCTTCGCGAGGCAGCAACACCGTTCCGTGCGGGAAACTCGCTGCGACGCGAGCCTGTTGCTCCTCCACCATTTGGGAAAGTTCATCATCGATCGGCACGACCGCTTCACGGCGCATCTTGTGATTGCGATAGCGCAGGTAGGGGGCGCCTTGTGGATCCCGGATGAGGCAGTCGAGCGTGAGCTTGCTAGCGTCGCCGATCCTCAGTCCTGTGCGCATCAAGACTTCAACCAGCAACCGCTCCCGCGGGTCAGTGAGTTGGTTGAGATTCTCAGGTCTTTCAAGTTGTGCCATGACGAACTCCGATAGAAACCGCGGTGCTGTGCTGCGGTCCTGGCGGGGGTGGTCGTCCGGGTAGAACGCAGCATCCGCTGGAAGCTGAGGAGCCCATCCCTGCTGTCGGCAAACACGTAAGAGGCCAGTGATGATGCTGATCTCGGTGCTCCGGCTTTTGGGGTGGGGTAGCGCCTTAGTCAAGTTGGCCAGGTAGCCCTCCAGCGAAATCCGATTCAGGACGGCAGCACTTCTGGAATCGGCGAGTTCGGGAGTGAGCTCGGACAGACGGGTGATCGCGTTGTTGTCCTTGCGGACCTGGGAGAGGCTCGTGCCGCTGGACAGACGCCAGCGGCACCACCGTTTGGCCAGGTCACGCAACCATTGTGGGGAGATCTGCGTGAACTCAAGCCTCGCGTTGCGCCCGACCGCGAGCCCCAGTTGCCGGAGCCGCCACGCATCACGAGGAAACTCGATCTCCCAGCCCACACCGTCCCGGACGTCAAGGACGCGCTCGATGGTGTCCCGAAGAAAGGACAACGCACCAGTAGTCCAACTACTTTGAGCCTGGAACTGTTCCTCCCACCAATCCAGTGGGTGATCCAGAACGGAGGACGCGCCGCTTTCGGCCAGAAAGTGCAGCAGAGGCCTGATCAACCTGGCTGTGGACTTCACCCGGAACTCGTCGGCCCTGCACTGGAGCGCGTACTGAATCTCGAGCTTCATCATCGGTGGCAGCGGCCGCAGGTCGAATCGGCACTCACCGTAGTGGACGCAGTGGAATACGAATTTCTCCAATGGCGGCCGGTCGTGCTGAAGCCACCTTGTGCGGTGCGAGCGGCACAACTGCGGCGAACTGGGCTCAGCCCACAGGGTGCATTCCGGCACCACACATTCGATCCCGTCTTTCTCCATGGGCGGCAACGCGGCCAGCCATGGTCCCGGGTCGGGCTGTCCCAGCCTTCGCCATTGACGGTAGTGCCCGGGACACATCCCCCGGCCTTGGAGTCCGCGGTGGCATCCCGAAGCCCGGCATTTTTCCAGCGGCCGATGTC
Source organism: Streptomyces sp. NPDC044061 (assembly GCF_056434305.1). Classification (NCBI taxonomy): domain Bacteria; kingdom Bacillati; phylum Actinomycetota; class Actinomycetes; order Kitasatosporales; family Streptomycetaceae; genus Streptomyces; species Streptomyces sp. NPDC044061. The sequence goes on along the minus strand of NZ_JBWKFL010000137.1, from coordinate 1,477 downwards.
CCTTCGCTCCGGGGTCCGCGGATGCAGCCCACGGAGTGCGCGGAGGTCGCCCGTCTTGGGACCAACGGCCGTAGTGCGGGCTGCAGAAGCCGTTCAGATAGCTGGAACGACCGCAGTCAGGAACCTCACAGACCGGGGTCCCGAAGATCGCATCTCCGGGTTCAGGGATGAACACGTCCACCTGGAATTCCGAGCGGATCAGACCCGCCAGCTTCCGGGATAACCGCTGAACGCCAGGCAGTGGCAAAGGTTCGACGCTCACCGGGCTGCCCTTTCCTCGCTCAGCCATCCGGCGGCCACCAAGGCCCTTCGGGTGTCCTCGACTTCCAGATGCGCGTATGTGTCCGAGGTCGTGGTGACGGATGCGTGGCCGAGGAGAGTCTGGACCACTTCAACCGGCACTCCGCGGCGAAGCAGCTCGGTGGCATAGGTGTGGCGAAACGAGTGCGGGCTGAACGGGATCCTCGTGCGCTCGCGAATCCGCCGCACGAGGTCATAGACGCTGGAGTAGGCCAGTGGCCGGCCATGCGGAGATGACCACAAGTTCACGAAGACGTAGTCGCAGTCCAAGTTGCCATATTCCTCATGCAGGTAGTCGCTGTAGAGTCGCACGACGTCGGATCCGACTGGCACCTGGCGAAACCAGCTCTTCGCCCGTGCCCTGTTGGTGTTGGTTCGCTGGCACACCCTCACCAGCCGAGCGGCAGCGTCGATGTCCTCGTGTCGCAATCCGAGTGCCTCACCGATCCGCAGCCCGGTGCAGTCCAGCAACGTGAGCAGGAAACGGTCCCGCAGCCGGTCACAGGCCCTCGTGACGGCCTCGACCTGGTCCCGGCTGAGAGTGCCCGGGATCGACTTCTCCTCCCGGAGCTTGATGCTGCGTGATCTCTCCGGCCGAGTGCCAAGATGCGCCAGGAAGGGCCGCCAAGTTCCCCCAGCAGGGCCCGCTGAACGGCGCCATGTCACCAGCAGGTCGCCCAGATTCAACCCGTGTCTCTGATGGAATTCGTAGAACGCGGAGACCGCTGAGAGTTTGCGGTTGATTGTGCTCGTTGAACAGTGGCTCTCTGCCGTAGGTAGTGCAGTTACCCGGCCATCCCTCGCTATCGGCGGCAGCCTTAGCCAGGTGACAAAGCGGCCCAGATCATCGAGCTGAACTGCCGTCCAATCCAGGTCGGCGGCCTGTGCGAACTCGAAGTAGTCCGCCAGGTCGTGGGCGTACGCCTTCACTGTGTTCGGTGATCGCTCCACCGCATACAGATGAGCCAGGAACTGTTCTACCGGCGCCACGACCGTCCGTGTCTGATCTACCACCGTCCAAGATTCAACCCCCGCCGATGGCATCAACACCCGCTGGACAAGCACTACTTCTCCCTCGTGGACACTGAAGATAAGAACTCCACGAGGGACAACGAGCTACACGACAACAAGTGACGTTTACATCAAAGACAGAAGAGAAACGACCCTAGATAAGCGC
>NZ_JBWKFL010000136.1:0-3968 GCF_056434305.1 Streptomyces sp. NPDC044061 | reverse complement strand
CGAGCGGAAGAATCGGGCGAATCGCTGACCGGGAATATCCCGACTACGCGTGTCTCTGCAGTCAAGTGCCCCTTTTGAGTGAGCAATTGACAGGCAAAAAGATTACTGACTACAAGTCGGGCCCAAGTTCACAGAATCCGGCCAGGGAATCCTGCCGGAGGTTCGGCGTGCCCGAATTCGGGACGCCGCCGAGAAAGGGCGTTGGACGTGAAAGTCCGATATGGGAGATTGATCTCCTGCCTTGCCGTGTCAGCGGTGGTGAGTGCCGTGCTACCGCAGATGGCCTATGCCGCGAGCGAGTCCGGCGCGGGCTCCGGCGGACACGGCAAGGGCGTGATCGACTCCGTCAAGGCGTGGTTCACGGACGACGACGGCAACAAGCTCGCCAAGCCGCCGTCGCACGACGAGCTGGACGTGGCCGACCGGCAGAGGCTGCCGAGGGGCAAGCAGGCGCCGAAGGCGAAGCGGGTCAAGGAGCTGAAGAGCAGGCGCACTTCGACGGCCCGCTACTGGCAGCTGTCCGACGGCCGCGTCGAGGCGGAGCTGTCGGCGGTACCGACGTCGTACCGCTCCGGGGCCGGTAGGAAGGCGACCTGGAAGCCGATCGACACGGCCGTTCACGCATCGACGGCGAAGGGCTTCAAGTACGGCAACACGAGCAACGAGGGCCGGAGCTGGTTCGGCTCGGACGCCGGCCACCTGGTGCGCTTCCAGTCGCCGGACGGACGGACCGTCACGCTCGGCCTCGAGGGCGCCGGGGCGCTGAAGCCCCGGGTGAAGGGCTCCACGGTCGCCTACAAGGACGCCGTGCACGGGGCGGACCTGGAGTACGGCGTCGGACCCGGCCGGGTGAAGGAGAACATCACCCTGGCCGAACGGCCCGCCGGTCCGGTGAAGTTCACCTTCACCCTGGACACGGACGGCCTGGTGCCCAAGGCCCGTAAGGACGGGTCGATCGCGCTGTACGGCATGTTGCCGCACACGCCGGTGATGGTGATTCCGGCGCCGTTCATGACGGACGCGAAGAAGGCGGACCGGTCGGTCTTCGGGCGGACCTACAGCACGAAGGTCTCCCAGAAGCTGACCCGGGACGGTAAGTCCTGGAAGCTGACGGTCGCTCCGGACGCGAAGTGGCTGGCGTCGAAGGACCGCCGGTACCCGGTGGTGATCGACCCGACGATCACGATCGCGCCGTCGCCGACGGACTCGCAGGACACGATGGTCCTGTCGGACCAGGCGGCGACTAATTTCAACACCTCGTGGAAGCTGTCGGTGGGCCGTACGGCCACCGGTACGGCCCGTTCCCTGGTCAAGTTCCCGCTGAGCGAGATCCCCTCGGGCTCGAAGATCGACTCGGCGCGTCTGGAGATGTACTTCGACAACGCGCACGACGGCGGCGGCACCAAGGTTCCGGTCGAGGTGCACCGCGCGACCGGTGCCTGGGACGAGTCGACGGCCACCTGGAACAACACCAGTTCCCTGGTCGGTGAGCTGTCCGGCACCAGCTACACGGTGGACGACGGCGACGCGGGCACCACGGCGGCCACCGGCTCGTGGCCGGTGTCGACGTCCTCGCTCGCGCAGTACGGCATCGGCGGTGACTACCGCTACAACAAAGACGCGGTGGCCGGGGACAGCTACACCTGGCAGCCGAACATCAAGGACGCGGGCACCTACCAGGTCGACGTGCACTATGTCGCGGCCACCGACCGCGCCACCAACGCCCCATACACGGTGACGTCCAAGACCGGATCCACCACCTACACGGTGAACCAGCAGTCCGGTACCAACGGTGTCTGGGCCCCGCTGGCGAACGGCGCGCAGATCGACTTCGCGGCGGGATCGGCGGGCAAGGTCGTCCTCGGCGACGGCCCGGCCTCCGCGACCACTACCGTGATCGCGGACGCGGTCCGCTTCACCAACCCGGCGATGATCAACAAGGACATCGGCGAGTACAGCCAGTGGCACAAGTTCCCGGTGACCGACACGGTCCAGCAGTGGCTGGACGGCTCCTCGGTCAACAACGGGTTCGTGCTGAAGACCGCCGACGAGTCGACGGCCGGCCCGGTCGGCGGTCCGCGTTACGAGTCCGGTGACGGCGACTACGGCGGCGAGACCTCCACGATCCCGCGGCTGACGGTGACGTACGGCAAGGTCGGTACGACCCTCAACTCGCCGACCATCGTTCACTCCACTGGTCCGGAGCTGAGCTGGAAGGCGTACTCGAACACCACCGGCGACCCGAGCCTGGACATCGCCGAGTACCAGCTGCACCGCTCGACGCAGCAGGCGTTCACCCCGTCCGCGGCCACCCTGGTGGCGCCGGTCGACAAGTCGGCGACCGCCTACACGGACACCACCGCGACCCCGACGCCGGACTCATCGTCGGTGGAGATCGGCCGGTCGTACTACTACCAGCTGGTGGTGAAGACGAAGGACGGCCAGCTGCTGGGCTCGCCGACCCGTATCGTGGGCGTGCCGAAGGCGGGCCGCACGATGCGCCTCATCCAGGGCACCGCGGCCAGCGTCACGGACACCACCCTGTCCTCCGCTGTGCCGACCACCAACCTGGACACCATCAGCCGGGACGGCGTGGGCCAGAAGTGGCTGAGCGTGGGCAACAACACGCCCACGAACTCCACCGAGAAGACCCGCGCGGTCATGAAGTTCCCGACCAGCGCGATACCCACCACCGCCACGGTGCTGGAGTCCCGCCTCTTCATGTGGGGCGCGGAGACCACCACCCAGACCAACGGCGCGATCTACGAACTCCACGGCCTGAACAAGGACTTCAACGAGACCCAGGCCACCTGGAACAGCTCCGCGACGGGTACGGCATGGACCACGGCGGGCGGTGACTACTCCGGAACCGTCTCCGACACCGTCGGCACGGTCTCGGACGTCGGCCGTCACTGGTGGGACGCGACCTCCCTCACCCAGGGCTGGACCAAGACACCGTCCTCCAACCACGGCGCCCTGATCAAGCTGAAGGACGAGACCTCCACCGGCCCCCAGGAGCAGACCATGTTCCTGGCCTCGGAGGCCGCCGACCCGCAGATCGGCCCGCTGCTGCGCGTCATCTACGTCGACTCCACCACGGACGACACGTACTATGCCCCGCAGACGCCCGCCCGTATGACCCCGAACTCCACCTACACGGTGGACTTCACGGTCACCAACACCACGTCGAGCGCGTGGGCGAGCGGTGAGCGGGTCCTGTCGTACACCTGGCAGCTCCCCGACGGCACGGACGCGACGACGGGCGGCAACCAGCTCTCCACGGCGATCCCGCCGCTGTCCCCGGGCCAGTCGACGACGGTCCAGGCGCAGGTCAAGACGCCGATCAACTCGGACTCGGGCAGCAAGCGCACCAAGTACGTACTCGGCTGGGACGTCAAGAAGGTCTCCGACGGCAGCTGGCTGTCGGCAGGCACCGGCGGCATCCCGACGCTGAAGCAGAACGTCGCGGTGGAGGATCCCACCTCGGACACGCTGGGCCTGGAGAAGTTCTACAACTACACCGGCAAGAACACGGGCGCCGGCTCGACGGTGATGAACAACCTCGCCTCCGGCAACACCGTGTGGTCGTACAACGCGTTCAGCAACCCGGGCCGTGGTCTGACGACGTTCGCGCGGTTCGCGTACAACTCGCTGGACACCGACAACACCACGGGTGGCGCGGGCGCGGGCTGGTCGGCGCAGATGGGCGGGCCCATCCGGCTCGGCGCGGCACTGGACTTCCACCCCAACCCGGTTCAGAACGCGTCGGAGATCCGCCTGCCCGACGGTGACGGCACCACGCACGTCTTCACCAAGCAGGCCGACGGCACGTGGAAGGCCCCCGCGGGCGTCCACTACCGGATCACCATGAAGGCGGGCCTGGACTGCACCCCGACGAAGGACCCGGTCACGGACGCGTGGACGCTGCTGCGTCCGGACGGCACGCGGTTCTACTTCGGCTGCGACGG
>NZ_JBWKFL010000135.1:0-4025 GCF_056434305.1 Streptomyces sp. NPDC044061 | reverse complement strand
GCGGTCCCACTCGGCTTCGAGTCCAGACCGGGCGGTCGCCGACACACGCAGCCGGTAGGTATACCGGGCAAACCCGGCCCCCTCCACACCACTCACGCCCAACTCCCGCCGATCAAACCGAACTTGGCTTGATCATATCAAGAAAGAGCAGGTCAGAACAGATGCGAAGAGAACTCCGCCGCTGCGCGGCTCCGGTCCGAGGATCCATTCCTCCCCGGCCTGAAGGCCGGGGCCTCCTGGAAGAAGTCCGGTGAACGGCGGAAGGGTCGTCAGCGCGCGGCCGGAACGGGCGTGGGTGAAGAAGTCGGCGGCGGCGATACGCGGCCCTTCATAGGCCACCGGCGCAGCCCCGGCAGGAACACGGGCGGGAACGACGGAAGGGGTCTCCACAGGGGCAGGCACGCGGGCGGGGACGGCGGAAGCGGAAGCGGTAGCGGGTACGGGCTGGCGGGCGACGACGGTGTGGGGGCGGGACAGGGCAGTCGTCACGGCGGGCGGGGCGGTCGTCACGGCGGAACTCTGTTCGGCGTACCGGGGGGGACGCCAGGGACCGTGTGACGGCAGGCGGTTAGCCGGGCAACACCCACCACCCACAGCCACAGCAGAGCGGGCCCGGGCAGGCGCGCGGGGCGGCCCCGCCCGGGCGCGCGGTCCGGGGTGACATCGGGCCGGGACGAGGGGCGGGGCCGAGTAGTACGGGGCGCCGGGGATTGGACGGCGGGATGCCAGAGGGTGGGCTAGGAGGGCTGGCCGCCTGCGAAGGTGCGGGCGTCGATCACCTGCCAGTGATCGCTGTCGGCGTGCACCAGTCACTGGCCCGGCCGGGCCAGTAGATCACCGCCGGGCAGACGCAGACGCAAGAGGGTGGTCGCGCCCATACCGGAGGGATGGTCGAACGCGGTGCCCTTCGCCATGAGGTAGCCGACGAGGACGCCGGCCGCCGCGAGGTGGTCGGGCTGCCACCAAAACGCGCGGCGTGATGATGCGCTGGCGGCGGCGAGATGGATGTGGTCGGTGGGCGGCGTGACGGTGGCGAAGGCCGGTGAGGCGATGGCGAGGTGACTGCTCTCACCGCCGGGTGCGGTGACGCGCAGGACGTCGCCCGTGGCGAGCAGACGGACGTCGGCGGGCCAGGTCTGGCCGTGGTCATCGCTGGTGTGACGGTTACCGACGTAGAACGCCGCAGTGGCGGCCTGGTGGGCGCGCTGCTCGCCCGGCCGAGGGTGAACGTCAGGCGTAGGGGGCTGCCGTCGGGACGGGTGGCCTCGGCGACCGTGTGACTGGGCCGGTAAGCCACGGAAGTGGTCAGGGGCGGCGTTCAGGTAGGCGGTGACGGTGAAGGCGTCTCGTTGCGGGCCGGTCGGCGTGTGGTGGGCCGGGGGCGGCGTGCCAGGCACGGCGGGTGCGGTGGTGACGCGGGCGGTGACGGCGTACGGGTGGGGGGTCACGAGAATCGTCATGGCGGGAACTTCCCTTCACGCAGGGCTGGTTGACGGGCCAGACCCTGCGAGGGGCGGCAGCAAGCCGGGGCAACACCCAGCTCGGCCCGCACAACCCCGGAGTGAACACCCCGCACAGACGCGGTGCAGCCGGGCGGCCGGCCGCCGCGCACGGGCGAGCCGGGGTGGGGAGCGGGGGCGGGCCCGCCCGGCCGGTGACGGCAGGGGGGCGAGAAGGAGCAGCCACCCACCCGGATGTGGGGTGGGCGTGCAGGCGGCCTCGCCTGGGCACGGCGACGCGGGTGTACGCGTCGATGGGTCACGGCCCCTCGGTCGGCAACAGCAACTGGCCATCTGGCGCGCAGGCGTCGCGGGCGTGGTCCTGCACGGCCATGGTGTGCTCCATTGCCTGCCGGTCCTCCAGGAAGCACGCGGACCAGCCGCACCGTGTGCATCGGGACCAGAGGAAGGTGCGGGTGTCCTGCGGCCGCGACGGCGGATACGGACCCATCCATGTGCCGATGTGACGGGTGTCCATCCATGCAGACAGGCGTCGACCCTCTAGGCAGCGCCGCTCGACGTCCTCGGCGATCGTGGCCGAGGCCGCGGCAGTGGTGCATGCCGTGCAGCCATGCCGGTGCTCGGCGAACCGGTTGGGAAAGAAGGTGTTGCCAGCGGTCCTCATCTGCGTGGTACTCGCCTCTCGACGTCGGGAAGAAGGGGGCACCCGGCCGCGAGCGCGGCCGGTGGCGCGGTACGCGGGGGTGCGGTGTCGGTGGTGTGGGTGCCGCGCCGGACCGGGTGGTGTGGCGCCCCAGTGGTGCGGCGGGCTTGTTCGGGAGTCGCGGTACGGGGAGGCCGGCCTGGACCCGGGACGGTCCGTCAGGTGGTGGCCAGGGAACGCCGCGAACGCGAGGAGTGTGAAGGCGAAAGTCCGGCCAGCGTGGCGGCAGTCGGACGGCCCCGCCTGGGCGGTGCAGGACGGGGCCGGGAGCGCGGCCGGGAGCGAGGCGGGTCAGTGGCGGCTGGTGTGGCGGGTACCGGCGAGGTTGACCAGGGTGGTGGGCTCCGGGACCGGGGAGGCTCCGGCGGGGTCGACGCTGAGGTAGATGATCCAGTGGTCGGGGCCGGTGACCTTGATGACGTCGCCGGTGGAAACGGAGCGGACATCGGCGGGCCAGCTCTGGCCGTTGTCGTCGGCCCCCTGGCGGTTGCCGACGGCGAAGGCGGCGTCGGCGGCGGCCTCGTGGGTGCGGATGCGCTCGCTGGCGTGGAAGGTCAGGCGCAGGGGATGGCCGTCGGGGTGGGTGACCTCGGCGAGCGGGTGGTGAGGCTGGTAGCCGTCGAAGTTGCCGCGGGCGGTGTTCATGTAGACGGTGCCGGTGTACACGGCCGCAGCCAGGGCGGGGGGCTTGGTGGTGTCGATGCGGGCGGTGACGGTGTGGCGGCGCAGGGCAGTCGTCATGGCGGGTACTCCCGTCGGGGTGAGGCTGGTTGACGGGAGTGACCGTGTGGGGGTGGGGGGTTAGCCGGGCAACACGGCGACCAGCGCGCAACGCGCGACGCGCGACGCGGGCGCGGGAAGGCGGACAGCCCCGCACCCGGGAAGTACCGGGGGCGGGGCCGTAGGAGTTGGGGCGGGCGTGGGCCGGGTCAGGCGACGCATGCGAACGGGTCTACGGGTCTAGCCGACGAGGTGGGAGGAGGTCGGTTGCCGTACACCTCTGGCACTTTTCACGCTCTCCGGTTGTGCTCGCAGCTGTGGTGCTCAGCGGCGGCTGGTGGCGCGAACCAGGTCTCGGATGGCTGGGGCGGGGACCCGGTGCGGCACAGTGGCGGGCGGCTACTGCCGGAGTGCGTCCCAGTCGATGCGGGTTGCGCCGCCCGCGAGTTGGGCGAGCGCGGCGAGCACGGTGGAGGCCTTGGCACAGGAGGCGAAGAGCCGTCCGGCGTCGTTGCCGGTCAGGTGCGGCTCCTGCTGGGCGATGATCCAGACGGGTCGCGGCTCGCTGCCGGGCTTGTAGGCGACGGTGTGGGTGGCGCTGCTGCCGTGGGAGTCGGACGAGTCGTTGACGACTTCGAGGGTGTGGCCGGTGAAGTGGGCGGCGTATCCGGCGACGCACAGGGTGGTTCGGCAGAGCGGGTCGGTCTCGTGGGTCGGGGTGTCGGGGTGGAGGAGGGTGATTCCGCCGAGCCAGGCGGTGGGGTCGTAGTGGGCGGGGCGGGTGAGGATCGCGCTACGGATACGGGCTGCAAGCTCGGGTTTCGGCATGTTCAGGCTCCTTCTCGACGGGTGGGGTGCGGCGACAGTGCCCGGCAGTGGCCTTAGCCTCGATCCACCGACATGGTTGATGGGTGATCTTCTGAGTGGTGTGTGAGCCGGATTCGGGGCGGTGGTCGTGGTTGGGCAGGCGGTAGCCGCTGGTCTGCCCAGCTTTTCCACGTTTCGGTTCCGGTCGTGCCCTGGCGGGCGGGGGTGGTCAGAGGCTGTCTGAGGTTCCCCCGCTGTGCGGCAGGTGCTGATCAGCTGGTCAGGGCAGGTTGAAGTAGTGTGCGGTTCGTTCGTTCAGCCGTTGCCTGGTTGGC
>NZ_JBWKFL010000134.1:0-4096 GCF_056434305.1 Streptomyces sp. NPDC044061 | reverse complement strand
CGCGATCTCCCACAGTCCGTCCGGAACAATCCAACTCCATGTACCCCGCCCCATACCGAGGTCAACGAGGCCTCACCACGTAGGACACGGTCTTAGGCCTTGCTGTGCGCAGGCGGGGCCGCCTGCTGGGCGCAGAGCCCGGGCGGCGAAGCCTCCGGCAGGCATGGCGCGAAAGGCCGTTCGACCGCAGCGAGCCCCTGGGGTGCCGTGGTGTTGTCGACGTGCGGGATGCCGGCGGCGGTCAAAGTGGGGCGCGCTCGGTGCCACATCGGGGTGCCGGGTCTGGCCTGGCCAAGGCTGAGTCCCGGTCGTCTGGGCCGCCGATTGCAGGGTGTGGGTCGGTGGGCTGGTTCGACGGGGTCTGGGCTTCATTGCCTGGGCGGTAATCGCGTGGTCGGGCGGGGCGCGGCAGGGTGAAGCCATCAGGTTTCGGGCCGGCGCACTCCGGCTCGAGGTCTGGCCCAACTGGCCTGGATGGCAAGACACTTGACCGGAACGGGAGTCCCGCCATGTCGATCTACGTTGCCGCTGTCGCCTGCTACTTCGAGGCGTGGAACGCCACCGACGCCGACACGCTCGTCAAGGCGGTCGCCGCCGCGTGGTCCGAGGACGGTATCTACACCGACCCGCTGGCCGACGTGCGCGGCCATGAGCAGATCGCCGCGGTCATCCAGGCGGCGCACGAGCAGTTCCCCGGCTTCGAGTTCAAACTGGTCGGTGAGGTGGACGGCAACCATCACGTCGCCCGCTTCAGCTGGGAGCTGGTGTCCACTGCCGACGGCTCGGCGCCGGTCGCCGGCTCGGACGTGGTCACCCTGGCCGAGGACGGCCGGATCATGTCCGTCCTCGGCTTCCTCGACCGGCTCCCCGAGGCATAAACGGTCACCTGCCAGGCCGAGAGACCGGCGCGGTCTTCGTGTGCTGCGCGGCACGGCGATGCAGTAGTGCCTTGACAGGGGCCCTCCTCTTTCTTGTGCGCGTTCCGGGTGATCTGGTCAGGACGTGGGCGCGTCCGGTTGCGGCTTGCGTTTCACGTCGGTCACCTTCGCCTCCTCCGTCTCCGGGGCCCCGAACGCTTCGACGATCACCCCGTTGCTGGTGCCGGTGACCTCCAAGGCCAAGTGGTCGCCCATGAAGCGCAGGTCGAGTCTTGCCCGTGGCGCCCCCGCGTGTTTCGGCATCTGGTGAATCCGCGACGCCGGGTAGTCCAGGTCCGTCAGTTTCTTGTGCATCGCGTGGTAGCTGGTCGTCTTGATGTTCTTGAACGCCTGGCTGATGCGCTGTGCGTGCGCGTTGCCGGTGCACTTTTCGATGTCGGTCAGCGGCATTTCCCCAGGCGGCTTGGGCTTGGCGGCAGAAGGGGTCGACTCCGACGGTTCGGGAGCGTCCGAAGGAAGGGGAACGGCTATGTTGCCGCTGGCGTTCGGGACGCCCGGCGGGGTCTCGCCCGGCCCGTATCTCGCTGTAGCTTCCTCCCAACCGGGCAGGTCGTCCGGCTCGGGCACGAGATCATCACCCTTGTCGTCGGGGGCGTCCGGGGCGCACCCCTGCGTGATGCGGGTGATCAGCTCAAGGAACCGCACCTGCGGATCGTTGTGCGGAGCATCCAGCGGGGTTGTCGCGGAGACGTCGCTGCCTGCGGGGCTCTGATCGGTGGCGGCGTTCTGAGTGCCGCAGCCGGACAGAACCATGCAGCCGAGCGCGGCCACCAGAACAGGCTTCGAGAGGGATGTCGATCGCATGCACGCACCATGCAGGAAGCTGAAAACTACCCGCATGAGCACTCGTACTCACCTTCACCCGACTAACCGCTCAGGGCGCTCCACCTTGACTGTGGGACGGGTTGCGCTGTGAGGTGCGGTCGCGCATGGCGCTCATTTGCCGCTACCAGAAGGCCGCTTCGCGGATCTCTGAGCACGCCCAGTGGCTATGGAACCAGCGGCAAGAGGCGTACCTCCAGTTGGTGGACGCCTGGGAAGCAGCCCTCGAGGACTTGCGGGCCTACCAGAACGCCTGGGACAACCGCGTTCAGGAGCGCCGGAGGGCTAGGGCACGTATCGGGTCCAGGTCAGCCTGGACTACGACCAGCTGGACGACTTTGAGCCACACCACTACGCGTTCATGGTCAGCGAGGAGGAGTTCGACGCTGCCCTCGCCCGCATCCAGCATGGTGGAATCACCCACTACGGCGATCCCGCTTGCCAGGAGATCGGGCAGATCTATCACAGTGAGAGCACTAAAGGTCGCAGGGGCACCTACTTCCACGACCCCGACGGACATCTCATGGAAATTCTCACCCCGGGAGGCACCGGGTCGTGAGGCCGATGGCGGCCCAGCGGATCACGGCTGCGCTGGTGGCGGGATCGCGTTCGTAGTCGCGACCGACGCGGTGGTGTGGGCGAACGGTCCGGTGACGTCACCGCTCGACCTGACGCTGCTGCCCGAACACCGACGGGGGCACGGCGCTGTACGGCGAGGTCAGCTGCCGAGGGTTCGCCAGGACTTCGACCGGGGGATTCCCTGCTGGTCCAGGAAGGTCTGGAAAGTGGTCGGCGGTCGAGGTGAGGGGATGTCCTCGGTCCGCCGCTGGTTGCTGAGCGTTCGATGTTCACAGCGATGGCCGTGAGCACGTGTTGCAGATGGGCCTTCGGCTGCCCGCGGTAGCGGCAGCAAGGCATGCCGTGTCCGTGGGCGAACTCGTTGATAGTCCCCTCCACCCCGGAGCGGACCGCGTAGCCGGACTTCCACGCGGGCGTCAATTGCTCGGTGCGGACGCGGACTCGCCGGTCGCGGAGTTCTCGCGGGGAAAGCCCACGTTCCGGGCGCTCTCGCGGGGGCTGGTGCACCGAGGGCGGTCCGGGCAGGGCTGGCACTGACCCTTGGTGAACCGGGCCACGATCAGGGTGCCGAGGTGGGCGAGGAAGAGTCGGTAGGCGCCGAGCCATCGGCGGCTGACCTGGCCCCGGGGGCACGTGACCTCCTGCCGGCCGAAGTCGATGTGGAAGTCGTGCCGGTCGAGCCTGCCACGCTCCCGTCCGCCCTTCCCGCTCCGGTAGCGGCATCTGGCACATCATCAGCCGCCCCCGCTACGCCCGCCACATCAGCCGCGTCCGCGCGGCCTGATCAGGCCCCACACGGCTCAAGCTCCATCAAGCTCACAAAGACTCGCAAGGAGAAGAACAATGTCGCTGAAGAAGATCAACACCGTCCTGGCCGCCGCCTTCATCCTCTTCATCCTCTGGTTCGGGGCGGAGTTCATCCTGAGCCCGGAGACGACGGCGCCGGGCTTCGGCCTGCCGCGCTGGCCGTCCGGCGACGGCGACGACCTCCTGATCATCAAGGGAATCCGCGACGTCGTTTTGGCCCTGGTCCTGGGCATCCTGCTGGTGACGGGCCACCGCCGGGCGCTGGGCTGGGTGCTGCTGGTGGAGGCCCTCGCCGCGTACGGCGACATGACGACCGTGCTGGCCCAACACGGCTCCGCGGCCACCGCGCTCGGCGTCCACGGCCTGACCGCGACGCTGATGGTCGTCAACGGCCTGCTGATGATGCGCGAGACCCGCAAGGCCGCGGCCGCTCCGCAGCCCGCCTGACGCCATCGATCCAAGCTGGCCCGGCCCCCCCGGCCGGGCCCCCAACGGGCGCCCAACGGGCGCTCCAGCGACCAGTTCATCCCGGCCTCGGCGTCACCGACGGCGCGCTGTTCTCGGCCATGGTGGTCAGGAGTGTCCTGCGGCGGTGCCCCCTTGGCGATCATCAAGGAGTACATCGAGAACCAGAAGCGCCCCGACTGAGGTCAACAGTGCAGACCCGTGCCCCGGTGCGGGTCACCCCCATCTTGAGAAGTGTTTCCTCCCGGCCGTAAACGGCCGGGGTTCCACGCTAGATCATGCTGAAGTGCCGGCTGCGATTCGCCGCGCGGGCCTCGTCCACAGGGACATCAAGCCCGGCAACATCCTGATCACCCGCGGAGGGACCGCTCGTACTCGACGGCATCGCCCGTGTCGGCGACGGCTGAAAAGTGGACCAGTAGCGACGCTTGAAAGTTGACCCCCTCCAGGGGGTCTGGCTCGTTGAGCCAGGCCAGGAGGAGTGG
>NZ_JBWKFL010000133.1:0-4114 GCF_056434305.1 Streptomyces sp. NPDC044061 | reverse complement strand
CACGGAGGCAACGTTGCGGATCGGTAAATGGAGACGGGACGGCCGTCTGGGCCACCCAAACGAACGACCGGGATGCCCACACCGTGATCGGTAAAATCCACGACGAGGTGCTGACCGGGCTGTGGCGCACCGGCACGCCCCTGGCCAGCCAGCACTGGGACGGTGCCGAGCCGGACCTGTGCATCCTGTCCAAGGGCCTGGGGGCCGGTTACACGGGTGTGGGCGCGGTACTGGTGTCACCCGAGATAGCGCCGCTGCTCCGGCACGAGGACGCGGACCCGCTGCCCGCGATGGGCACCATGGCCACACACCCGCTCCAGGCGGCGGCCTGCCTCGGTGTCCTGGACGAGCTGGAGGCTATGGATCTCGACGCCTTCACCGCCCGAGGGGAGCGGCTCGGAAATTCCCTGCGCGCCCTGGCTGGCCCGGGGCCGGTACGGGACGTCCGGGGCCTGGGGCACCTGTACGGGGTGGAAGTCGCGCCCGGTCTGCTCTGGCCCTTGATGAAGGAGGCCGAGCGCCGCGACGTGTTCCTCTACCCGTTCACCGGGGCCGGCCACCCCAAGAGCGAGGGCCTAGTCATCGCCCCTCCACTGACCTCGACTGACGAGGACATCGACTTCCTGACAGCGGCTCTCGCCGGAGCCGTGACCGCCCTGGACCGGGACGTCTAGGTGACACCGAGCATCGCCTCAGGCGCCCAGACGGCGCCTCACCGCCGACCGTGCGCTGAACGCGCACAGGCCGCACGCCATCGGCCCCCTCGAGCCACTACATCAAGGAGACCACTGTGTTGTTGCCCTACTCCGTGATCGACTCTCTGACCCCCGACCAGGTCCATATGTGGGAGGACCACTTCTCCCCGGAGGCCACCGGGATGCGTCGTCCGGCCGTCGAGGAAGGCATCTGGCGGCGCACGCAGCACCCAGCCAACCGCGAGCAGTCCGGGTGGACCGAGGACGAGTCCGGCCGCCGCCGCGTTGTGCACTACCGCCTCCACTACGGCCTCGACCGGACCCAGCCGATGGAACGTCTGGCCATGGAGGAGCTTTACCTGTACGTGTCGTGGCTGGCTCCGAAGGAGGAGATCGCCAACCACCGCCGCGACCTGGACCGGTGGCTCGTCGACGGCCGGTGGAAGCTCACCGAAGACGGCTCCTGGCGCCGCGGCGACCTGCGCGCCACGATCGCTGAGCACGCCGTCCACCCGCAGGACGAACGTGCCGATCGGGCCACCCCCGAGGGATTCACGTCGGTCGACGTCACGATCCACTCCGTGGCCTACACCCTCACCCGGGCGGCACGCAACCTGCCCTGGGACGTGCTGGCCGGCGGGATACGCGTCAAAGAGCAACGCGGCACCCCGACGTACGCCAACGACCTGTCCGGCCTGCTGGACCACCTGCCGTTCGTCGTGGAGGCCGGCTGCGGGACCTCAATCGAGGCCGGGGTTCCACCGCTGCACTGGCTGCACGAGGTCTACCGGGTCACCGCCCGCACGGGCAACGAGCTCACCCAGGGATACGCCTTCACCCTCGCCCCGGCTGACGACACCCTGATCAAGGAGATCCTGACGGACACGGTGAGCAAGGTCGATGACATGGCAGCGATGTTCCGCTGCCTGTTCCTCGCCGAACCGACCAGCGCGCACCGGGCCCTGAAGGCCCTCCACGACGCCGGTCACATGGTGGGCCCGGTAGCCACCCACAACTTCGACCGCCTCTTCGCGCGCACCGGGCTGGACGAAGCGTTCATGCGCCGCTACGACCAGCGCACCCCACATATGCCGTTACCCGACGACGCCAAGGCGCTGCTCGTCATCGGTCTGCACGCCGACCGACGCGCTGTCCAAGCCCGCGCTCGCGAGCGCGGCCTGCCAATCTTCTACCTCGACACCGAAGGCATCACCGAGAACGGAGTCCACAAGCCCTACCTCATCGAGGGCGCCCGGAAGGGCGACGTCGTGGTCCGCTCCGAAGCCATCCCCGCCCTGCTCCACCTGGCCCAACTCCTCAACGTGACCATCTGATTGAAGCCGGGACAGCTCCCGACCCGATCCCGCACCGATAGCGTCTGGGGGCACATCGGGCACGGTGTGCCCCCGACCAGACAAGGACTGCGACTGCAATGCGTGTTTCCGTGATCGGCTGTGGGCACCTCGGCATCCCGCACGCTGCGGCGATGGCCGAACTGGGTCACGAAGTCATCGGCGTGGACGTCGATCAGACCAAGGTCGACCAGCTCAACGCCGGTACATGCCCCATCTACGAGGACGGCCTCCCCGAGCTACTCGCCCACCACACCGCGAGCGGGCGCCTGCGGTTCACCACCGACATCCGCGAGGCCGCCGCTTTCGCCGACCTGCACTTCATCGGCGTGGGCACCCCCATCGACGCCGACGGCCGCACCTACGACACCGCGCAGGTCTACGGCGCCATCCGCCAACTCGCCCCCTACCTCGACCGGCCGAGCACGATCGTCGGGAAGAGCACAGTCACCGTCGGCACCACCAGCCAAGTCACCGCCCTCGCCCAACGCCTGGCCCCCGCCGGCCAAGCCGTCGATGTCGTGTGGAACCCGGAGTTCCTCCGCGAGGGACACGCCGTCCAGGACACCCTGCGCCCGGACCGCATCATCGCCGGTCTCACCACCGCCGAGGGTGAGAAGGCTATCCGCGCCGTCTACGCGCCCATCCTGGACGCCGGTGTCCCGATCTTCGTCACCGACCCGCAGACCGCCGAGCTCGCCAAGGGCGCGGCGAACACCTTCCTCGGCCTGAAGATCAGCTACATCAACGCAGTCGCCGACATGTGCGAGGCGGCCGGCGGCGACGTCTCCCAGATCGTGGAGATCCTCGGCATCGATCCCCGCATCGGCAGCGGCGGCATGAGGCCCGGCATCGGCTACGGCGGCGGCTGCCTCCCCAAGGACGTCCGGGCCTTCACCGCCTCCGCCCGGCAACTCGGTGCCAAGCAGGCCGCCACCCTCCTACGCGCCGCCGAGAAGATCAACGAGTCGCGCACCGACGTTGCCCTGAGTCTCATCACCCACGCCCTAGGTAACCGCCCCATCGACGGCGCCCGGGTCACCGTGTGGGGCGCGGCGTTCAAACCTGGCACCAACGATGTCCGCGAATCCCCGGCCCTCGCCCTCGCCCACGCGCTCCAGCAGGCCGGCAGCACCGTCACCGTGCACGACCCGCAAGCCGTGGCCACCGCCATGATCCGCAACCCCGAGTTCGACTACACCGGCGACTCGGCCGCCTCACTCGATGGCGCCGACCTCGTCGTCCTGGCCACCGAATGGCCGGAGTACACGCAGGCCAACCCCTATGCCCTCGTGGACGGTCCCGCCACCCCCCTGCTCGTCGACTGCCGCACCACCCTCGACCCCAAGCCCTGGCGCACGGCGGGCTGGACCATCCACCAGCTGGGACGACCTGGGAAATAGAACCAGGCCCAGGGCGGAGCCTGTAAAGGCTCGCCGAACCTGAAGACTCGCTGGGTCAGCTGCTTCAGCAGCCCGCCCTCGCCGGTCAGCTGCAGGCCCCGGCCTGGGCCATGCCCACCAGTTAGTCGATCAATTGGTCGTCCGCAGTCTGCGCCGGGACAGCCTCCGTCAGCTCGACAGCCTCGTGCTGGGCCGCACTCTGGTCACCGATGCATCGTCCGTGATCGAGAGTTACACCGAACGAACGACGTACAGTCCCCGCCCCTGCGGCTGTCGCAGATGTCAGCAGCAGCTTCGTCAGGGTGCGGGCGACACCTCGTCCCGCTCGCCGAAGCCTGGGACTCTGGTGCCTCGGCATGGTCGGCGGCGGAGCGGGAGGCCTGTGCCAACGGCCTCGTTGACGACCGGGCGCTAATCGCGGTCTCAGCAGCGTCGAACCCATTCGTGTGGACGCTGCTATCCCGCCGTACGCGCTGGCCGGCGGCAGCCACAGCCACTGCGTGACGCGGACCTCAGCCTAAGAGTCATCACGTAATGAGGCGATGTTCACCCGATGTCTGTACGGAGCCGCGCGCCTGGGTGGCGCGTTGTCCATACAGCGGACCGCTCCGACGTGGGCCTTGTGCCGCTCGTTCGCGGGTCGGGTCTCATTCGGGGTTGGCCT
>NZ_JBWKFL010000132.1:0-4310 GCF_056434305.1 Streptomyces sp. NPDC044061 | reverse complement strand
TCCGTGCCGCCAGGCCCGACGGCGCACCGATCTACGTGATCATGGACAACCTTTCCGCGCACAAGGGCAGCGACATCCGCCGCTGGGCGAAGAAGAACAAGGTCGAGCTGTGCTTCACCCCGACCTACGCCTCCTGGGCGAACCCGATCGAGGCCCACTTCGGATCACTGCGGCAGTTCACCATCGCCAACTACCACAGACTGTGGGCTCCCACGGCTGTGGCCCTTTTCTGGTGTCGCGGGAGGTGTTGCGGACGACCAGCGCGCCTTCCGTGCCGGTGCGTCAGTGGGAGACGACGACGATCTCCTTGGGTCCCCTGTCGTCGACGCTAAAAAGCGTGTCGGTCACAGTGCGGTTCCTTGCCTGGTGTGAGCGGGGGCAGACGGTCAGGGCTGGGGGGCAGGGCACAGGCGATGAGCTGGGCAAGGTGAGTGCCGCTGCGGTCGGTTTGCTGGGCGATCTGCGTGCGGCAACTGAAGCCGTCAGCCAGGACGATGGTGTCCAGTGCGGCGGCGCGCACGGCGGGCAGCAGGACCTGTTCGCCGGCCGCGACGGATACGCCGTAGTGACCGCGTTCGAAGCCGAAGTTTCCCGCTAGGCCGCAGCAGCCGGAGTTCAGGACGTGGTTGTCGACTCCCATGGCCTGCAGCAGGGTGCTGTCGGCGCTGAAGCCGCTGGTTGCGTGCTGGTGGCAGTGTGTCTGGCTGATGGAGTGGGCGTCGATGCGAGGGGGATACCAGCCCGGGGTGTGGTGGAGGAGAAGTTCTGCGAAGGTGAGGGTGGAATCGGCGAGCGCGCGAGCATCGGAGTTGCCGTCAAGGAGTTCGGGCACATCCGTTTTCAGGGCAGCCGTACAGCTGGGCTCCAAGCCCACGATGCGGATCCCGGTGCGGGTCGCCTCGGCTAGCGTGGTTGCGGTACGGCGGGCGATGCGGCGCGCGACGCGCAATTGTCCGGTGGTGATCCAGGTGAGGGCGCAGCACTGAGTGCCATCCGGTACCTGGACGCGATATCCGGCCTGCTCCAGAACCGTGACGCCCGCCTTGAGGACGTCAGGGGTGAAGTAGTTGTTGAAGGAGTCCACCCACAGCATGACCGGGCCACGGGGCCCCTCACCTTCGGGGGTGCGCGCTCGGAACCAGGCCAGGAATGTCTGGTCAGCGAAGCAAGGAATGTGCCGCTGGGCCGCGATGCCGCTCAGACGCTTGATCACGGGTGCCAGGCGGGACCCGGTGAGCGAGTTGACCAGCCGGGGCGTGCCGGCGGCGATACGAGACAGCAGCGGCAGCCATCCCATGGAGTAATGGGAGGCAGGACGCAGCCGCCCTTGGTAGTAGTGATGCAGGAATTCGGACTTGTAGGTGGCCATGTCAACGCCGACGGGGCAGTCTGTGCTGCAGCCCTTGCACGACAGACACAGGTCGAGCGCCTCCCGCACTTCAGTGGACTTCCAGCCATTGTTGATGACTTCGCCCTGGGTCATTTCGTATAGCAAGCGGGCACGGCCCCGGGTGGAGTCCTTTTCGTCCCGGGTGACGCGGTAGCTGGGGCACATTACCTCGCCGCTGGGAGTCGCCGTGCGGCATTTGCCGACGCCAACGCACCGCCGGGTGGCCTTGGCGAAGTCGCCATCGTCGGCGTGGAAGGGAAAGACCGTGGCTAGAGGCAGCGGGGTGCGGTTCGGGCTAACGCGCAGATTCCCGTCGACGGGCAGCGGCGCCACGATCATGCCGGGGTTCAGTCCGTTGTCCGGGTCCCAGATGCGCTTGAACTGTTCGAACAGGGCGATAACATCCCGCCCGTACAACAGCGGCAGCAACTCGGAGCGTGCTTGGCCGTCACCGTGCTCGCCAGACAGAGAGCCGCCGTGTGCGGCGATCAGCTTGGCAGCATCGGTGACGAAGGCGCGAAACACAGCGGTGCCGTGTTCGGTGGTGAAGTCGAAGTTGATCCGCACATGCAGGCAGCCTTCACCGAAGTGCCCATAGACCGCTCCCCGCAACTGGTGGTGCGTGAGAAGTTCCATGAACTGCCGCAGATAGGAGCCAAGCTGATCGGGCGGAACCGCTGCGTCCTCCCAACCGGGCCACGCCTCTGCCCCGTCGGGCAACCTCGTGGCTAGGCCTGCCCCGTCCTCCCTGATCCGCCACAGCTCTCGGGCACGCACCGGGCTGGTGACGATTTCGCTGCCGGTGAAGCCCACGGTCTGTCCGGCCACTGCGACAAGGTCTGTGGCTCGCTGGGACAGTTCCGCTTCCTGACCGCCGAGTTCGGCAAAAAGCCATGCCTTTGCCTTAGGCAGGGTGTCGACCGCCTGGCGGGTCTCCGTGCGGGTGACGATGCTGGTAATGGCCTGGTCGAGCCCTTCCAGCGCAAGCAGTTGGTGCTTGAGCAGGGTAGGCACGACGTCGGCTGCCGCACAGGCATCGCGGTAGCCGAGGACGACCAGGGCCCGCTCGGGGGGAGGTGATACGAGGTGGACGGTGGCTGAGAGGATGACGGCCAGGGTGCCTTCGCTGCCGACCAAGGCCCGAGCGAGGTTGAAACGCCGCTCTGGCAGCAGGTGCTCCAGCGCGTAGCCTGACACCTGCCGGGGGAAGTGTCCCAGCTGGGTGCGGAGGGTGGCGAGGTTACGTTCGGCGAGCTGGTTCAGGGACAGAATGAGTTGGGCGCGGTCGTCGCCGACAGCCACGGCTTCATCGATCTCTGCCTGAGTCATTTCGCCGAGCCGAACGACTGTGCCGCGGTAGGTGGCCACCTCCAGCTCCAGCACGTTCTCTGCGGTGCGCCCCCAGGCGAGGGAGTGCGAGCCGCACGCGTTATTGCCGATCATGCCACCAAGCGTGCATCGACTGTGGGTGGAGGGGGCCGCGCCGAAGAGCAGCCCATGCGCGCCAGCTGCCGCTTGCAGATCGTCCAGGACGATGCCGGGCTGCACCGTCGCCGTCCGCGTGATTGGATCCAGCGCGAGCAGACGATTGAAGTAACGGGAAAAGTCCAGGACCACCCCTGAGCCGACGGCCTGGCCCGAAGTGCTGGTGCCCGCGCCACGGGAGGTAATCGGGATGCCCAGGCGGCGGCACACGGCGATCGCATTGAGCACATGCTGGCGCTCGCGAGGCCAGACCACAGCCAGGGGAATCTGCCGGTAGTTAGAGGCATCGGCTGAGTACTGGACCCGGTGTCCGACGTCGTCGTGCACCTCGCCGCATTCACCCTTGGCGAGTGCCTCGGTGACGGCTGCCGCGTCGAAACGTATCGGACCCTGCACTGTCGCCGTCACTGCGGTTGCTCCTTGTTCCACAACATTCATGGCTGACCCGTCAAAGCAACGATCCGGTCCGATAGCTCATCCCACAAGAGCCAGCAGCGGGGAAGAATTGACTTCGCAGCAAAAGAAATGCTCATGTCTTCCTTTGGGCTTGCGATCCAGATACGACTCCAGGCAGAGCAGCCGGGCGGCCTTACCGACCCGGCGGCGGATCGCCGCCTTCGGCGTACCGGCAATCCTCAGCGCGAAGCCCATGTTGTCGCCGACAGTCTTATGCGGGTACAGGGCATGATTCTGGAGCACGATCGCGATGTCGCGATCCTTCGGCGGCAGGTGCGTGATGTCCCAGGTGCCGATCCGGGTCGTCCCTTCATCGACGTCCTTCAGGCCGGCCAGCATGCGCAGGCTGGTGGACTTACCGCAGCCGGACGGACCGACCAGGACCACGAACTCGTCGTCGGCGATGTCCAGATCCAGCGCACTGACCGCGGCCCGCTCTCTGCCCGTGTAGCGCCGGGTCGCCCGCTGATAGGTAATCGAGGCCATGCTGTCCCTTCTTTCTCCTTGTGTGATCGCGAATGATGGCCGACTTCATGACATTGGTGGTGATCACTCGGTCGGTACGAGTTCGGCACTGTTCAAGCTGATCCGGGTCGCCATATCGAGGACGCCGTGGGACCACGCACGCATGTACCGAAAGCCTCCGAGGATGTCATGATGATCACAAAAGATAGTGAGCGGGACAGCGGCGTCCGGAGAGCCGATGAACTCCGGCTGCGGCACGGTGAATTCCGCGCCAGCCGCATGAGGGGGGAGATGATCGCCTGAGTGGACTTGGTCCGATGTTTGGGGAGTTCGAGTTCGAGTGGTTGCCGTCGTCGATGGTCGGGTTCGTTGGGGGAGTGGTCTGCTGGGTGGTGGCGTGAATTGATTGTCTGGGTTACTTGATGGCTCCGGTGGTGGTGCCGGCGGCGACGAATTTTTGGGCGATGACGAGGAGGATGAGGGCGGGTAGTGATGCGAGGGCTGCTGTGGCCAT
>NZ_JBWKFL010000131.1:0-4324 GCF_056434305.1 Streptomyces sp. NPDC044061 | reverse complement strand
CGCGTGAAACTCTCGCGATCGAGTGCCAATTCGTTCCGATTGGCTGCCGTCGGGGCGAACCGACTTGTCCGCTTGCTCGGCGAATGGGCGAGCGAGGACGGACCAATGCATGCGAGGCTCGCGACCAGGGTGCGGCATCTCGTGGTCACCGGAGCCATCGCCTCGGGAACCCGTATGCCCTCTGAGCGTGCGTTGGCCACCGTCCTTGGCGTGAGTCGCAACACGGTCGGTCGAGCCTTCGACCAATTGCGTGACGAGGGGATGTTCGTCAGCTGGCGCGGCGACGGCACGTACGTCTCGGCGGGGCGCCGACACCTCGCTCCGGCCGGCGATGACCGACTGCGCTCTTTCGTCGCCTCGTCCAAGCCGGTGCAGGCGCGCGAGATCGACCTGCGCACCGCTGCGATGCCTGGCCTGCCGATGGTCGCTGAGGAGGTTAATACGCTCGACGGACTTCGGATGCGCGCCCTCGTCGCCACCCATGGCTACCAGCCGTGGGGGCTGCCCGAGTTGCGGGAAGCGGTTGCCGAGTACTACACGATCCTCGGTTTGGAGACTGGACCTGAACACGTTGTCATCACCGCGGGGGCGCAGCAGGCACTGCGACTAGTCGCCTCCTCGCTCATTGAGCCTGGATCCACAGTGCTCGTCGAAGAGCCGACCTTCCGCGGTGCGCTTGAGGTACTCAGCGCGCTCGGTGCCCGGCTGGTCGATGTGCCAAGCGGTGTCGATGGAGTCGACGTCGACGCGTTCATGAGGGCCGTCGCCGGTTTCCATCCAACGCTGATCGTCCTGCAGTCGACCGTGCACAACCCGACCGGTTCAGTGCTGGACGGGTTTCGGCGCAGCCGCATCGTCGCCATCGCCGATCGGTACGGGATCCCAGTGATCGACGACGCGACTCTGGCCGACACGATCATCGATGGTGACCGACGCCCGCTGCCGCTGGCCGTCGGCAGCAGCAACGTTGTGACTATCGGATCGATGAGCAAGTCGTTCTGGGGCGGTTTGCGCGTAGGCTGGGCCCGGGCCCACCCGGACATCGCCGAACAGCTGGCTGCGGCCAAGGGCGGTGATGATTTGGGCACCTCGCTCATCGCGCAACTCCTCGCCGCGCAACTGTTGCCACGGATCGAGACCGCGCGTGACCAACGCCACGAGTTCCTGTCCGCCGCGCGCCGCCAGGCCCTCGATCTCCTCGCCGCCGAGCTGCCGGACTGGGTGCCGTACATGCCGGTCGGCGGCGCGTCACTGTGGATCCGTCTACCGTCGGCGACCGGGCCAGCGTTCGCGTACAGGGCTGCGGCGGCTGGTGTCCGAATTCTTCCAGGTCCTACCTTTAGCTCCGGGGATGCGCTGGAAGACTACATCCGGCTTTCGTATTCGGGGGCACTAGAGGAGACCGCGCGCGGCATCCGGATCCTCGCCCGGACGTGGCGTGAGTTCGACACCGCTTGAGATCACACTCTCTGACCGGGAGAGCCACCTGAGTCAAAATTGGCCCTTTCCTTGCACTGCTGCGATCGCGACGATGGCGCGACATAACCTCGGGAACGGAACGGAGTTGACTACGTACTAATCGGATAGCGGCGACGGACACCGCTCATCGGACTGCGAGGCAGGAGTGCGGAGTACATCCGTCTGCTGTCGAAATTCCGCGCTGATGGATGTGAACTCGGCGTTCACGCACGATGGCTGACGGATGGGAAATCCAGAGAAACGAGATGGCCATGGCAAACGCAAGTGACGTGCGCATCGACGTAGACCGCTTCCACGACGGGGGCTACCTCTTCGTGGAAGATCTGTTGGACGTAGAGCGTGACATCGATCCCGTGGTACGCGAGTATGAGGAAGTGGTGGACCGCGAACTCGCGCGCTGGAACGCCCAAATCAAGATCAGCTCGACCTGTCCTGAACTGCCGTTTGACAGCCGCCTTGCCGCGTTCTTGGGCGAGGGCGGTTCCTACCAGACGCTTGATATCGCGCTGCGGATTTCTGCGAACGTAACCGAGGAGACGCCGATTCACCTTGGCCCGGCCACGTTTGCGCTGCTGACTAACCCTCGCCCTGATCGACGCAGTGGAGCAGATCGTCGGACCCGAAATCCTTCTCAACCCCATCCAGCATGTTCGGATCAAGCCACCTTAGCGGCTGCTCACCGAGGAGGCCCTGCACTCGTACGTCGGCCGCATCGGGTGGCACCGGGACCAGGGAGCGGCTCTACCGGAAGTGGTCGACACTGACACGCTCACGGTCTGGCTGCCGATCACCGACGCGACCGTAGAGAATGGCTGCCTCTGCGTGATACCGCGCAGCCACCGCCGAGGTCTGGCCCCCCATTGCTCCGGAGTCGAATGGGGTATTCCCGAGTCGCGTGGAACGGGCTACCAGTCGCTCCCAATCGGACGCTGTGGTGCGGTCTTCATGCATCGCCTGACGATGCACGCAGCGCTGAGAAACGTTAGCGACGGCCCGCGGTGGAGCTACGACCTGCGCTACCAGCCTATCGGCCGGCACCTGTTCCCCTCCTTAGTCGTGCGCAGCCACAGAGACCTCGCCAGCGAAGTGCACGAGTGGACCGTCTGGCGCGACCTCTGGCCCCAGTCGCGCTCGCACCTTGCGGCCAACCCCGCATCGGTAAAGGTCAAGCGCTGGACCGGCGAAGAGGCCGTTTGCTAGCGCCAGGCGTCCCGAAGTTCGCTATCCGACAGGTGAATAGGTAAGCGGTGCCTTCGTCCGGCCAGCGCATATGAGTTGGCGGTCGGAGCAGGTCAGACGCTCGCCAACGGTAGGTTCGTGGAAAGATCCGTTGGTCACGTTACGTAGTTCAACGCCGTGGAAAATGCCGACGCCATAACGCAGCGACTGCATACGGGTCCTCCGTTTAACTATCATCTGTTCATGCTTCAAGCGCTGACAGCTCCACATTCAGAGATACCAGAAATAGCAACTACAACAAGAGGAGGACCTACTGATGCGAACATCCGTTATCGCGCGCACCGGCCTGTCCCTCGCGGCTCTCGCGGTGCCCACAGTCCTGACGGGCTGTGGTGGGGGTACGAACGCGTCCGGTAGCCAGTCCGTTACGAGGATCTCCGAGCTGGACAATTTCGCCAGTGATTCGAGCAAGCCGGTCGTCGAGGCCCTCAATAAGTGCGCGGCGAAGGCGGGCGTCAGGCTCGACCACCGGACGGCGCCGTCGTCGTCGTACACACAGAAGGTCCTGCAGCAGGTGTCGTCGAAGACGCTCCCGGACGTCCTCATGCTCAGAGACGCCGACGTCCAGCAGATCGCAGCGATCGGGGCGCTCGTCCCGCTGAGTGACTTCAACATCAGCACGGACGGCTTCGCTAAGGGCGTGCTCCAGAACGGCACGTACAACGGCAAGGTCTACGCTCTGGCCCCGGCGTTGAATACGACCGCACTCTTCTACAACAAGGACGTTCTTGCGAGGGCTGGCGTCCAGCCGCCGGCCACGTGGGACGAGCTCAAGGCCGCAGCCGCGAAGCTCACTTCGGGCGGCCGGTACGGCATAGCATTCAACGCCAACGCGACGCATGCCTCCACGACGGAGTTTCTGCCGTTCATGTGGAGCAACGGCGGCGATGAGAAGAACATCGACACGCCCCAGACCGCAGAGGCCCTTCAGCTCTGGACGGACCTGGTGAAGTCCGGGTCGGCGTCGTCGGGCGTGCTGAACTGGACCTATGGGGATGTGGAGGACCAGTTTGTGGCGGGCAAGGCCGCGATGATGGTCAACGCGTCGTTCGAGGTCCCGATCCTCGATAAGGTCTCCGGCCTCCACTACGGAGTGGTCAAGATCCCGGTGAAGTCGGCCTCGGACACGGCGGTCGCGCCGGCGGTCGGCGAGATGTGGACGGTTCCGCGGACCGGTAACAAGGCCAGGCAGGCCAAGGCCGCAAAGGTCGTCGCGTGTATGAACAGCGACGAGGTGCAGCTCTCCATCGCGAAGGCCTGGGGCTACGTCCCGTCCAGGACGCAGGTTGCCGCCCGGTTCTCCGCCGAGAATCCCCAGCTCGCCGTCTTCACGGACCTGCTGAAGTCGGCGCGCGCCCGTACCGGCGAGCTCGGCGTGGACTGGCCCAAGGCCGAGGCCAAAATTTACACGGCTATCCAGGCGGCGCTGGCTGGCAAGGCCTCGCCGGCGGAGGCGCTCCGGCAGGCCCAAAGCAATGGCTGAGCAGGCAATGGCTGAGCAGGCAATGGCTGAGCCGATGACGACGACCGTGGGCCGGGCGCGGATCCGCTCGGCGGAACCGGCTGCGCCGCGGCGGCGCAGCCCATGGCGGGGCCGGGAGAGCTT
>NZ_JBWKFL010000130.1:0-4642 GCF_056434305.1 Streptomyces sp. NPDC044061 | reverse complement strand
CCGGCTGCGGTCGGTGGAGTACTGGGTGCGGCATGTGCGGGAAGCTGTGCGGTTCCACGACGTCGTACAGGAGTTGGGCGCCTCGGGCGTCGGCCAGGTGGTGGAGCTCGGTCCGGACGGTGTGCTGACCGGCCTGGTGCGGGAGGCGCTGCCGGAGGTCACCGCTGTCGCGTCGGTACGGCGTGATCGTGCCGTTGTGAGCACGTTCGTGGATGCGCTGGCGCGAGTGCACGTGTCGGGGGCGGCGGTGGACTGGGCGCCGTTGTACGCCGGAGCGCGGGGCGGCGTCGAGTTGCCCACGTACGCCTTCCAGCGGCGCCGGCACTGGACCGCCACGCCCGACGCGAGCGGTGCGGTGACCCGGCTGGGGCTTCGGCGCGCCGGGCATCCCCTGCTCGGTGCCGCTGTCGAGCTGGCACAGGACGGGGGGATCGTCCTGACCGGCCGGCTCTCGGCCGTCACCCACGCCTGGCTCACCGACCACGCCATCCTCGGCCACGCCCTGGTGCCCGGAACCGCGTTCCTGGAACTCGTCGGTGCGGCGGCCGACCGGGCCGGAGGCGGCGACACCGCCGACCTCACCCTAGAAGCGCCGCTGCTGCTGCCGCCGGAGGCGGCCGTGCTCATCCAGGTGACCGTGGGCGCACCTGACGGCCAGGGCCACCGGCCCGTCGCCATCCACGCGCGGCCGGAGGACGGCAAGGACGGGGACAGCGGGGACGACACGGACACGGCGGAGTGGACCCGGCACGCCACCGGCACCCTCGCCGCCCCGCGGGACAGGTCCCCCCACGAGGCCCAGGACGGGGCTCGCGACCTGCACGGGCCGTGGACGTCTGTCGACGGCACCTATGAACAGCTCTCCGCGCACGGCTACCAGTACGGCCCCGCCTTCCAGGGCCTGCGTGCCGTGCGCGGCGCCGACGGCGTCATCGAGGCCGAGGTCGCCCTGCCGGAGGAACTCCGAGGCGACGCCGGTGACTACGGCATCCACCCGGCCCTGCTCGACGCCGCGCTGCATCCGCTCGTCGAGTCCCTCGCCGAGGACGCAGCGCCCGGGCACATCGCCCTCCCCTTCACCTTCACCGGCGTGCGGCTGCATGCCTCGGGTGCGGCGACGCTGCGGGTCCGCTGGACGCGGGAGAGCGACGGATGGCGGCTGTACGCCTCCGACCCGGCGGGGGCGGCCGTGCTGACCCTGGACGCCGCCGCGCTGCGGGAGGTGCCGCGGGAGCAGATCGAGCGGCTTGGGTCCGCCAGAACGGGGAACGCCGCCTCCGGTGGGCTGTATCCGGTCGTATGGCGCTCGCTGACCGAAACCGTCGGGGACCGTTCTCTGGCCGGGTCCCTCGCGGACGCGGATCGCCGCTGGGTCCGTTTTCCCGGCGACGACCTGGCCGCTGTGGCCCCCGGTGACGGGGAGGCCGTGGTGGTGGACCTCGCGACGCCGGCCGGCGGCCCGCACGGCCCTGACGCCGTGCACGCCCTCGCCGCGCGCACGCTGCGGCTGGTGCACGGCTGGATCGCCGACGAGCGGTTCGGGCAGACGCGTCTCGTGCTCGTCACCCGGGGCGCGCAGGCGGCACGGGACGGGGACCCGGTGCCGGACCTCGCCGCCGCCGCAGCCTGGGGCCTGGTGCGCACCGCCCAGACCGAACACCCGGACCGCTTCGTCCTCGTCGACACGGCCGACGAGGACGTGCCCATCGCTGCCGTTCTGGCCTCCGGTGAACCACAACTCTCCGTACGCGAAGGAGCGTTGCTGGTTCCCCGTGTCGCCAGGAAAGCCGTACGGCCGGAGAGCGGCAGCGCCCAGGTCCGTCGTCTCGGCGAGCACGGCACCGTTCTGATCACCGGAGGTACCGGTGGCATCGGCACCCTCCTCGCCCGCCACCTCGCCAAACGGCACGGCGTGCGGGACCTGCTGCTCGTCAGCCGCCGCGGCGACACCGCCGACGGCGCGCGGGAACTGGCCAACGAACTCGCCGACCTGGGCGCCACAGTCCGCTTCGCGGCCTGCGACGGCGCCGACCGCGCGGCTCTGGCCGTCGTGCTGTCCGAGGCCACGCCGTCGGTCAGCGCGGTCTTCCACCTGGCCGGAACACTCGACGACGGTCTGATCGACGACCTCGACCCGGACCGCCTGGAAGCGGTGCTGCGTCCCAAGGCCGACTCGGCGCTCCATCTGCACGAGCTGAGCCTCGAACTCGGGCTGGACCTGAACGCGTTCGTCCTGTTTTCCTCCGTCTCCGGCATCGTGGGAACTTCGGGCCAGGCCAACTACGCAGCCGCCAACGCCCTCCTCGACGCCCTGGCCCTGCACCGCCGGGCCCGGGACCTCCCCGCCACCTCCGTGGCCTGGGGCCTGTGGGAGCAGGACGCCGGCATGGCCGGCACACTCGGCACCACCGCACGAGCGCGCTGGACGCGCAGCGGCCTCACCCCCCTCGCCGCCGAACAGGCCCTGGCCCTGCTCGACGAAGCCCTCGCCGCACCACACCCGCTCCACGTCGCCACGGGCCTGGACCAGAGGGCACTCGGCGAACGCGCGGCCCACCACGAACTCCCCGCCGTACTACGGGAGGTGGCACCACACGTCAGGCGGCAGGCCGCGACTTCCACGGCTCGCGCCGACACCACCTGGTCCACGCGGACGGCGGCGCTCGCCCCGGCCGAACGCGAGCGCGCCGCGCTCGATCTGGTCCGCGGTGTCGTCGCGGAGGTGCTCGGACACGCGGCCGCGGACGTGGTCGCGGCCGAGCGCTCCTTCAAGGACCTCGGCTTCGACTCACTCACCGGCGTGGAGCTGCGCAACCGGCTCGCTTCGGCCACCGGGCTGCGGCTGCCCGCCACCGTCGTCTTCGACCACCCCACCCCCGCGACGCTGGCGGCGCGGCTCCTCGACCGGCTGGGCGCGGGAACGGCCGAGTCGGCGCCCACGCCCACGGCGACGACCGTAGCGGCCGACGAGCCGATCGCCATCGTGGGTATGGCGTGCCGTTACCCGGGCGGCGTCGCCTCTCCGGAGGATCTGTGGCGTCTGGTGGAGAGCGGCACGGACGCGGTCGGCCCGTTCCCGGCCGACCGCGGCTGGGACCTCGACGCGCTGTACCACCCCGACCCCGACCACCACGGCACGTCGTACGCCCGCGAGGGTGGATTCCTCTACGACGCCGCCGAGTTCGACGCTGAGTTCTTCGGGCTGAGTCCGCGGGAGGCGGCGGCGATGGATCCGCAGCAGCGGCTGCTGCTGGAGACGGCGTGGGAGGCGTTTGAGCGGGCGGGCGTCGACCCCGTCGGGTTGCGCGGCACCCGAACCGGCGTCTTCGCGGGCGCCATGTACGACGACTACGGCACCCGCTTCCCGCAGGCCCCCGACGGCTACGAGGGCTATCTGCTCACCGGCTCCACGAGCAGCGTCGTCTCCGGTCGCATCGCGTACACCTTCGGTTTGGAGGGGCCGGCGGTGACGGTGGACACGGCGTGCTCGTCGTCGCTGGTGGCGCTGCATCTGGCCGCGCAGGCGCTGCGCACCGGTGAGTGCGATCTCGCGCTCGCGGGCGGCGCCACCATCATGGCCCGGCCCAACACCTTCGTCGAGTTCAGCCGTCAGCGAGGACTGTCCGCCGATGGCCGGTGCAAGGCGTTCTCGGCGGACGCGGACGGCACGGGGTGGAGTGAGGGTGTGGGGCTGCTGCTGGTGGAGCGGTTGTCGGATGCGCGGCGTAATGGGCATCGGGTGTTGGCGGTGTTGCGGGGTTCGGCGGTGAATCAGGACGGGGCGAGTAATGGGCTGACGGCGCCGAACGGGCCGTCGCAGGAGCGGGTGATTCGGCAGGCGCTGGCGGCGGCGGGGCTCACGCCGGCTGATGTGGATGCGGTGGAGGCGCATGGGACGGGGACGCGGCTGGGTGACCCGATCGAGGCGCAGGCCTTGCTCGCGACGTACGGGCAGGACCGTGCAACGCCGTTGTGGTTGGGGTCGTTGAAGTCGAACATCGGGCACAGCCAGGCCGCCGCTGGCGTTGGTGGCGTTATCAAGATGGTGCAGGCGATCCGGCACGGAGTCCTGCCCCGCACCCTGCACGCCGACACCCCGTCACCGCTCGTCGACTGGTCGTCGGGCGGGGTGGCGTTGCTGGCGGAGCCGGTTGAGTGGCCTGAGGTGGGCCGGGTGCGGCGTGCGGGGGTGTCGTCGTTCGGGATCAGCGGGACGAACGCCCACGTGATCCTGGAGCAGGCGTCCGCCGAGCCCGAGTTGGAGGCCGAGCCGAAGCCGGCCGACGAGAGTGGCTTGCCGGTGGTCTGGCCGCTGTCGGCGCGCAGCCCCGAGGCGCTGCGGGCACAGGCCCGAGCCGTCGCCGCGTTCGCCGGGACACAGGTAGACGCATCAGCCCGGGTGATCGGCGACGCCTTGGTCACCACCCGTTCCGCTCTGCCGTATCGAGCGATCGCCCGAGCCGCTGACCGCGACGAACTGGTCGACACCCTGCAGGCGTTGGCCATCGGAGCGGCGCATCCCGCCCTCGTCGAAGGCGAGGCGTCCTCCGGTGGTACGGCGTTCGTGTTCACGGGGCAGGGGAGTCAGTGGCCGGGGATGGGGCGTGAGCTGTATGAGGCGTTCCCGGTGTTTGGGGAGGCG
>NZ_JBWKFL010000129.1:0-4697 GCF_056434305.1 Streptomyces sp. NPDC044061 | reverse complement strand
AGCGCGAACAACGCCGGCTGCGACCACCCCGTCCGGTCCAACACATCCGCATCCTCACCCCACATCACCTCCCGGACATCCGCCCCCAACTCCGCAACCACCGCATCGAACGCCTCCGCAAACACCGGGAACCGGCCATACAACCCACGCCCCATCCCCAACCACTGCGCACCCTGACCCGTGAACACAACCCCCAACCGACCATCACCAGCCACCCCCTCCACCCCGGCCGCCGACAGCTCACCCGACGTCCGGCCCACCGAAACCAGACGGTGGTCGAACCGCGACCGCGACAACAGGGAGTACGCCACGTCCAGCGGCCGCGCGGAAACCTCCGCCAGCCGGGCCAACTGCTCACGGGCGGCCGCCCCGGACCGGCCGCACACCAGCCACGGCACCACGACATCCACCACCGCCGGCTCAACGACCTCACTGGCCGGAGCCTGCTCCAGGATCGTGTGCGCGTTCGTCCCGGAGATCCCGAACGACGACACAGCCGCCCGCCGCGGCCGCTCCACCACCGGCCACGCCCTCGCCTCAGTCACCAGCTCGACGTCACCGGCTCCCCAGTTCACGTGTGACGAGGGCCGGTCCACGTGCAAGGTCCGCGGCGCAACACCGTGGCGGAGCGCCACGACCATCTTGATCACACCGGCGACACCGGCGGCGGCCTGTGTGTGCCCGATGTTCGACTTCACCGAACCCAACAGCAACGACGTCTCACGGTCCTGCCCATAGGTCGCCAGCAGCGCCTGCGCCTCGATCGGATCACCCAACGACGTACCGGTGCCGTGACCCTCCACGACATCCACGTCCGCGGGTGACAGCCCCGCGCTCGCCAGCGCCTGCCGGATCACCCGCTGCTGCGAAGGCCCGTTCGGCGCCGTCAGGCCGTTCGACGCGCCGTCCTGGTTCACCGCCGAACCCCGCACCACGGCAAGGATCTCGTGACCGTTGCGCACCGCGTCCGACAGCCGCTCCACCACCAGCATGCCGACACCCTCGGACCACCCGACACCGTCGGCGGAGTCGGCGAAGGACCGGCAGCGGCCATCGACGGACATACCCCGCTGGCGGGAGAAGTCGACGAACAGGTTCGGGGTGGACAGCACGGTCACCCCGCCGGCCAGCGCCAGATCACAGTCACCCGACCGCAACGCCTGGGCCGCCCAGTGCAGGGCCACCAACGAGGACGAACACGCCGTGTCGACCGTGACCGCCGGGCCCTCGAAGCCGAAGCTGTAGGCGACGCGGCCGGACGCCACGCTCGGTGCGCTGCCGTTGCCGCGGTACCCCTCGAACTCCGGGGCGTTCAGCAGTTCCGAGTAGTCGCTGTACATGACGCCGGCGAACACACCGGTGCGGCTGCCCCGCAGCGACACCGGATCGATGCCCGCCCGCTCCAGCGCCTCCCACGACGTCTCCAGCAGCAGACGCTGCTGCGCGTCCGTGGCGAGCGCCTCCCGGGGGCTCATGCCGAAGAACTCCGCGTCGAACTCCCCCGCGTCGTGCAGGAAACCCGCCTCACGCGCGTACGAGGTGCCGAGGTGGTCGGGGTCGGGGTCGTACAGGCCGTCGAGGTCCCAGCCCCGGTTGTCCGGGAATGCCGACACGGCGTCCACCTCGTCGGTGACCAGCTGCCACAGGTCCTCCGGCGACCGCACCCCACCCGGGTAGCGGCACGCCATGCCCACGATCACCACCGGGTCGTCGGACACGGACGGCAGTGACGCGACCGGCGTCTCCGCCGGCTCGATCCCCAGCAGTTCCCCGATCAGGTAGGCCACCAGCCCGGCGGAGGTCGGGTAGTCGAACACGAGCGTCGCCGGCAGCCGCAACCCGGTCACGGCGGCCAGGCCGTTGCGCAGTTCCACCGCCGTCAGCGAATCCATGCCCAGCTCCCGGAACGAGCGCTCCGGATCCACCGGCGCCGAGGCGTCGTAGCCCAGCACGGCCGCCACCCGGCCACGAACCAGGTCGAGCACGACCTCCGTGCGGTCGGCCTCCGGGAGCGCTGCGAGGCGGCGGGCCAGGCCGTCGGCCACCTCCCCTCCCTGCGCCGCGATCCGCCGGCCCCGCATGCGCACGAGTCCGCGCAGCAAGGCGGGCACCTCGCCACGAGCCCGCACCGCCGCCAGATCGAGCAGCACGGGCGACACCACCGCCTCGTCCGGCACGGACAGGGCCGCGTCGAACAGCGCCATGCCCTGCTCGACCGTCAGCGGCGGCACGCCTTCGCGGGCGAGGCGGGCGCGGTCGGCGTCGGTGAGCCCGGAGGTCATGCCGGTCTCGGGCGCCCACGCGCCCCACGCGAGCGACAGGCCGGGCAGTCCGTGGGCGCGGCGGTGGGCGGCGAGGGCGTCGAGGAACGCGTTGCCCGCCGCGTAATTGCCCTGTCCGGCCGCGCCGAGGATGCCGGCGACCGAGGAGAAGAGCACGAAGGCGTCGAGGTCGGTGGTCAGCTCGTGCAGGTGCCAGGCGGCATCCGCCTTCACTCGCAACACCGTGGCGAGGCGCTCGGGCGTGAGGGAGTCGATGACACCGTCGTCCAGCACACCGGCGGCGTGCACGACGGCACGCAGCGGGTGCCCGGCCGCCACGGTGGCAAGTGCCGCCGCCAGCGCCTCCCGGTCCGTCACGTCGCAGGCGAGGACCGTTGCGGTGGCATCGAGTCCGGTCAGATCGGCGACCAACTCGGTGGCGCCCTCGGCGTCGGGTCCGCGGCGACTGAGCAGCAGCAGGTGCCGCACGCCGTGCTCGGCGACGAGGTGCCGTGCGAGGCTCGCGCCGAGCCCGCCGGTGCCACCCGTGATCAGGACCGTGCCGTCGGCGTCCCAGTCCGTGCTCGCGGCGGGGGCGGTGAGGCGGGCGAGCCGAGCGGCCCGAACCTCGCCGTCCCGCACGCGCACCTGGGGCTCGTCGGTGGCGAGGACCGCGCCCAGCGGCAGCGGTCCGTGGTCGGCATCGACGAGGACGAAGCGGCCGGGGTTCTCGGTCTGGGCGGACCGCACGAGGCCCCACGGCGCGGCCGTTGCCGGATCGGCGCCGTCGACGACGAACACCAGCCGGGTCTCGTTGGACGACACGTCGGACGCGAGCCAGCGCTGGAGCAGGCTCAGCACACGGGCGGCGAGGTCGTGGGTTCCGGTGAGCACGTCACCGTCGGCGGCGAGAGGTACGACGACGGCGTCGGGGGCGCCGGGGGCGTCGCCGAGCGAGGCCAGGTCGACGGTGGCCGAGACAGTGACGCCTGCCGAACGCAACCGGTCGGCGACACCGCGCGGGTCGTCGCCGAGCACGACGGCGGTCACCGGCTCGTTGCCGGCGCGTGCCCGTGCCGACCAGTCGATCCGGTAGAGCGCGTCGGTGCCTGGGCCGACCTGATCGGCGGCGAACTCGCGGAACACGAGCGAGTCGACGGTGGCAACCATGTTGCCGGCTGTGTCGGCGGCGGCGATGGTGACGCCGTCGGCGGGATTGCCGGTCAGGACCACGCGCAGCGCGGCGGCCGCCGAGGCGTGCAGGGTCACGCCCTCCCAGGCGAACGGGAGCACACTGCGATCGGTGTCGCCGGTCAGCGACGCCGCGTGCAGAACCGCGTCCAGCAGCGCCGGGTGCAGACCGTATGCGTCGGCCTGGCCGGCCGTCCGGTCCGGCAGCACGACCTCCGCGTAGATATCGCCGCCGCGGCGCCAGGCGGCCGTGAGACCGCGGAACATCGGGCCGTAGCCGAAGCCGAGGTCGGCGAGCCGCTCGTAGAAACCGTCCAGGGCGATGGCTTCCGCACCGGCCGGCGGCCACGTGGAGAAGTCGGCCGTGGCGGCCTCGGAGGCGGCCAGGGCGCCGAACGCGTGCTGTGTCCACGGACCGTCGGTGTGTTCGGGGCGGGAGAACACGCCGAAGGCAGTGCCGTCGACCCGCACCTGTATATGCACCGCGCCGGTTTCGGGCAGAACGAGCGGGACCGCCAGGGTCAGCTCGTCGATCCGGTCCAGCCCGACCTCGTCGCCGGCACGCAGCGCCAGCTCGATGAACCCGGTGCCGGGGAACAGAACCTGGCCGTGCACGGCATGATCCGCCAGCCACGGCACGGACCGCACGGACAGCCGCCCGGTGAGCACGGTGACCTCGCCGCCGGCGACGGCAACGGCCGCGCCCAGCAGTGGGTGTTCGACCGAAGCGAGGCCCGCACCGGACACGTCGCCGGTGGCACCGGTCCGCTCGGGCCAGAACCGTTCGTGCTGGAAGGCGTAGGTCGGCAGTGCGACCCGGCGGGCGCCCGTGCCGGCGAAGAACGCCTCCCAGTCCACGGCCACCCCGTGCGCGAACACGCCGGCCACGGCGGTGACCGCCGACGTTTCCTCATCACGGCCGCGCCGCAGCATCGGCACGGTCGTCACCTCGGCGCTCTCCTGGATCATCGCCGACAGCGTCCCGTCCGGCCCCAGCTCCAGGAACGTACCCACACCATCGGCCACCATCGCCTGCACCGCATCGGCGAACCGCACCGCCTCACGCACATGCCGAACCCAGTACTCCGGACTCGTCGGATCACCCGACATCAACCGGACCACCGGCTCACGGAACTCGATCCCCTCAAGCGCAGCCGCGAACTCCTCCAGCATCGGATCCATCAACGGCGAATGGAACGCATGCGACACCGACAACCGCTTGTGCTTCCAACCCAACTCAGCCGC
>NZ_JBWKFL010000128.1:0-4818 GCF_056434305.1 Streptomyces sp. NPDC044061 | reverse complement strand
TTTACCGACTCTCAGAGTGTCTGAATCGGCTCTGACCTGCGGTGATGCGTCACGTAGGCGTTCGCGACGTAGGGAAGACCGTTGCGTCGAGGGCAGCCTCGAGTGTGTCCGCGTGGATGGACAGAGCCGCACTGAGCGATTCGGCGGCCGGGCTGAATCCGAAGTGCTCAGCCATGGCATCGCTGATGCCTTCGTCGCAGTCGTCGAGGAACTTCTCGAAGGCCCTCAGGAACTTGGCAAGGGACGCGGCGTCCTGTTGGGAGAGCTTGACCTGCTCCTGGCTCGGTTCAGCCACGGTGTGCTGCCTTCAGTTCGAGGAGTTCGGCTTCGAGGTCGGCAATGCGCTTCTCGGAGAAGCGCAGGTTGGAACGTGCGCCTTGCAGCCGCTCCTGGAGCGACCGGTGTTCCTGCGTCACCAGCTGAAGCCGGCGCTTGAGCGTGGTGTTCTCGGTGACGAGTTGCTGGACGGACTCGCCGGGGACCATCTGCTCGGCGTCGCGAAGGTGCCCCATGAGCTCGCCGATCCGTTGCCGTTGCGTGCAGATCTCCTTCTGGGCCTGAGTCAGCTCCTCTTCCGCGTTGAGCGCCCGCTCCCGCCAGGTCGCTTCGACCCGGTCGTGCTCCTCACGTGTCCGGCGGTCGTGGCGGCTCTTGCTGTCGGTGACGGCGTTCTGGACCAGTGCGCGAGCCGCGGCGTTCTCGTAGAGAAACGTGACAGAGACGTCCGCCCGGTCGGCGATCGCCCGGACTGTGAGCCGTCCTCGCTCGCGGCGGAGCTGGCCAATCGCCTTCTCGACTTGCCCGAGCTTGTCCTGTGTCTGCTGACGACGGGCGGCCGTGGCGGCTGCGGTCTGGGTGCTGGTGGTCACGGCGTCGCCTCACTCGGCTGCTCGATGGCGTACTCGTCGTCGAACTCGAGGGCATCGGCCTCGGCCTGTCGGACGAGTTCGTCGGCGCGGAAGGCGGAGGACCAGACCCGGCCGAAGTAGTCCTGGGGCCGGCGAAGGTCGAGTTGAAGGGCTTCCTCAAGCAGGCCGACGGCGGCGAGAGCCCGTTCCAGGCCGTCGATCGCGCGGGCCGTGGGCTCGAAGAGCTTGTGCATGTAGTCCCGGGTGGCTTCTTGTGAGGACCCCTCGGCGATCACGCGCCACTGCTCGCGCTTGCGGTGCCAGTAGACGAGGTCGGCGCCGGTCATGACGAACTCGGTGCAGGGGTGACAGTTGAGCTTCCAGGGGCAGGCGTCTCCGTCGACGACCGGCTGGTAGGTGCAGAATCCGCCCTCGGCCGGGGTGGACTTGCGGGTGAGGTCGATGAGCATCGCCTCGGCTTCTTCCTTGGTCATCGGCTCGCTGCCGGAGAGCACGATGCCCGGCTCGAACGAGCCGGGGCCCCCGACCCAGACCGCCTGGAGGGCGTCATTGAGCCTGGGGTCGGTGTTGGCGATGTGCGTGTAGTGCTCGGCCATCGCCTCGGAGACCTGCCCGAGGTAGCGCTTGACCTGCGAGAGGTTGGCGCCGGCCTTCAAGAGGTTGGTGGCCAGGGTGTGGCGAGCCTGGTGGGGGACGGCCTTGCCAATGTCGAGGCTGAGGATCCAGCTTTGGAACAGGTGGTGGAACCAGCTGTAGGTGATGCCCTTGAGGAACTCGCGGTTGCTGTTCCGCGCGGGGAACAGTGCGAGCTTGAGCCGTTCCTCGGGAGTGGGCGGCCGGCCCTTGCGCTGGACGAAGCGCGCGATGGTCTTGGCCTGTCGTTCCTTGATCCGCTGGTAGAAGCGTTCGGGGATGCGGATGCCCTCGTCGATGTTGCCGACCTTGGTCTGGTCGTGCCAGAACATGGGGACGTTGCCGATGCGGCTGGTGCACTCGAGGCGGACCCTGAGGATTTCGGTGCATCGGCGTCCGGTGACGACCAGGCCCTCCCAGATATCCCGCGCGCCGCGGTCTTCAACGTCGGCCTCGTCCAGCAGCTGGAGGTTCTCCTCCCTGGCGAGAGCGCGGGCGACCTCGTCGGAGAAGGGCCTGCGGCGTCCCTTGGTCTTCGGCCCGTAGGGCAGCGCGATGATGAACCTGCGATCCAGCCCGATGCGCTCGGTCACGCCGGATTCCAGGCCGGACCGCAGGACCCGGCGGGCGCCGTCGAAGATGGTGGCCATCGTCCCGGGGGTAGCGATCCCGGTTTCCAGCTTCTTGCCGTTGGCCCGCTGCCCGAGCGAGGGCAGCTTGTTCTTGACACGATGCCGCTGGTCGGCCACGAACCCGATCATGTGGGCCTCGGCCAGCAGGGCAGGATCGTGGCCTCCGCCCGGTGCCTCGATTTCAAGGTAGGCACTCAGTTCGCTGCAGCCGCGCCGGTCGAAGTCGAACGGAGTACGAGATCGTGCCTGACCGGTCAGCAGGCGTGCGGCCATCAGATCCCAGCACATGTCCCGCAGCCACCGCTGGGTGATTCGGCTGAGGTCCATGTGGCTGCGCGTATGGGGAAAGCGGATGCCGAAGTGCTCGGTCTCGATGAACCCGGCGTCCTTGGTGTCCTCGCGCGTGAAGTAGACTAGCCGCAGGTAGTGAAGCATCACCCTGGCAAGCTGGCGCGGGTGCGTCTTGCAAGCGTCCAGGTCGAGGTCGGCCAGTGAGTTCACATCCTGGCGGCGGCAATCGTCGATGAGCCTCTGGACCCAGGAGATCGGCCAGACACCGCCCTCTTCGCCTTCGGTGTGGTGACAGATGCACCACTTGATCTCCGCCTTGATCAGAGGACGCAGGCCCAGCAACGTCAGGTTGCCGTTGATCTGATGCGGAGGGTCCATCTCCTGGCACCACTTGTGGAACAGGGCCTCGTCGTCATAGCTGACCGGGACCGGTTCGCCCGACTCGGCCAGCTGGCGGATCCAGTACTTCGGTAGCCGGGCCCCACCCGGATTCTTCTGCCTCACGTAGTGGATGTGGTGGCGGTGGCATAGCCCAAGGCCATGCTCTGCGCGGTAGTAGCAGGACAGCACCTGGCATGGTCCGAAGCCGGGGAAAGGACGGGCCCTCGCCAGCCAGTCCTCGAAGACGGCCTCCTGCTGGTGCTTCGCCTGCAAGTGCCGACGGTGTGAGGCCCACTGCTGGGCGTGGAGGTAGCAGAGCTGGGTCTGTCTGCGGGCCGGGAAATCGGGGCAAACGAGGCAGGGCGGCGGAGTCAGCCAGGCCCGGGGCTTCTTGGGCTGGGCGGAGGCCAGGAAGTCAGCGATGTTCCCTCCAGCCTCCCGGATGGCCTTCCACTCGTAGCCGTGTTCCTGGCAGTAGTCGTGGAATGCGTCGCGGGTGCGTTCGCAGCCGGTGACGCCGCAGCCCCAGCCGTAGACCGGATGGTCACGCAGGATCTGCATCACGTCGGGCCGGAAGACCGGGTCGAAGTTCGGCCCTGCGATCAGCGCGTTCAGCAGTTCCAGCCTGTCCCGTGTCGTGCGGGACGTCGCGGTGCTCGGGGCGACGGGCAGCAGCAGGCGGGCGACCGCGGTCACTCCTCCTCACCCCAGACCTTGTTCAGCGCGGTGATGAACTGCGGAGAGTGCAGGTCAGGATGCCCGTAGACCTCGTCGACCATTTGCGCTGAGGCCCAGTTCCCAACGGCCTTGGCCACATGTGGATCGTTGTCCGTGACGTCCATGACGTCGTTGGTGAACTGGTGACGGAATGCTTGAGGTTTGATCCGGCCTGGCAGTTCGGCCCTGCGGCCGGCTCGCCGGAGCATGCCGCGGGCTGCGTCCGCCGACCAGGGCTCGCCGCGCTGCGGGCCAGCCAGCTGGATCAGGAGCATGCCGTGCCCAGCGGCGTACTGGGTGTACTCCGTCGTCATGTACTCGTAGTAGCTGCTGACCATGGCCGGGCTGACTCGGTAGATCTCCCCCTTGGTGATCACTCCGTCGACCATCGCCCAGTCCGGCTTGATCTTCGCGGCTGCCCCGTTCACGTTGCCCCACCGGTGACAGACGTGGACGTGCGGGCTCTTGCAATCGCTGCATGGAGCGTTGTCGCGCAGGTGCAGGTCCACCAGGTGCAGCCCGGTCAGGCCGCCGATGCGCAAGCTCGTGTCGGACAGCCAGGTCACAACCATCTTGTCCCGGGCGGTGTTCACCACGTCCAGGAGCTCGGGCCGGGTCCCGTCTGGCAGCATCTTGGGGTGACGGCGCCGAGTCCCTCGCTTCGGGGCCAGCGGGTTGGCCGGCATCGAGGTCTTCACATGCCCCAGCAGGGCCCGATTACGGTCGGCCTGGGTGGGAAGCCGTCGGGCGTCCAGCGCGTCCCTCAGATCGGCGTTCACGCCCCGCACGGCGCACTGATGGACGTAGAAGCCCTTCAGGCAGGCCGACAGGACCTGCAGGGCCGACGTCCCGTACGGGCGCTTCGGCGGTGTCCGCCACGGTTGCCCGTACGGCATGTTCACCTGGGCGCCCACCGCCCCCATGTACCGAAAGATGTCGAGGAGCGTGATCGTTTCCGTGGTCAGACGCTCACGGATCCGCCAGCGCAGGTGATCAACCAGGAAGTAGGCGTACGTCTTCTGGGACCCGCTGCCCTCGTGCGTACGCAGGTAGCCGTCCGCTTCCTCGTCCACCGTGACATCGGGCCACACGATCGTGTACGACCAGCCGCCGCCGGCCCGGGCGAGCTTCTGTACCCGCAGGTCCCCCAGAACCATCGAACTTCGCACTCGTCTCCCCCCACACCCGCTCCGGCTACGTCACGGAGGCAACGTTGCGGATCGGTAAATGGAGACGGGACGGCCGTCTGGGCCACCCAAACGAACGACCGGGATGCCCACACCGTGATCGGTAAA
>NZ_JBWKFL010000127.1:0-4998 GCF_056434305.1 Streptomyces sp. NPDC044061 | reverse complement strand
CGCTCCGCATACTGATTCGCCGAGCCGCCACCCGCTACCGATGGGACAGCCGTCCCACCACACGCCGACTCAAGTGATCCATTTGCCCGTCGGTCTAACTCCACAATAACCTGGGGAGAAATTTTGGCGCCGTCTGCCGGGCTCGCTGGCGGAACTGCTGGGTCCCGCCGACGGAGTTGCGGAGCCGACGGCCACGGTTGTCTGGACTGCGTGCCTTTGACCTCAGCAACGAACGCCAGCGCATGAGCCTGTACTGTCCTTACCGAAGGCCTGCGCGAGGTCCTGTGCAGCCTGCTGAACCGCGACACCCTCCTGCAGCTGTGGCCCACACTGCGCCGGAGCTTGTGAACAGCGGCGGCGCTCGCCTGGTCCTCGGCGGCGATCGCCGCCGCCCTGTGGCGCCGCGCCTCCGCCACCGAACTCAGCACCGGCGAGAGTTCGGGCACGAGAATGTCCACCGTAATCGCGGCCGGAGGGACCCGACGGCTTCGGCGACGAGGTTACGCGCCATGTCTTCCGCACCCTCAAGAGGCGGCACTGGCTCTGGAGGTCGAGGCGGGGGATGTCGACGGTCCACCGTCGGCCGATACGGTGCAGCATGACCT
This sequence comes from Streptomyces sp. NPDC044061, assembly GCF_056434305.1. NCBI lineage: Bacteria > Bacillati > Actinomycetota > Actinomycetes > Kitasatosporales > Streptomycetaceae > Streptomyces > Streptomyces sp. NPDC044061. Next base: position 4,393 of record NZ_JBWKFL010000127.1, on the reverse strand, counting down.
GGAATTCATAGCGGGGACTCATGAGGACGACCTTCTCGGCCTCCACTCCCTACCGACGGCCGGGGCCGGTTCTGACGGGCTGACATACGAATTGCGAACTCCGCTCCCTACTTTCCGCCGGGAACGGCTGGGCGCAGGCGAGGTCAGCCGAGGCACAACCCGAGCAGACAGACCTCTGTCGGCGACGTTGACATCCGTGATGGGCTGGTCCGGGGTGCGTTCGGCTTCGTGCCCTCGCCTGTCGCAGTGGTCGACGGCTGTTGCGCCGTCGTACCGGAGTGGTCGGGGGCTGTGTCGCTGCCGGCCGGGGTAGTGCTCTGCGGCTGCGGGGGCGTCGTTGCGGTCGGGCGGGCAGGAGTTGCGGTGTGCGGCCGGGCGATCGGTGACGTCGTGGGGGGTGGTGCCGCGAGGGGCTCCTGCCGCGGTGCGTTGGTCGGCGTCGGCGACTGCGGCCGGGAAGGGGCGTGTGACGGCCGCTGAGTGTGTTGAGCCGTCGCCGGTGCGGTGGCCGCAGGCTGCTGCTCGGGCGTCCGCTTCGGCGCGGTGCCCCCCCGGTCGTCCGGCGCCACGGCTGCCTGTGCCCGGTCGGTGGAGTGCCGGTCCATCATGGCAATGCTCAGGCCGCCTCCGACGAGTGCGACAGCGCTCGCGACCGCCGCCCGGCGCTTGTTTTTCCTCCAGCGGGCCAGCCGGCGACGGCGTGCCGCACGTCCTTGTCGTGCGGGCGGCAGGTCCTCGACGTTGGCGGCGACTTCGAGGGCTATGCCCAGGGCAGTGCTGGACTCCGCGTCGCTGTCCAGGAAGCTGTCGTGCCACGTCCGGGAGGCCGCAGAGTCCCGGTGAGCCATTGTGGCCGGTCCGGCGCTCATCATTGCCGGGGCCGACCTGCTGCGGCCGTCGGTGTCGGGCGGCGCGATGTCTGGGGCGTAGGCGCCGCACCCGGGGCACATCAGGGCGCCGTTGAGGTGCCGACGGCATGAGGAGCAGTAATCCATCTGCGGTTTTCCAGCCTTCTTTGCTCGGTGTGCCGGCGGCCCGCCGGGCCACCGCCTGGTCCTTGAGTGAGGACGGGACACGCGGATACCCGCGCTGGGTTCGCCTACGGCGGCGACTCGCGCCACTCCGGCTGACCAGCTGCAACAGCTCCGGTGATGTCGTCCCAGCGGCCTACTTGCTGACTTGCATTCCGTCCGGTCAGCAATTCCGCTGCCTGGTGCTGCGTGTGTTCCGCAGCGAGTTGAGCTTCGGCGACGGCGTCACCCCGTTCGCGTATCAGGTCCTCATAGATCGGCAGATCGTTTTCAGTTGAGCTATGTGTCATGGGCGGCCCAGTTTCATGGCGATCAATAACGAGGGCGGTCCGCCGGTCCACTGGCAAGCTGGTTGAGCCAGGCAGCGATCCCGTGGCCGATCAACAAATAGATGACAGTCGGAAGGTCGTAATTAAGGACAATGGGTAAACTCCCCATGTCCATCGTGAAAATGTCCTGTGGTCACCAGGGTGGCCTGTCGGCCCCGCCCCGCACGAATCCGACGAACACATGCGCACGGTTCCATGTTGTTCAACGAGAAATCCGATCTGACGTAGTGCCGAGTACACGCGCTCGCGCCAGGCGCCGAAAATTTAGCCGTGTCGGCACCTCGCTTTCTTCCTCCTTCTGCGTTCCGCATGCACTGTGGCGTTACACCACCGTCCGTGATGCCCCAAATATGGCTGCCTATACGGCCACTTACCTAAATGTTCACGCGGCAGGGCACTTTTCCGGACTGAATGCAGGGCTGTGTTTTGGGTGCCGCCGCAGTCTCCAGCCGTCGGCGTTTGTGCAGTTCGTGACCAAGGTATGAAAAAGGCCAGTGCGTCCATTCATAGGGGTGTCGGTCTCGCAATCATCTGCGTCCCCCGCGGCATCCCTGACGTCCGATGCGCTGTTAGAAGTGACCCCCGTCGGGGTCACGACGCCCTTCCTCCGAGGGAGACCTGCCCCTGCCTTCCCGGCTTGGAGAGCCGTGGAGCGGTGGGCGTGCCAGGGGTGTGACGGCCCGGCACTCCAGTGCGCTGTAGGAGTGGGCCCAGGCCCCAGGGGACCCCGAGGCACCTGCTCACCCCCGTTTCGAGTGGGCGGTCACGCAATACGGGGCAGGCAGGCGAGACCCCGTCGTCTGCCTGCCCTACGCATACCTCCTCGAGAAGGTGTCCAGTCCGAGAGGGAGTGTGCATCGGGCCTGGCCAACCGAGACCCAAACAACCGGAAACCATGACCACCCCCACCTCGTCATGGGACTCGTCGACGGCTGGTATCTGGCTCAGGAACGCACCTTGCGCGGCGTCCTGGTCCCGGCCGAGGCAGCAGTCATTTCGGCCCATTCAATTCCGCTGCCGCGTACTACAGCCGGAGATCTTGAGGATCGGTGATCGGTGAGACCGGATGATGGTTGGCCCAGGCTCGTAGATGGTGCGGGAGAGGGTCGCCGCGGCGGCGGTAGTGGCTGACGAGGGCGCGGGTCTGGTGGAGCCGGCGCCAGAAGTCGCAGGCCAGGATGGTTTCGACGGGATGGTGGGGGTTGAGGTGGGTGGTGGCGAGGCAGTGCCGGATGGCGTGGGCCGAGGGCCGCAGGAGCGGTCCGGGGATCAGCCGGTGGCCTCGCTCTCGGCCGTGACAGGGGCTTTTCCCGGGGTGCCATCGTGGTCCGGATCGGCTTCGGCTTCGGCTTCGGGGAACGCTGCGCGCTGGACGGCGAGGAATGCGGTGGCGAGCATGCATGCGGTGACGTGCCGGTGCCAGGGAGTCCACTTGCGGACCTGGTACTGGTCGAAGCCGACGAGCTGCTTGTTGAGCTCGTTGTCCTCCTCGATCTGCCAGCGGCCGCCGGCCCGGGCGATGATCTCGGACACTGTGGCGTCGGCGGGTGCGTGGACGAGGAAGTAGGCAATCTCACGGTGGAGTTGCCCGTCTTTGCCCCGCCGGTTGGGGTGCGGGGACCTGCGCAGGACCAGCCAGTGCGCGTGGCCCTCGGCCGGTGTCTCGCTCTTGACGTCGACGGCGAACGCGGTCCAGTCGTAGATCCGTTCACCCTTGGCGCCGTACCCGCAGGAGCGGCGTTCCCACTGGTCACGGACCTTTGCATAGTGCAGGAGGTCGTCGGCGCGCTTCACGGCCGGCAGACGGGGCTTGCCCGGCGGGCCGTCCAGCGGCAGGTCGACGGGGACGCCCAGAACGTAGGGCAGGGCCCGTTCGTGGCAGAAGGCCCGAAGCTGCGGATCACGCCCGTAGCCGGAATCGGCCAGCACCCAGGAGAAGGGGACACCAGCGACCAGGGCATCGGCGAGCATGGCGATGGCCAGCTCGGGCTTCGTGGCGAAGCCGGTCCCCTCGGGGACACCGGCCTCACGGCACCGCTCCCGGTCCGCCGTCCACTCCTCAGGCAGGTAGAGGCGGCGGTCGAGGAAAGCGTGCCCGGCCCCGGCGGCGTAGGTCAGCATGACCATGGTCTGGCAATTGCGAACATCCCCGGTCAGCCCACAGTGCTGGAAAGCCACCCCGACCGATTTGCTGCCCTTCTTCTGAGCCTGGGTGTCGTCGATGACCAGCGACGCCTCCGCGTCGCCGAGGTGTTCCACGACGTAGTCGCGGACCGCATCACGCAACCGGTCGGCGTCCCACACCGACCCGTTCAACAGCCACTGCATCCGGTCCGCCGTCGCATGCCCGGCCCGCTCGGCCAGCGTCCAGCCGTTCTTCTTCGGCAGCTCCGCCAGCAGTCCCTCGATGAACTGCGCGAACACCACCCGCGGCTCCGGCCGGTTAAACAAGTACCCCAACGAGCCTGTCAGTTTGACCAGTTCGCCACGCCACTGGGCTATCAGCTCAGCCGTCACATCCCGCATCATGCCCAGTCAACGACAGCTCCGGAGCACGGTCACAAGATCTCCGGCTGTAGTACGCGGCGCCTACGTCTCCGCCCTTGCCCTCCCTCACCGGCATCACATCGATACCCGCGGGCCAGACCCCGGCGCCATCGCCTGCTCTCCGTCCGCCAGGACGCCACCAAGGCCGACCCCAGTGGCGACGAGGGCGGCGAGTGACCAGGCAAGCACGACAGTGACTCCTCCTCATAGATGACTCCGTTGGGAAAACCGTAAACCGGGCTGGGTGATCAGGCTGCCAGGTCGAGTGTGGCGAGGTGTGAGGTTCTCGTTGTGTCGAGGGGTGTGTCGGTGAGCCAGGCGTCGAGGCAGATGAGGGCGATCGCGGTGGCGGCGAGCACGTTTGCCTAGATGGCTTGGCCAGGCCGGTGTAGTGACGGCGGCCATGACAAGCTCCCCATAGGCGGCCATTTACCGCCCCACTGATGGCCACGGGATTCCCCGGGTACGGCCAGATTTCTCCCCGCT
>NZ_JBWKFL010000126.1:0-5610 GCF_056434305.1 Streptomyces sp. NPDC044061 | reverse complement strand
GACGGTCAGGTCATCGGCGAAGTGCCGGTCGCCAGTGGCGTCGGGCACGTACTTCACAGTGACAACGATCCTCAAGCTCACGCCGGCTCTCCTACTGCATCGTCATTTCCGGGCTGCCTCTTGCAGGCAGCATAGGCGCCTGAAGCGGCCGATCCCGGTCGGGGCGTACGCGCGCTCCGACCGAAATATTACTCGCCAGTACACCCATTTCATGCCCGCTAAGCAAGCGCTTTGAACTGTGACCTTCGCAACGCAGCGTAACCGGAACTGGACGACTTCGCAGGTGGGAGCGGAGTGATCAATCCCGCAGGCTGTTGAAGCGGCCCTGATGGTAAAGGAGGGGGCGGCCCGCACCTGTTGAGTCCCCGAGGACCACCTCGGCGAGCACGATGCGGTGATCACCGGCCGGGACCCGGCCGACGATCCGGCAGACCAGCCAGGCCAGCACGTCGTCCAGGACGGGTACGCCGTTCGGGCCCTCTCGCCAGGCCGTGGGCGCGCCGAAGCGGTCGGCACCGCTGCGGGCGAAGGTGGCGGCCAGGTCGGGCTGGTGCTCGCCGAGTATGTGGATGCCGACGTACTCGGTCTCGGACACGGCGGGCCAGCTCGAGGCGCCCGTGCCGATGCCGAAGGAGACGAGCGGGGGATCGGCCGAGACGGAGGTGAGGGAGGTGGCGGTGAAGCCGACCGGGCCGGAGGCACCGTGCGCGGTGATCACCGCGACACCGGCGGCATGCCGGCGGAAGGTGGAGCGCAACAGGTCGGGAGAGGCGAGCTGGAAGGTGCCGAGGTCGGGAGTGGCCGTCATGGAGTTGTCCTTCTGCGAGGGGTGGGGCCGGGGTCCGTGGCTGCTCAACAGCCCGGACAGCGCGCGCTCGCGGTGCGGGCCAGGTCGACGTGGACCCGCCCGAAGAGAAGGATTTCGGTCGGCATGGGGTCAGGCTGACGATAGGTGGCCCGCGCAGTCAAGTTGGTCCCGGTATCTGGGAGATGCCTCACCGTGCCGCCGAGCGCCCTCACACCGCCTCCCCCAGGGCCGCGACGACGTCGGCCTTGCGCGGCTGTCCGGTGGCGCGCCGCACCACCCGGCCGTCCGCGTCGAGGACCAGCACGGTGGGCGTCTTGAGGATGTCCAGCTCGCGTACGAGGTCCAGACGGGCCTCGGCGTCGATCTCGACGTGGGTGACGCCCGGGACCATCTCGGCGACCTCGCCGAGGATGCGCCGGGTGGCCCGGCAGGGTGCGCAGAAGGCGCTGGAGAACTGCACGAGCGTGGCCCGTGCCCCCAGTTCGCCGCCCAGCTCGGTCGCACCGAGCCGCTTGCCGTCGTCCCGTCCGCGCACCCGTACTCTCCCGCTCCGCCGCTTGTGCAGCACTCCGTAGGCGCTCGCCAACGCGAGCGCCGCCACGCACACCACCAGTCCCGTCATCATCTGCACAAGCATTCATCAGACTGCAAAGATTCCCGTCTCCCGGACGGGTTTCCGCTGCGGAATGCTTGATTCATGGACATCGACGCAAGGGGGCCGCGCTTCGGAGCGGCCGTTACGACCGTCGTGCTGGCGGTCGCGCTCATCACGCAGAGCTCCTGGCTACTGGCCTGGCAGACGGTGGCGTTCGCGCTCGGCGCGGCGGGCGGGGTGGGCAGGTCCCCGTACGGCCGGCTCTTCCAGACGCTGGTGCGGCCGAGGCTCGGGCCGCCCACGGAGTTCGAGGCGCCTGAACCACCGCGGTTCGCACAGGCCGTGGGACTGGTGTTCGGCGGGCTCGGGCTCGTCGGGTTCACGGTGGGGCCGGCCTGGCTGGGGCTCGCGGCGACCGGGGCGGCACTCGCGGCCGCCTTCCTCAACGCGGCGTTCGGCTACTGCCTGGGGTGCGAGATGTACCTGCTCCTGAAGAGGGTCACGGTGCGCGCCGAGTGACGGACGCTCGAAGGATCGACCCGGGGGACTAGGCCGACGTGACGAGGATCTCCCCGCCGCGCGGCACCAGGACTGGCTACCCGTCCGTTCTTCGGGCACGATCTGCGAGACGCCGTAAAACCTACGGCTGCGTAACTTTCCCGTCGGGATCCCCCTTTCCCGAGCAGAGCAGAAAGGGTCCACCCCGCCCATGGCAGAGCTGGTCTACCGTCCCGTCATCGGTCTCGCCAGGACGATGTTCAAGGTCTGGGACCTGAAGATCGACTGCAAGGGGTCGGAGAACATCCCGCGCTCGGGCGGCGCCGTTCTGGTGAGCAATCACATCAGCTACCTGGACTTCATCTTCAACGGCCTGGCGGCCCTGCCGCAGAAGCGTCTGGTGCGCTTCATGGCGAAGGAGTCCGTCTTCCGGCACAAGGTGTCCGGGCCGCTGATGCGCGGCATGAAGCACATCCCGGTGGACCGCACGCAGGGCGAGGCCGCCTTCGCCCACGCTCTGGACTCGCTGCGTTCGGGCGAGGTCATCGGGGTGTTCCCGGAGGCCACGATCTCTCAGTCCTTCACGCTGAAGAGCTTCAAGTCGGGCGCGGCCCGCCTCGCCCAGGAAGCGGGCGTCCCGCTCGTCCCGATGGCGGTGTGGGGCACACAGCGGCTGTGGACCAAGGGGCAGCCCCGCAACTTCAGGCGCAGCCACACCCCCGTCACCATCCGGGTCGGCGAGCCGGTCGATGCCCCCCGCGACCAGTACGCGGGCGCCATCACCCGCCGTCTGCGCGAGCGCGTCCAGGAACTCCTCGAGGCCGCCCAGCGCGCCTACCCCACGCGCCCGAAGGACGCGACGGAGACCTGGTGGCTCCCGGCCCACCTCGGAGGCACGGCCCCGACGGTGGAACAACTCCGGGCGGCCGAGGCGCACTGACGCCGAGTCCGGGCTGAACTTCCGCAGCAGGCCGGCGGAGTTCGGTGGCCGTCACCTGCAGGCTCGGCAGCGGGGCGAGCGTCGCTGAACTCGCCTCCCTGCCGGACCCGTCGCGAGCGCGCTCCCTTCCTCGGCTCAGAGGGTGTCCGGGAGTGTCTCCCACAGGTGCTGACGGTCTCTGGCGGCCTTCAGCGCGCCGAGGACGGCCGGGTGCGGTTCGGCGTACAGGACCGGATGGTCCAGCTCACGGGACGCGGGATCGGGGTTCCACGCCAGCCGTTCGCCGTCCAGGGAGAACTGCGCGTTCACGCCCGGTTTGTTGCCTCGCGGGTCCTGCCGGTGCCAGGCCCCGCGGAAGCGCACGGCGACCAGCCCGTGCAGGGCATGGCCACTGCCGTCGTCGTGGGCCAGCCGCTGGTAGCACAGAGCCGTGGGGATGTCCTCGGCCCGCAGCAGGGCGGCCAGTGCGTGCGCCTTGGCGTAGCAGATGCCCGTGCGCTGCCCGATCACGTCCGAGGCACGCCAGGTGACGCGCGGGTCGCCGCTGTCGGCGGAGTGCGGAATGGCGTCGCGTACGAATTCATACGCGGCTCGCGCATAGGCATACGAGTCCGCCACTCCCTCGGCCAGCCGGGCGGCCGTCTGCCGCACCTCGGGGTGCTGGTGGTCAATGGCCTCGTCGGCGGCCAGGTAGGCGGACAGGTCGGCGGTGTTCTGGATCAGGTCCATGCCCGCAGAGCATAGGAATGCGATCACCCGACAGTCAATGACTTTTCAGGTGACCGCATATCTATGCATCGCCCTAGCGGGCCATCTCCTCCTTGAGCGCCGCCACGAAGGTGTCGACGTCCTCCTCGGTGGTGTCGAAGGAGCACATCCAGCGCACCACGCCGGCGGCCTCGTCCCAGAAGTAGAACCGGAACCGCTTCTGCAGCCGCTCGCTCACGTCGTTCGGAAGCTTCGCGAAGACACCGTTGGCCTGCACCGGGTAGAGGATCTCCACCCCGTGCACCGCGCGCACGCCCTCCGCGAGCCGCTGCGCCATCTCGTTGCCGTGCCGGGCGTTGCGCAGCCACAGGTCCTTCGCGAGCAGCGCCTCCAGCTGCACCGACACGAACCGCATCTTGGACGCGAGCTGCATGGACAGCTTGCGCAGGTGCTTCATCCGGCGCACGGCGTCCTGGTTGATCACCACGACGGCCTCGCCGAACAGCGCGCCGTTCTTCGTCCCACCCAGCGAGAGGATGTCCACGCCGACCGCGTTGGTGAACGTCCGCATGGGCACGTTCAGGGACGCGGCGGCGTTGGCTATCCGGGAGCCGTCGAGGTGCACCTTCATGCCGTGCGCATGGGCGTGCTCGCAGATCGCCCGGATCTCCTCCGGCGTGTAGAGCGTGCCCAGCTCCGTGCTCTGGGTGATCGAGACGACCTGCGGCATCGCGCGGTGCTCGTCCTCCCAGCCCCAGGCCTGCCGGTCGATCAGCTCGGGCGTGAGCTTGCCGTCCGGCGTGGGCACGGTCAGCAGCTTCAGACCGCCCATGCGCTCGGGAGCGCCGCCCTCGTCGACGTTGATGTGCGCGCTCTCGGCGCAGATCACCGCGCCCCAGCGGTCGGTGACCGCCTGGAGCGCGACGACGTTCGCGCCGGTGCCGTTGAAGACCGGGAAGGCCTCCGCGGTGGAGCCGAAGTGGCTGCGAATGATCCCCTGGAGGTTCTCGGTGTAGTCGTCCTCGCCGTACGCGACCTGGTGGCCGCCGTTGGCCAGGGCCAGGGCGGCCATCACCTCCGGGTGTGCCCCGGCGTAGTTGTCGCTGGCGAAACCGCGGATCTCCGGGTCGTGGTGACGACGCGCGTCGGTCCTGGGAGGGTTCACGACTTCTCGGTCAGCCACAGACGGTTTCCGTTCACTTCTGCGGCGGACTTGCTCCAGACGCCCTCGATGGCCTCGGCCAGGTCCTTGACGTCCGTGAAGCCCGCGAACTTCGCGTTGGGGCGTTCGGCGCGCATCGCCTCGTGCACCAGCGCCTTCACCACGAGAATCGTAGCCGCGGACGTCGGCCCCTCGGCGCCCCCCGCCTTGCGGAAGAAGTCGGCCATGGCCAGCGTCCACGCCTCGGCGGCGGCCTTGGCCGCGGCATAGGCGGCGTTGCCCGCGGTGGGCTTGCTGGCGCCGGCGGCGCTGATCAGGACGTACCGGCCGCGGTCGCTGCGCAGCAGCGCCTCGTGGAAGGCGAGGGAGGTGTGCTGCACGGTCTTGACGAGCAGCAGCTCCAGGAAGTCCCAGTCGTCGAGACTGGTCTTCGTGAAGGTCTCGCTGCCGCGCCAGCCGCCGACCAGGTGCACGAGGCCGTCGACCCGGCCGAAGTCCTTCTCGATGTGCGTGGCCCAGTCGCGGGTGGACTGCAGATCGAGCAGGTCCACGGTGTCGCCGGTGACGGAGGCACCGCCGGAGGCGTACCGAGCGGCGTCCACTGCCTCCGACAGCCGCTGCGGATCGTTGTCCGCCCCTACGACCGTCGCGCCGGCCTCGGCCAGGCGCAGCAGCGCCGCCCGTCCCGCGGGTCCGCCCGCGCCGGCCACCGCGATCACCGCACCGCTGAGAGACCCGTTGTTCCCCACGTTCTTCCCCTTTGAAGCAGTGTTCCGGATGCGGTCGCTCACGCGGCGATCCGCTCGGCGCTGTCCGCCGTGATGCCCTTGGTGGAGGCGATCACATTCTTCAGCTTCTTGGACAGGGCCTCATAGAACATGCTCAGCGGAAACTCGTCC
>NZ_JBWKFL010000125.1:0-5871 GCF_056434305.1 Streptomyces sp. NPDC044061 | reverse complement strand
CCCCCCCCCCCCCCCCCCCCCCCCCCCCCCCCCCCCCCCCCCCCCCCCCCCCCCCCCCCCCCCCCCCCCCCCCCCCCCCCCCCCCCCCCCCCCCCGCCCCTGGCCGGGTGGGCGGCAACGGCCGCAACCCCGCCGGGCTGCGCCGGCGGGTTCGGCGAGCCCAGGGGCACGTCAGGTCATTCGAGGGCGCCGTACAGGTCGTATAGCTCCTGGGCGGCGTGGACGGCCGCGTCGCGGTGCTCCTCGCAGGTGGGGACCTTGACGCCGCGGTGGGACACCATCCGGGCGGCGGGGTACGGCTGGGGGTGCACGCGGGAAAAGCAGGTCAGGGAGGCGGACGTCAGCTCGTACGTGAGAGTGGGGCCGAGTTCGTCGTGGGCTCGGCGCAGCGCCCCGGCGGTGGCCGGGGTGGGGATGTCGACGGCGGCCGGGAGGGGAGTCTGGCCGCTGTCGGATCGCGCACGGTCGGCCGCGATGGAGTCGGCCAGACGGGCGTGCTGCCAGTGCAGACGGAACACGTCTTCCAGCACGAGCGTGGTGGTCGCCTGGTCGGTGACGAACCGGAGCGCGCCGTGAAGGTAGTGGATCCGACTGAACAGCTCTGCCTCGCGGGCGATCGCCTTGATAGTGCGGGGAAGCAGTGACAAGGGCAGGTCGACCTCGCTCTGCGCACTGTCGTGCGGGTACAGGACCGCGGTGACGTACTGGCCGAGGGTGCGGGGGATGCCGACGCCGGGGTGGGCGAGGGCGACGGCTTCGGCCGCCTGAAGGGAGAGCTGGGCGTCGGCCGGAGCGTGAAGGCCGCCGTCGTCGACGGTGGCAGACTCGGTTTCCAGGGCGTGCGCGGCTGCGTCGAGAAGCTGGGCGATCTTCCGCAGCGCGGTGCGGCCGGCATCGTCCAGGACAGGCGTCGTCTTTGTGGTGCGGGTGCGGGTGCGGGCGATGGTGGCGATGGCGCGGGCTCGGTGAGCGGCGGCCAAGGCGGCGGACGAGATGGGCATGGGAGTCTCCGTCTCACGGCGCCCGCGCGGGGCGGCGTTGGGTGGTGGTGCACCAGGTGCGGTGCGGGCGGCCTGTGAAGGACGGCCCGCCCCGGGGCGGGGTGGCGGTCCGTACCATGGCGCGGCTGCTGGCAAGACGGGCAAGGGGCCGGACGTGGGCGGGGCATGGAGCGGCACGGGGTGCGGGACCGGCTTGTCGGCGCCGACTGAGCCTGGCGCCGCGGCGGCGGGGGCTGTCTCGGCAGCGCGTGGCCGCGAGATGGGCGTGCCCCGGCCTCGCACGCGGGCGTGTGCGGGGCCGGGGCGGCGGGCCCATGTCGCGGGTCGCGCAGCCAGGGAACTCCGTGGGTTGTCAGAACGGCGGTTCGTCGCTGTAGCCGCCTGCCCAGCCGGGGCCCGGCTTGTCGTGGGGCAGGGGTGGGTGGTCGGCGGTACGGCGGCGGGCGGGGCGAACGCGAGAGGCCCACCGCGGTGGCGGGGTGGGCCTCGCAGGCGCAGGCAGGGCAAGGGGTGTTAGCGCTCGCGGATCCTCGCGGTCTCTGCGCCGGTCAGGATGTGCGCGGGCAACGTCGCCCGGCCTTCGGTCATCGCCCGGTACATGCGGTGGACGCCGTCGATCAGCAGGGCTGCCGGACGGCCGTCGAACTCCATCGTGGCGATGATCACCGGCTTGTTGAGGTCGGTCTGCATGGCGTGTTCGGCATTGAAGTGGGTTTGGTCCGGGCCGAAGATCGGGCACCAAAGCGCGCCGTCGTAGTCCGGGGTGAGCCGGTGAAGGTGGTAGTGGTCTGCCCAGTCGGCGACGGGAGTCGGCTGCGGGGCACGAGGGTGTTCCCTCAGTAGGGTCTGGGCCTCGTCGATGTTGAACACCCAGGCCCCGTAGCGGAATATCTGGGTGAGTGGAGCACTGGTCACGCGTGAACCTCCGGAGTTCGGCTTGATCGCTGGACTCCCCCCTGGAAGGGCAGGCCGGTGGCGTACCGCCCGGCCTGCACAGAGGTTCCCGAGCGGGCGGGCAAGGCCCGCAACCCAGCCGGCCTGGCGCCGCGCCGACATGGCCGGGCCCGGGCAGAGGACGGGGCCGGGCACGGGCCGGGACGCGCGGAGCGGGAGGGGGGTCCGCGTCCATCGCGTGGCCAGGCCGGGGCCGGCCGCTCACAGACTGACCTGACTGTCGCGGGCGGCGGAGCGAGCGGCACAACCCGGCTGCTGGTCCTGGCCGGGAATGGGTGGGCCCCGACGCCGCCGTCGCGGGCCGGGGCAAGGGGTCGGGCAAGGGGTGGTCAGTGCAGGGTGATGCGGTGCAGTTCGGCGTCGAGGAGCGAGGCGATCGTGTGGCCGCGGTGCTTGGTGAGGCGCTGCTGGAGGGAGGTCGTGTCGAGCGGGCGGCCGTCCACGGTGATGGTGAGAGCGTCGGCGCCCTGGCGGACCGTAACAGTGTGTCCAGCGGCCTGGAATCCGTAGCGCCAGGCTACCGGTCCGGTATGAGGGATGATCCTGCCGTGCTCGTCGGCGGGGTACTCCCAGACGAACTCGTCACCGTGAACGGGGTGTTCCATGAAGGCGATGGTGTAGCGGGCCTCGCGTCGCTCGGCCGGGTAGAGCGCGTCGTTGTGGCTGGCGGGGATGAACGACGGCAGGTCGGCTGTGTAGGTCATGTCCGCTCCAGTTCGGTGACGTCGGTGTGGCGGGGTGGGGTAACTATCGGCTGGGAGCGGGTTAGTGCAGCAACCCGCTGATCGCGCGACGGGGACACCGACAGGCCCGGCCTCACGACGATGATGGGGATGCCGCCGGGGCGTCCCGTTCGTCTCTACAGCACAGTCAGCGCGCGACCCGGGGGCGGCGATCGGCTGGAGACGGCGGCCCAAAACCGGCGGACGCGGAACCGCCCGCCCGCCCCCCGCCGGGGAACGGCGGTGCGGACGGTAAGAGAAGGGCACCAGGAGACGCGGGCGAAGGTGGGCGGGAGTGTCAGGCACAGAGGGCTTCGAGCACGGCCGGAGCGGCGGGCGCGGCGGGGGCGGGGTGGAAGAAGACGTCGCCGACCTCGCTGGAGTGCACAGTGATGATGCCGCTGGGCAATTCCAGATGGACGCTCACCGTGCGAGTACCGACCGCCTGCCGGGCGATCGAGCGCAGCCATGTACCGGAGACCGGCTCGTGGTAGGTGAACGCGCCATCCCGCAGACTCAGACCGCGGAAGCGGCTGAGGTAGCGGTCGCCGGTGATCAGGGGTGTCTCCTCGGCAGTGAGTCGGTGGACCAGCGCGAACTGGCTGTCCGGCAGCATCCGGGTCTGCCACCAGCCGGTGACCACCGTGTCCGTGATGGTCAGACCGTGGGGCTGTCCAGGGATGATCCACTGGCCGTACTGGCGCATCCACTCGGTGCCACGCGGACAGGACACACAGTCCCCGTCACGGAAAGGCGGCGGCGTGGTCACCGCGCGGCCCTGCCGCGCCAGGGTGAAGAAGTCAGCGACGGCGACACGGGGCCCGTCGTAGGGCACCGGGAGGACGGACGCGGGCGGGGCGACGGGCGGGTTGGCAACGACCGAACACCTGGATGCGGGCATGGCAACTCCTAAGCAGGGGTGGCGGGAAAGGGGGAGAACGGGGCCCGGCCGGACCGTCGACGGTCCCCGGGGGCTCGACCACACCCGCACGTGGTGGGGGTGGGAGCCGCTCTCGCCGCACACACACTCACGCCCGAGACACCAAGCCCAGCAACCCTCGAAAGCGGCGGCAGGGCCCGGGCGGCAACACGCGGCGGGGGGGCGGGTCTGGACGCTTCCGTCCCCCCTCCACGGGCTCGAAGCCACCAAGCGGCGGCCCGCCTCTGCGGGAGCGGCTACACGCCACCATGCGGAGGGGGCGAGCGGTTCATCTCTGGCGTGGGTGGTGCCCGTCCCGTGAGGTGGCGGGATGGGCACTGCAGGGCTGGTGGTTCAGGCGGTACGGGTCGTCGCCCGGGTAGCGGTGAGGTCCGTGCGGGCGGCAGGGTCTCGCCAGAAGCCGTATCGGTGCGGCTTGGGCACGGTGGGCCTCACGGGTCCCGGAGGCCAGTGGTGGGTCGGCCCCGGTGCGCGGCGCGGGGCCGTGTCCGGAGACAACTGTGCCCCGGCCGGGGCGATCCCCGGTCGGGGGCACAGGTCTTGCGCGATCAGCGGATCAGAGGCCGTTGCGCCTGGCCTGTGCCGGCATGGCGGAGGTCGGGGTGAGGAGTGCCTCCAGGATCTGGGACAGCAGGGTGGGCAGCTCGCCGCCCACCTTGCTGTCCTGCCGCTCTTGGTGCTCACGCCGCGGGGGTAGAAACCCTCCGGGCTCGTGGTGTCGCGGGCCTGCTGCGCCAGGTACACGTTGCCGTGGGTGTCCACGGCGGTGCCCAGCCGGAGCTCCTAGGTAGCGGTCCTTCAGGGTCTCGAATCGGGGGACGGAGCCGCCGGCCTGCAGGCGCTGGTGGAGTTCGAGCGCTTGGGCCTGCGGCGCGCCCCAGCCGCGACCCGCATGTAGAGCCCGGCGAAGTCCTTCGGTCGCCTCTGGCGCATGGTCTCGCCCTGGGCGGCGGCGTGGGCCGTGGGTGGCTTGGTGAGCAGTGTTCGGAAGAGTCGGAGCAGGCGCTTGGGGGCGCCTACGTCGATCCACAGCTGCGGCGGAACAGGGAGCGGGCGGGTACGGACGCGGCCTTCCGCGTCAGCGTCGATGGCGCCCCACTCGGGTAGTTCGTCCCACTCCTCGCGGTCGTTCAGTTTGTCCTTTAGCGAGGTCAGGACCTCGTCGGGGTCGGCGTTGAAGCGATTCGGCATGGTCATGCGTTGGTCTCCCGAGTGGTGTCGGTTCTTTCGGGCCGGTCCGCGGAGCGGCACCCGGTCCGGGGTGATTGGAGCTGGGCGGGCCGGAACAGCGGAAGTTGCATCTCGACCGCTGCTCCGGCCCGGTGTGGTGAACCGTGACCGAGTCAGCCTCAAGCCACGCAACAGGGCACTCCCCCGTACGGGCGCCCGGGCTGGGCATCGCGGGCGGCATAACGCCGCTGGCCGCGCTTCCTCTGGTCGGAGGAAGCGGGACCGGTACGCGGCTGGAGTCAGGCGATGAGCTCGCCGTTGTGGAAACGAGCGGTGGGCGGCATGTTCCAGCCGGGCAGGAGACCGGTCACCACCGGCCCCGGAGCGCCGGGCACCCTGCGGATGTGCACGCCGGGGTGGAGGGCTTTGACGGCGGCCATGAACGGCGGGGCCTGGGCGGCGATGGTCGCCCTGCCTGCCAGCGCCGTCACGCTGGCGACGCCGCCATCAACACCGCGCCCGTCTCAACCACTACCCGCCGCCGAGGCCATAGACCCCCCTGACTGCGCCTGCAGTATTAGTCGGACTCGCTGTACGCAACCGAATTGACTGACAGAGGATGCGTCAGAGGTCCAGCGGAGTAATGATGGAAAGGTAAGGCGTCGCCTGAGAAGACGGTTCTTGAGGTCGCGACGCCTGACCGGAAAGGGCGTGATACCAATGCCTGCCGACTCCAAGCTGACTGACGCGCAGAGAAGCGCTCGCAATGAAATCTTCGCTGAGCTAGATGAGGCTGAGACGCGTCTTCGAGACGTGCAGAAGAAGGCTCGCCAGCAACTTTCGGGGGAGGATAATGGCGATGACGGGAGCAGCCACTGCTTCAGATGCGATTGCCCTTTCTACGAGTCTCCTAGCTCTGGGCACTCGATCGACTGTTCTCGTGCCACCTGTCGTCATAGTTTCCTCTCCCACGACGTTTTCTAGTACTGCAACTGAGGTTGTCGCGTGGGGGTGACGGGTAGTCAGTTTGGTGCTATGCCGTGGATATGCGGTACTCCGATGGGGGTGGCCTGACCGCGGTGGA
>NZ_JBWKFL010000124.1:3438-6348 GCF_056434305.1 Streptomyces sp. NPDC044061 | reverse complement strand
GCGGGGAGAAATCTGGCCGTACCCGGGGAATCCCGTGGCCATCAGTGGGGCGGTAAATGGCCGCCTATGGGGAGCTTGTCATGGCCGCCGTCAACTCGGCCACCAGGGCGGCGTCCCGGCCGATGACGCCTGAGACCGGGGCCTGACCCACCGCAGCGAGGACACGAGGCGACCTGAAGTGGGCCCGGCCCTGTGAGCCGAGCCCAGGGGGCTACGGCCGGTCGTCTAAGCTAAGTGAGGCGCTCGCATGGCGACCTTTGCTGCCATGGCGCCCTCACAACTCACAACGCTGTGTCGTCCCACGAGACAAGGATGATCTCGCCGAGGCCTCCCCGGTCGGGGCGGTGCCGTCGTGGAGGGCCTGCCCGGTCCAGATGATCTTGCCGCGGGCGGTGTAGCGGGTGCCCCGGCGCTGGGCGAACTGGGCGACCAGGAAAAGTCCGCGGCCACCCTCGTCAGTGCTCTTAGCCCCGGCGCAGACGGGGGGAGGTGCTACTGCCGTCGTGCACCTCACAGATCAGGACTCGGTCGCAGATCAGTTGGACCGTGATGGGCTCGCCGCCGTAACGGATGGCGTTGGTGATCAGCTCACTGAGGATGATCTCGGTGGCAAATCCGATCTCTTCCAGGCCCCGTTCTGATAGCCGGTCGGCGCGGTGGACTGGCTGTAGGACACACTGTGCAGCCGGACGTCCCAGGCGTCCAGGGCCCGCTCGATTGTCAGCCCGACACGACGCTCGTCCAGCCCCGAGCCACTGTTTCCCTCGCCATCTGCATCTGGGTATCCGTGGGGAACTGCGGTGTGCCCTCAACAATTGGCAGCCTTGCCGCGGCGGTCTTGTCGAGGGTTCCGCTCTTCTCCATGGCCTGCATCAGCGCCGGGCGGGCGTAGCCGGCGAGGCGGAGGTTTTGCCCTTCGGGGCTGAAGAGCCATTCCAGCCACAGGCGTGCGGCTGCGGGGTGCGGGGCATCCTTGTTGACCGCCAGCGCGTAGTACTGGGCGAAGCTGCCGTCGAAGGGGATGGAGACCCGCCATTTCACGCCCTTGCTGCGAAGCTTATCCGTGTAGTTGAGGTTGAGGTAGTCCCAACTGATGATGATGGGCGTCTGGCCGTTCTCGACCGTGGCGGCAGTGGAGTAGATGGGATTGAAGTTGCCGGTCTTTTTGAGCTTGGCGAAGAAGTCGAGCCCGGGCTGGATGTCGTCGAACGATCCCTTGTTCGCGACGGCCGCCGCGTACACACCGGCGAAGCCGGAACCGGTCGTGGTGGGATCACCTTGGAGACCGACCTTGCCCCTGTACTGGGGTTTCAGTAGATCGGCGAAGGTCTGAGGACACAGCCTGACGCGCCTGGCGTCGCAACCGATGGAAATGTAGCCGCCGTAGTTGTTGGCCCAGTAGGCGTGCGGATCCTTCTGGTTTTTCGGGATACCGTCGTACGTGGCAACCCTGTACGGAGAGAGCAAGTTTTGGCGGGCGGCTGCCCGGGCGAACGTGTCATCGACGCCGATCACGTCGGGTGCATTGGTCTGACCTCTGCGGCTCTTCACGGCGTCGATCTCGTCCTGGCCGGGAGCCCAGGGGTTCTCGTCCCTGACCTTGATCCCGTACTTCTTCTCGAAGCCGTCGATCAGGGCGCCGCCGCCGGCCCAGTCGCGCGGGATCGCTATGCCGTTGAGTGTGCCCTCGTGTTTTGCCGCGGCAATAAGCGCGTCCATGCCGCCAATTTTTTCAGCGGAAGTGGCCACCAAAGACTTCTCGGGCGTGCCGTTTTGGCTGGCACTGCAGTTACTCAGGGCCAGTGCGGCCAGGGCGAGGCAGCCGGAGATAGCGACTGCTCGGATATGAGGAGCGGTCACGCACGTTCCAAGAAAGGACGATGGATAGGGACAAAGCTAGGATGACAATCCGTCACCAATCAGAAACGGATCGTCACGGGAGAGCGGTCATCCTCTGCTGCGTGTCTTTGGCTTGCGCCGTCGACGCAGCAGGTGCAGTAATCATCGGAACCAGAGTAACTCGGCCACAGGAGTGCGGCCCCACCGAGGACGCCATGAGACCGGAGCCAAGATCCCGTGTGACGTGGGCAGATCAAGGCCGTCCAGCGTGGCCGTCAGGAGGTGCTGCGGTCCGTCGACCCTCAGTTGGTGCGCCACGAAGTGTGGGCGCACCTGATCGTCCACCACTTCCTCACCGAAATCGCCCCATACCCCAGGGGCCCCAGCGACCATCCGACAGATCAGCCCCGCCCTGGCCACGATTACTCACCGATCCAGCACTGATCGGCATGCGACGATCCGCCTTCGAACACCTCGTCGCAACCTCGGAACCATACTGCGATGCCCTGGCCACTAGGCCTCCCAACGACGCTTCCACCGTCCAGCAGCTACCTCCACCGCAAGCCAGCAATCTCCGAGTACCGGGCTCTCCCCGGACGATGCCGTGGCGGTCTGCGCCGACATGGGGACTATGTGCCGTAGTCGTCGGTTGTAGCGCTGAAGGCGGTCGTAGTTGCCGGTGCGACGACCGGAGTACCGGGCGACCGGAGCCAGGCCGGCATGAGAGGCAAGGCGGCCAGCGTCCTTGTAGCCTCCCAGACCGCCGACGGTGGCGACGAACTCCGTCCCCAGGATCGGCCCCATGCCAGGCATGGACTCGATGATCTCGGCGCGGTCATCGGCACGAAAGGTCCCACGGATCGCCCGGTCGCTGTCCTTGAAGAGGTTCAGCATGATCTAGCGCGGAACCCCGGCCGTTTGCGGCCGGGAGGAAGCGCCCCTCAAGGTAGGAGTGACCCGTACCGGGGCACGGGTCTGCACTGTTGACCTCAGTCGGGGCGCTTGTCGGGTAGGTGGGGAGGCCTGCTGGGTCGAACCCCCCTGAGAAACAGGCATGGACGTCTGCCGCGC
>NZ_JBWKFL010000124.1:0-3428 GCF_056434305.1 Streptomyces sp. NPDC044061 | reverse complement strand
AACTCACATGCGGGGGGGAGGTGTGCTAGCGCGTGGCGGGGTTCCGCCTTTTGTCTCCTTGGTGTTTTCGTTCGTGCGCCCCCCCCCCCCCCCCCCCCCCCCCCACCCCCCTAAGAACCGTACGTGCACGTCGTCCGCGCATACGGCTCAAGCAAGTCCTAAAGGCATTCAGGCATGCAGACTTGCTGGTCCTCCGCTACGGCCGGTGGGATTCCGGCGGCGGCAAGAGGAATGGATGAGACGGGGTTTGTCCGTCACGCCGTGCGTCGTAGTAGCGATGTGCTGTTTGCGGATCGCTACCAAGGTGACGCGCACCCATTTTTCCCAATCGTGTGGGCTTTGCGGGTGCTGATCGGCGTAAAGCAGCAATCCGCCGCAGGCAGCGCACCGGCCTTCCTGGACGCCCAGGAGATGCCGGACCGGTGCACTCAACGGCGGAGGCGGTGCTTTGCGGCGGCGTTGTGCCCAATAGTCAGCAAGCGCCGGGTCATCGGGGGAGGCAGCCCCGGCAACCATCGCATGTCGGACGATCTTCGTCCATGCAAACTTCGGCAGATAGGCACCGGAATCCCGGTCCCCAAATACCCACCGGTTCTGCTTGGACTTATTGAACTGGCCGTAGTAGCGGTCAACGACCCACCACCGTGACTTGTTCGAGTGGGTATGTCTGGCCCACCTGTAGGTGAGCTTCCACATATAGTCGTCAAGCGCGGAGAAAACCTCGCTTGACACCTCTGTCCGGTAGTAGGCAGCCCACCCCCGGATAATAGGCGTGAGCTTCTTGAGTACTGCGGCGGCGTTGGATCCCCGCAGCATACGCATCTCCATGCGTAGCCTCTTCCGGATCCGTCCCACGGCCTCCCGGCTGGGCTTGATCAGCACGATCTTGTCGTGGTACCGGCGGACGTTGAATCCGAGAAAATCAAAACCATCAGCGAGGCTGACTATCTGCGTCTTGTCCTCGTTGAAGGCAAGTCCTCTCGGAGCCAGCCAGTCGGCAAGCCGTGACTTGACCTGCTCCGCGTGCTCCCGACTGTGGCATAAGGCCACAAGATCGTCAGCTTATGCAGAGGTACGGACTATGCCAGTCGCGGCAGTGAAGACGCTGGTCGCGGACCTGTGGCTACTGGTGTGATCGGCATAATCTGAGGTGCCAGGAGTCGGAGTCCGCCGCGGGGTGAGGTCACGAAGGCTATCCTCATGCCGGGGAAGTTCATGGCCGCCGCCGAACATCGTCAGCCTCCAGGGCTGGCTCCGGCCCAAGTAGTTGAGCCGTGGGCGCTCCTGCGGACGGACTGTGCCGGGAGCTGTCTTCGCTTGGGCTATGTCCCGTCGCCGGCGAACAAGACCCCCGCGATGATGTCTGGGTACTCTCTGACCAGTGCGAAGGTCTCATTTCCGCTTTCCTGTTTCCTTTCGGCTACCGCATTTGCTTGCTGGGTCTTCCTGCGCCCGCTGGAGAGTTGGGCCTTCCTCACGGTCGGCTTACCAGGACTAGTCTTCCGCCTGGACTCCATCGGGGTTTTCGCGTTCCGCATGAGAGAGATTCGACCGGGAAGGGTGCCCTCTATACTCCGGGGACGGCGGTGCACTCCCGACTGACAACCAATCCCCAGTCGGCGCCTTGCCGCTTTCCTGCGACCAGTCCCTATCTCTCACTAAAGCAACCCATCGGCGAGAGTCATCGTAACGAGGCATCATCGAGGATTCATTTGCATTCACCCGTCCGGTCTTTCCCAGCCTGTAACCCACGGATGGAACGCGGGCCCTTGGGCAGTTCTCCAGGCTTCGCACCCCGCGATTACTCGCGACGCACGCTGGAGCGGGAACGAGCCTTGCGCACTGGCCCGGGTCCTACACCTTCGACATTTGTCGAACTCCTTGGTGATTTCCACTCTTCTCATGCGACTTCGTGTCGCACCTGGTTCTCGATGTACTCCTTGATGATCGCCAACGGGGCGCCGCCCCAGCAGGGCTTCGGCGTAGTCGGGTGACGCCCGGTTCGTGCCGGACTGTCAGCTCAGCGGCGGTGCTATCGGAACGTGACAGGCACGGCTTCCAAGATCATGGAGTTCTCTACGCCCCGTGATCCAACTGGAAGACCGTGCCTGCCGACGCATCATCTCTGATCCCGCCTGCCCTTGACCAACTGCGCGAGAATCCGCAGGTCGGACCCGCGGAGATCCCGGGCCTGCTGGAGCGGCTGGCCGAGGTGCCGGATCCGCGTGACCCACGCGGGGTGCGCCACCGCCTGGCCGTCGTGCTCGCTCTCACCGCGTGCGCGGTGCTGGCCGGAGCGACCTCGCTGCTGGCGGTCGGCGAATGGATCGCCGATGCCCCTGAGTATGTGCTGGAGCAGGCCGGTGCGGACCCTGATCCGCTTCTGCCCAGGCGGGCCCTGCCCGCAGAGACCACGGTCCGCAGGCTACTGGCCCGAATCGACGGCGACGCGCTGGACCGGGCAGTCGGGCGCTGGCTCGCCGACCGTCGCCCGAAGGCGACCGGGCTGCGCGGCCTGGCAGTGGACGGCAAAAGCCTGCGCGGCGCGGCAAAAGCGAACGGCCGCAAGATCCACCTGCTCGCCGCACTGGAACACGCCACCGGCCTGGTCCTGGCCCAGATGGACGTCGGCGAGAAGACCAACGAGATCACCTGCTTCCAGCCGCTGCTGGACACCATCGCCGACCTGGCAGGAGTCGTGGTGACCGGCGATGCCATGCACACCCAGCGCGAGCACGCCGACTACCTCCTCGGCCGGGCCGCCCATTACATCGTGATCGTCAAGGGCAACCAGAAGAAGCTGCGCCGACAGCTCAAGTCCCTTCCCTGGAAGGACATCCCGCTTCAGGGACGCACCCGGGGAACCGGCCACGGCCGCTCCGAGATCCGCCGGATCAAGGTCGCCACCGTGAACAGCCTCCTCTTCCCCGGAGCCCGCCAGGCCGTCCAGATCAAGCGCCGGCGCACCGACCGCAAGACCGGCAGGACCACCGTCAAGACGGTCTACGCAGTCACCAGCCTGACCGCCGAGCAGGCCACTCCGGCCCAGCTCGCCCGACTCGTCCGCGACCACTGGACGATCGAGGCCCTGCACCACGTCCGCGACACCACCTTCGCCGAGGACGCCTCCCAGCTACGGACCGGCAACGCGGCCCGCGCGATGGCCACCTGGCGCAACCTCGCCATCGGGGCACTCCGGGCCGCCGGAGCGAAGAACATCGCGGCCGGCCTTCGCCGCAACGCCCGCGACCCCCGCCGCCCCCTCGCACTCCTCGGCCTCGCATGATCACAAAACGGGCGTCACACAACTACGCCGAAGCCCTGGCCGCCCCAGGACCAGGGCTCCGTCGTTCTCGCGGTTGGGCCGGTTGATGGGTGATCAGGTGGCTTTTTGCGGGGCTGGTGGGTTGCCCCGGGCCGAATGCGGA
>NZ_JBWKFL010000123.1:0-6349 GCF_056434305.1 Streptomyces sp. NPDC044061 | reverse complement strand
CACCGCGGCCGCCAACTACGCCGCCCACCGCTACGGTTCCATCGACAACGTCAACTCCGCCTACTGAGCCACAACATCGACGATCCGGTGTTCCGGGCGCTGCGGTGTGACGATGCGCGCCTGGTGACCGAGATGGGCCTGGCCGACCGCGCTCGTGATCGGGTGGCATGTCGCTGCGGGCACCAGCCGCGTGCCAGTGGGCGCGCACGGTCGTGGAGTCCGCCGCGAGGTCCCAGGCCGAATCTCACCGACGGCGACGGCCGAGGGCCCGCACCTGTCACAGAAGACACTCCCGCAGGTGCCGTCGGGACCACGGTCGGTGGCGTTCGTGCACGGTCTTACCCGGCCCGAATCGCTCCGGCGGATCCCGCCATCGCACCCCGGTCCGTATCCGGCGCAGCATCCCGTCGATCACCTGCCGGTGATCGCGCCACCCCCCACAACGGCCATTGCTGACCGGAAGAAACGGCTGTAGCCCCTCCGTGCGAGTCCGCTCAACCTTCCCGTGGCCCGCCTTTCATGGACGCCTCCGGCGCCAAGTGCGTTCACGGCGAGAGGGAGCCGCGCAGAGAGTTGGCCGCGCCCACCCTGGCCCACGCGCCGCACGTGTACCACGGTCTGGTGTGGCTCTCACTGGCCGTTCCAAAATGACCTGCAGGCGCGGTCGAGGAAGATCATGCCGTGAGAGCACCGCTGATCCTCGCACGTGAACGGGGTCCGCACCGACGGCAACGACCCCGGGCGTGATGCAGTCGGTCACGTTCGCGGCCTGGCGTGACTGTCCTCCTGGGCAAGACCGCGCCACCAATCGGTACTACGTCTCCCTGGCGGAACTCCTAGTGCGTCTTGGCAGCTTTGGGCTCGGGCTCACCTGGAAGGTGCGGACTTACGACGCTCAACTCGCCACCACGTTCGCCGAGATCGAGAAGGCTACCTCCGGCTCCGGGATCGGCGCCCTGGAGCTGCTGGCCCTGGTCGCACCCGACCTGCAGTTCATTGACGGGGACTTCGCGGGGTACGCAGGCGACGAGCTGAGGGTGGTGCTGAGGAAGTTCGACAGCACGAGTTGGGACCTCTGCACCGCAGACGCCTCGGTGATCCGGGAGATCTGCCGGCACTACCCGGACGCAGCGCCGACTCCTGAGGACGTTCTTCAGGAGTTCCCCTGGCGAACCGACCACCGGGAGATGTGATCCATCGCCTCGGTGCGAGGAGAGCGTGTCGTGGCTCGTCATACGCCGAACCCGGCAAGCAATTTCCTCGTTATTGACGTGAGCATGCTCAGTAGCTACGTTGCGGAAGTACTCCAAGCCGGTGCGGCCCCCCAACACCCCCCTGGACAACGTAGGTCCTCAGACAACGTTGTCAACCCCCTGACCGGACATCAGGAGGCAGTTGCGATGTTCTCGACTCCGGCCGGCGAGCGCCGGCTTGGCACACGCAGACGCACGTCCCGCAGGCACCGTGTGCGCATGGCCTTGGGTGGCGCCGTCGGCGCCGTCCTGCTCGGCGCGTACGCCTTACCAGCGCCCGCCGCCTGGGCAGCAGCACCGGCGAGGTCGACGAAACTCGTGTCGTCACCGGCGGACTTGGTGAATCCCTTCATCGGTACGTCCAACGAGGCCAACGACTTCCCAGGCGCGGACGTGCCCTTCGGCATGGTGCAGTGGAGCCCGGACACCTCGTCGCGGCCACCTGGTGGTGGATACGAGTACAAGGACTCCTCGATCACGGGATTCAGCCTCACGCACCTCGCCGGGCCCGGCTGCGGAGCCGCCGGCGACATACCCGTGCTGCCCACCGTGGGCGCCGTCAACAACACAGCGACGGTCTCCTTCTCGCACGCCAACGAATCAGCGTCGGCCGGTTCCTACAAAGTCGCCCTCGACAACAAGGTGACCACGGAACTCGCCACGACCACTCGCAGCGGTATGGCACGTTTCGCCTTCCCGTCGACTTCTCAGGCGAACCTGCTCTTCAAGCTGACAGGCAGCCAGAACGGCGGCTCGGCCACGCAGTTCAACGTCATCTCCGACACCGAGGTCAGCGGCCAGGTCACCAGCGGGCGATTCTGCGGGGCGGGGAACACCTACACCCTCTATTTCGACATGGTCTTCGACCGTCCTTTCGCGTCCAGCGGCAGCACCCTCGCGGACGCGACGCATCTTCTCCCGCCGTCTGCCCACCGGGCCGGCAAGAACGACCCCGACAGGCCCAACAAACCCCGTCTGCACGGCGCGATGCCGAAATCCTCCAGGCATGTGGCGACGGGGGCGGCGCACGCCTCGGACACGGCAGCGCAGACCTCCGCGTCGAACGCGCACGTCACCTTCGACACACGCACCAACCCGGTCGTGCAGGCCAAGGTCGGCCTCTCCTACGTCTCCGTGGCGAACGCGGTGGCCAACCGTACTGCCGAGAATCCCGGATGGAACTTCGACGACGTCCGCACCGCGGCCCACTCGGCCTGGGACACCACGCTCGGCAAGGTGCGGATCGCCGGCGGCACGACAGACCAGCAGACGATCTTCTACACGGCGCTCTACCACTCGCTGCTGCATCCGAACGTCATCAGCGACACCAACGGTCAGTACTACGGCTTCGACGGAAAGACACACACGGTCGACGCCGGACACAGCGCGGCCTACGCGAACTACTCCGGCTGGGACGTCTACCGTTCCCAGGCCCAGCTCGAAGCGCTGGTGAGCCCCCAGGTCGCCTCCGACACCGCCCAGTCGATGACCGACGACTACGCCCAGACCGGGATCTTCCCCAAGTGGTCGGAGTACAACGGCGAGTCCTACGTCATGGTCGGCGACCCGGCGGCGGCGATCATCGCCGACTACTACGCCTTCGGCGCACGGAACTTCGACACCTCCAAGGCGCTGGCCGGACTGCTGAAACAGGCGAGCACCGCCAACAACGACCGGCCGGGGTTGAACTATCTGAACGACCCGGGCTACGAGCCGCACGACGGGACGTACGGTTGCTGCAACTTCTACGGCCCCGTCGCCACGACACTCGAATACGACACGGCGGACTTCGCCCTCTCCGCCTTCGCCGGGGCTCTCGGCGACACGCAAAGCCGCCAGACGTACGCTCATCGCGCCCAGGACTGGCGCAACGTTCTCAACCCGGCCTCCGGCTTCGTTCAGCCGCGCAACGCCGATGGCGGCTGGGCGGGCGGATTCGACCCCACCGGGGGCACGGACATGGTGGAGGGGGACTCCTGGATCTACACGGGCATGGTGCCGTTCAACGTTGCCGGGCTCGCCACCGCCAAGGGCGGCAACAAGGTGATGAGCGACTACCTCGACACCGTGCTGCGCAGCTACACCGGAGCCAACGGCTACGCATGGGTCGGCAACGAGCCGAGCATCGAACTGCCCTGGGAGTACGACTACATCGGCCGGCCCTACAAGACCCAGGCGGCGGTGCGCTCGATCCAGGACCAGATCTGGTCGAACACCCCCGCAGGCCTCGCCGACGGCAATGACGACCTGGGCGAGATGAGCGCCTGGTACGTCTGGTCTGCACTGGGCATGTATCCCATGACGCCCGGCACCTCGGACCTCGCCCTCGGCTCGCCGTTGTTCTCCCAGGCCGTGATCACTCTGCCGTCCGGCAAGACGCTGACGATCAACGGCGACGGAGCCGCGGACAACGCGCCCTATGTCCAGTCCGCGACGTTCAACGGGTCCGCATGGAACAACGCCTACGCGCCCACGACCGCGATCACCTCTGGTGGGACGCTGAGTTACACGCTCGGCACCAGCCCCAACACCGGCTGGGCCACGACCGCTTCGGCCGCCCCGCCCTCCTACCCCGGTGACACGTCCGCTCCGACGAAGCCCAGGGTGGGACCCGTCACGGCGGGCGTGAACTCCGCGCTGTGCGTCGATGACGCCAACTCCGGCACCGCCGATCACACCGCGATCCGTCTGTGGACCTGCAATGGCACCTACGCCCAGGACTGGACGGTCGCGAGCGACGGCACCCTGCGCACCCTCGGCAAGTGCCTCGACGTGTCGAACAGCGGGACGACCAACGGAACCCTCGTCCAGCTGTACACCTGCAACGGCACCGGCGCCCAGAAATGGACGATCGGTGCCGGCGGCTCCTTGACGAACCCCAACTCCGGTCTGTGCCTGGACGACCCTCAGTCGTCCACGACGGAAGGCACACAACTCCAGATCTACACATGCAACGGGACGGCAGCGCAGAAGTGGACGCTGCCACCGTCCTGACGTTCTGCCCCCCACGCCCAGTCGCGTCCGAGCTCGTGGTCCCGCTCACCTGCGGGACCACGAGCCGGTCCTGTCAGCAGCGGGGCGTGACGGCTTTGTCCGGGTGGCTCAACCGCCAGGAGGTCCCTGGGTAGCCGGTACCGCTGGAGCACGCGGAATCCGCACGGCCGACGCATCTCGGGCTGGGAAGGACGATGCTGCTGCACCGGATGCATCTGGCGCGGGCGGCCGCAGCCACTCATCTGACGGTCGCCTGCCTGGGTGCGCCGGGGCATCCCCAGGCGCGAGGACTGTACTACGGCGTCGGGTTCCAGGAGTTCACGCGGGACGCGCCGCTCATCAAGACCAGGACCGCGAGCTGAGACGTGGCCGATCGGGTGATCGCTCGTCGGGCCGCCGTGGCCAAGCCCCGGTCCGTGCTGGTTCGGTCACTCGGCGACCTTCTCCCGGACATGACCTGCGCGGACAGCAGCACCATCCAGGCCCGCCGACACATTGGTGATCCGCTGGCGCAGGTGGGGTGCGATGCGGAGCCCGTGCGGCGGCGCAGACCAGGGGGCGGGCGGGTTGTCCAGCCCGGCCACTGCGCCGGTGGGGATCAGTGCCGACGGCAATGGGCATGACCTGGGGCGCCCATTTGCCGCCCGGGAGTGAAGACGGGGCCGTGGCCGGTGGAGATCAGTGGGTGGACGGGGGAGCGGGTGCGGGCGGCTCCGTGTCCGTCCCGCGGCGCTGCAACTGCCGTGTCTCTCGGATCAGCATCGCGAGAACGACGGCCAGCAGGCCGGCGGCCACGCCGACCGCTGGAGCGCCCACCAGGCGGGTGATGATCGCGCCGGTGACCGCACCGACCGCGAACGCCGCGATGATCATCGTGTACTGTCTGGCCCGCCGCTTGGCCGCTGGTTCTTTGGCAGCCATCCACCTGTGCGCGGCGACGATGCCTTTTTGCAGGTTCCCGCTTTCCGCCAGAGTGGTGTAGGGAGCATCGCGCAGGGTGGTGAACGTCGAGAACTGCAGCGCGGCCACGAATGCCACCGTCACCGTCGTCACCTGTTCCGGTGCGTCACCGGGCAGTGCGGCGATCGCCGCCAGCAGGGCGATTTGAATCGTCAGTACGAGCCGCAGCGGGCGGCGCACGCGCCGTTCCACGCGGGGAAGGCCGAGGAGTTCCACCAGGAGTACGCCGACGCTGAAGGCCACGATAGGGATCAGCAGCAGGATTGCTCGGTGCCAGTGCCGGGCGGTGGCCTCCACGCAGAACAGCAGCACGTTGCCCGACTGCAGGTTGGCGAAGACGTTGTGCCGGACGAACGTGTACGCGTCCAGAAACCCACCGACTACTGCCAGCAACACCCCGACGGTCAGCGTATCGGGGCGGCGATGGATCGTGGCCATGCTCCACAGCATGCACGACCAGCCCCGTTCCCGAGCGGCAGACACCTGCGCGCCTGGCGGAGAGCCAGGTCCGAGGAAAAGATCCAGGGGACGCGGAGGAATCAGCGGACTTTTCCCTCCTCCCTCGGGTGCCCCCCGCCCCTGTGCCTGGGGTGACCGGTTCATCAACCGGCTCAGGTGAGGCGCGCCAGGGGACTGACCTTGGTAAATCCGCTGCTCAAGCCCCTATCAGCGGTCTGGGTGACGAAGTCGCCGACGAAAGCTGGGGAGACGGCAACAGGGCTCCTCGAGTCCCGGCCGCCTGCCATCGGTCAATCAGCCTTCCCCCTCAGTGGACGACTGTGTCAGCCGCTTGGTCCGCTGATCGGGGGACGTACAGCGGGAGCCTGGCGGGCTGAAATGGATTTACCGAAAGGGAATCCCCCCTCCAAGAACTACCTAGAACTACGAGGTTTCTCATGATCAACGCTCGACGTCACATGGCCCGCATCGCAGGCATCTCCTGCATCGCCGCTCTCGCCGCAGGAACCATCGGTGTGGCCAGCGCCGAGGCTGCACCCATGATGCACCACCCGGCCGCGCACTCCAGCGCGCACCACCAGCAGCACAACAGCAACAACAGCAACAGCAAGAACAGCAGCAAGAGCAACTCGTCGAAGAACACCGCCATGCCCAAGGGCGGCAACACCCAGGGCGGCACGCAG
>NZ_JBWKFL010000122.1:0-6482 GCF_056434305.1 Streptomyces sp. NPDC044061 | reverse complement strand
TTGCGCGACACCCGCAACCGCTCGGCCACCACCGGCGGCGCCACCCCTTGCTCAAACAGTCCAGCAGCCTCGAACCGCACCCGCTCCCGGGCATCGCGCTCAACCGCGGTCAGGCCACCACCGTCGGAGTACCTCATATCCAGGACATAGCACCGAACTGACTAGCCGTCACCCCTACACGACAACCTCAGAAGCTGCGGTGCGGCACCACTCGCATCAGCAGCCTCGTCCAAGCCGTTCTCGCCCTCCACCTGACCTGCTCACACGAGGATTGAAAAACTTGAGGTCTGCTCCCTGGGTCAGGTGCGGTATTCGTCCAGGGGCTGGAAGACGGGCTCGCCCCCTGCCGGGTCCTGCGCGGTGGACAGCCGTACCCGGTCGCCGCCGTGGATGCCCAGGAGCGGGCCCGTGACCCGGCCTCGGACGATGAAACCCTCGCCCATCTCTATCAGTGACGCGTTGCGCGCGGCGGGGGTGTTGCGGTGCACGATGGTGGAGTGCCGGACGGTGCCGGTGCCTTCGCTGCGCTCGGTCCGCAGGTCGCTGCCTCCACAGGCCGGGCACAGCACCCGCTGGTAGGTGGCCGTGTCGCACCAGGTGCAGCGCTGGAAGTACAAAGCCCCCGGCTCGTCACGTGCGGGCTCGAGGAGGCCGGTCGCGGAGCCGGCAGCGGGATGAGTGGCGTTTCCTGAGTGGTGGTACACGCTGGTCAACTCCCTGCGCGCGGCTGGAATTTCCGCGTGCGCGGGGCGCCCGCCTGTGCGCGGTCGCGCCACCACCGTGCACGGTCGAAGACTATGGCACTCGGTGCCACATGTACAGCACTACGTGCCATCACTTGTCGCGATCCCGCACCCCCGCCCGGTTTGCCACGCGACCGACGTTGTCGACGTGGAGTCGGTCAGAGTGAGTCCGGCCGGCGAGGCATCCGTCGATGAGGTCGGGCCCGTACCGGACCCGGCGCAGCCCCCCGGAGGCCGTGCATCGGTAGGCAGGACCGGTGAAGGCGGTGTTGGCCCGGCAGCGGCGTTGTCAGGTGGTACAGCCACACGTAATGGCTGATGATCTCCGGCGGGAAGCGGAAACCCCGGTACGACACCGTGCCCACGAGCAGCCCCTCCAGCGACCCCGACCAGACTCCACGACGGCGTTGTGCAGTACGGCATCGAGGCGGCCGCCACCGTCACCTACAGCCACGCGGGGGAGTTCGGGTGGCCGTGTTGCTTCACCGTCCGCGGACTTGACCGCTACCTCAGCGAGATCTGCCTCTGGCAGCGCTTCCAGATCGACGCCGTACTGCTCGAGGCGGCCCGTAGGGGCGTGTGCGACCAGGAGTCCGGTTACGGCCTGAGAACCCGCATCATCCGCGCCTGATCCCGCCCTCACGCGGTTGCCGCACCCCCCAGCCCCACGGCCGCCCCCGAGCGAGTCGCCGGGATCCAGCAGCCGGAAGAGGCTGTCCTCCTCCTGGTCGGGACCGCGGATTGCCTGGCCATCCGGCGCGCCGGCGACCCTCCGGGGCCCGCCGCCACGGTTCGGTCCGGGACCGGAGCCGTGGCGGCGGGTTTGTCGTACTGCCTGACTGGGCGGGCACGCCCGCGCGGGCGGTGTCCCCGGCCGCCGGCTGCTCCCCAGCAGGGGGGACGGCTGGGGCCATCCCAGCCAGTTCACGTTCGGCTGTGGCGTCCCGCGGGCCGGTTATCAGGCCGAGCGGGACAAGGCGCGGGGGCGAAGGGCCGCCAGGCCGGTCCGCTCGCCGACGCGGCCGCCCGGCAGGAGATGGTGGCCAGGGAGGCGGCTCGCCGAGTTGGAGGCGCACCGCAGGGAACAGCAGTTGCAGGCGGACGTCCGCAAGCCGGCCGACGCCCGGGCCTACGAGGAGCGGACGCTGGCCGAGGCCGAGGCCGAGGGCGACGCGCGGATCTCGGGGGCGCAGGCCACCGCGCTGACGATGTCTACCGCCACCGTTTCACGGCCGCCCATGAACTGGGGCACCTCGTACTCCGCGGGGACGCCACTGGTGGCAGCTGTCAGGAGAAGGAGGCCGATGCCTTCGCCGCCGCGTTCCTCACTCCGCAGGACAGCATCCTGCCCCTCTTGCCCAAGCGTATGGACTTCGCCTGCTTGGCCGAACTCAGGCGGGTTTGGGGCGTCTCCATCCACTCACTCGTCTACCGGTGTCGCGAACTCGGGCTCATCTCCGATGTCACGTCAAGCCGTACTTACCAACGCCTCCGAGCCCTGGACGGCCAACCGGGCTTCATTCCGGAGTCGGTTGCACACTACTCCGGTGAGCAGCCGTCACTGCTGCGCCAGGCTTTCGAACTTGCCTGTAAGGAAGTGGATCTTTCAGTGGCTGCGCTGGCGCACGAGTTGGCCTGGAGGACCAAGCGCGTCCGAGAACTGCTCGACGTCCAGGAACAGTGCCCCGTTCTACGCCTGGTGCAGTAGCGGCTCAGTCACGCCCAGGCTTCAGGGAAGCGCGCTCCTCGTCGGGTAGCCAGTTGGTTCGCCAGCGCCGCGGGCCCGGTCTTGCTCAGGGCCCAGAGGCTGCTGATCCGCCGGCTCCACTGCCAGAGCGGGTCATGCGTATCCACAGGGGTGCGGAAAGGCAGCACGGGGATGCCGTGGGCATCGAAGGGACCCACGTCGAGGTATCGCAAGCCACCGGTGCCGCACAGATATTGGGTGCTGCCGGTGGCCGCGGCGAGGTCGGCAAGGCGCTCGGACCGGCTTTGGCGGGTCGGGATCTCGCTGCTGTCCAGCACTTCCCCCGACCAGCCGAGAGCCGTGAGCAGGGCAATCGTTGATGTTTTCGCGACGTCTGCCACGCATTCTGAGGTGTCGAGTGTGTCCAGGACCGCGTGCAAGACGTCACGCACGGCATACCAGTGGCGGCTATGGCCGTGATACTGGCGCACGAGCAGTTCGACCGTCCGGCGCGAGCGGCAGGGATCAACGAGCCGTGCCTGGCTGATCAGCGTCGGGCGCCCATGTGGAAGGTGTGTCGGGAGCGTGAGCCACTGCTGCCGCCCAGGATCGTCCAGGGCGGCCATCCGGGCACGGTGCTGGAAATCACGCCGGGCGAACTGGACGTCGGCCAGGACGATCCACCGGTCGGCAGCGAAGAGCTTCGCCAACGTGGACAGCCGTGGGAACAGCTTCGGCTGGTGGATCGCGCACACTCCGCCCGACGAGTTGACACGGGGTGGCTCAGGTGCTGATGAGGCGGCTGTCGAAGCCGGCGCCCAGGAGGCGATCGTAAGCGTCATACACATCCCCCGGTACGTGCTGCTCGACGGCGAAGCCGAGCTTCGGGTACTCGATCACCCGTTGCAGGTCGCCGACGAGCATGTCGACGACGAGCTTCTCGTCGCCGATGGACTTGATGTAGTCGTCCAGTTCCAGTGGCTCGGAGGCACAGACGACCTCTGCCTCGGGCCACAGCTTGCGGCAGGTCGCGTACGAGCGGCGCTCCATGTACGGCTTGGAGATCAGCAGCAGAGAGTCGACCGTGATGCCTGCCTCGGCCAGCAGCTCGCGAGAGAAGATGATGTTTTGGCCGGTGTTGGCCGCCTTCGGCTCGACTAGGATCGCTTCGTTCAAAACGTCCAGGCTCAGGGCGTGCTCGCGGTAGTGGACGGCCTCGCCGCGCGGGAAGCGGGCGCGGGTGGTGGGGCTGTTGCCGCCGCTGAAGACCACGACCGGGAAGAGGCCGGCACGGTAGAGGTCGGCTGCTGTGGTAGCCACGCCCAGGTCGTGGCTGCCGAGGCCGATCGCCGCCGAGCAGGGCCGCTGCTCGTGGCCCATCTGGTGGTAGTTCCAGATCAGCGTCGCGTCGTGGAACTGCTCGTCGGTGATCTG
Organism: Streptomyces sp. NPDC044061; assembly: GCF_056434305.1. NCBI lineage: Bacteria > Bacillati > Actinomycetota > Actinomycetes > Kitasatosporales > Streptomycetaceae > Streptomyces > Streptomyces sp. NPDC044061. Next base: position 2,618 of record NZ_JBWKFL010000122.1, on the reverse strand, counting down.
GCGCTGCTCGTGCTGCGGCACTGGCACTCCCTGGCTCATCCCTGCTGGCCTCTTCGGATGCCCTCGATGCTGCGCAGCTGGTGGCTCAGCCCGTACTGCTGGGCCACCTGCGCCGCCTGATCGAGGACGGACAGCCCATCATTCCGGGTCGCCGCGTCCGACAGAAGGATGTGCCCGTAGGCGGTGTCCAGCCGCACTCGCTGCATCGGGGAGTCGACCGCGGCGGTGGTGCGCGCGATGCCGATGTAGTGCAGGGCCTGCTTGAGGTCGCCTGCGCCGCGATGGGCCAGGGCCAGCTTCTGGTGGGCGACCGACCAGTCCTCCGGCTCGCCCAGGTCCTCGAACGCACGAGTGGCAGCCGTCATCACGTTGGTGGCGTACTCGTTGTTGCCCTCCTTGCTCAGGGCCGTACCCACCCAGAGCCGAGCCCTGGCTCGGTCGCGGAGGCTCAAGCGCTCGTCCCTGGCGAGGACGTCGTACTGACGGGCGGAGGCTTCCAACTCGCCAGACATCTCCTGGACAACAGCCAGAGAGAGCTCGATCTGGGCCACTCGGCGCGGGATGGCGAGGTCGGTAAACATGCCGCGGGCGGTCAGGTAGGAGTGCCGGGCGGAGAGCGGACCGAGGATCGCGCCCTGGTCACGCTGGAGGTCGCCCAGAAGCACGAGGGAACGGCCGTAGAGATAGAGGCCCTTGTCATCCAGGTCATGCGGGTCGTGTCGAGTCAGCCAGCGGTTCAACAGTGAGGTGGCAAAGGGGAAGTTCTGGCGGCTGACACACACCACAGCCCGCTCGACGTCCTCGGTCCAGGCTTCGTACTCCGCCGGCCGCGCGCTCTTCCTGCCGGGGAACATCAGCGCCTCGAACCTGGCCTGAGCAGCGGAGTCCGCGCGGGCCAGTGCCGTGTCGAGGATGGCCTGGGTATCCGGGCGGGGCTGGGTTGCGATACCGAGGCTCTCCCACTTGGCGACCGTGCGCAGCGCGACACCGAGGTGCTCGGCGAAGCCGCGCGTGCTCATACGCAGCGCGGCGCGCAGGGCGCTCGCCTCCCGGCCTGTCCATTGCTGCACGGTGACCACGGATGACCTCCCTCCGTCACGTATGGAAGCACTGTCGGTGACGACGTGGGGCGGGAAGTGCAACGGAAGTACAACAGCAGGTCATTTCGAGGCCGTTCACGACGGCCGACGCTATGGGCATGGACGACGACCTCATCACCGAACGCCGCTCCGTCGCCTGCCCCCAGGTCTTCGGCTACCTGCGTCATGTCACCGGCGGCCCCGCCCGCCACTCGGCGCTCGTACGCTGCCTCACCGAGTACTGCCGACAGCATGAGCTGATTTTGTGCGGCGTGTTCACCGACCGCGAGGCGACGGAGGCCGTCCGCTCTCCCGCCTTCGTCGGCCTCCTGGACGCACTCGAATTGCCCGACACCTATGGCGCCGTGGTCCCTGCCCTCAGCCACCTCGGCCCAAAGCGCGTCGTAGCCGACCGGCAGCGGCAGATAACAGCAACAGACACCCGTCTGATCGTGGTTCGCCCCATCAGGCCGACGACGGAACGTGCGCCTCTGTTCGGCGTGAGTCCCGGCCTCCAGCGCCAAGGGGATGCGTGATGTCCGTCCGTGAAGCGCTGCGCAGCGCACCCATGGTCAACGACGTGCCCGGACTCCGCCTGCTCCGAGTCGGCGACGGCTGGGACCTCGTACGTACCCCCGCAGCGGTCGGCTTCCTGGCCCTGGCCCACCTGCGGGCCACAGGCACGGCAATCGGCCCGGTGTTGTACGACGGGCCCAACGAACGCCTCTACTACGCCATCGACACAGGCACCGCCGGAAATTGGTGTGACCTGCCGGTCCGACATCTCACCATCAACTCGTGGCTCGTCGCGCCCGGAATGGAACAGATCGACGACTGGTTCGGCGGTTGGTGCGAGCTGCCCGACGACGACACCCTCACCGACGCGCACGCCCTCCGTGCCGCACTCCAGCACCCGCACGTCGCCACGGCCCTGGAGGCGGTTCGATGACCAGCCGCGCGATCATCTGCCACAAGGAGTGGACCCTCCAGCCCGACCGGGAACCCGACGCCGAGCCCACCACGTACGCGATGCAGTGCGCGGTCTGTGGCGAGACCTCACTGCCCGGCACCGACTTCGCCGAACCGCAGAGCTGGGTGTTCACGCACGGTGGCCGCAACCCCTCGCACCATACGTACCGGGAGATCATCACCCGCCCATGGAGGGCCTGGTGGAAGCTGTGAACCGCCGTGTCGCCGCCCAGGTCGCCCGGGCCTCCCGTTACGCCGGACCCCTGCTGATCGTGCTCGTGGCCGCCTCGTGCGGCTTCGTGATCGGCGTGGCCGCCTCGGCCGCACGGATCACGCCCTGACCCCCGAGTCGCGGAGGGATCCACCGGCCGAGTTGGCGGCCAATCTGATCGCCGCCCACCACCAGGCCCGACCAACCCCTCGTTGCCAACCTGTGGAGGTTCCATGATCGAGACGAACGCCGACACCCAGAGGTTGGACTCTGGTGCGCAATTCCTGACGCGGCATCGGCTGAGTACGCGATGATCGCCTGAGCGGTCGCCTTTCCCGTCGTGTGGCCGCGGGGGTGAT
>NZ_JBWKFL010000121.1:0-6592 GCF_056434305.1 Streptomyces sp. NPDC044061 | reverse complement strand
GCCTGCGTCATCACGGACGGGATATGACCCGACCGCCGACCGCCCTCGGACTGACGTGATCATTCCGCGCCGATCGCGAGAACGACAGAGCCCTGCGGCAAGCTTGGCGACGTGGTGGACGTCCACCGAGCCGTGTTCTCGGCACAATTCGCATCGCGCTGCTTGCAACCGAGTGATCAGCTCCTTTCTTCTGACGTTGACCGGGGGCGGAACGAGGTCCTTGATGACCGCGTTCTTCTTGCGCCGTAGAGGGATACCACCGAACCGTGCGACCAGAGGTGGACGGCCCTCCCGCTCCACGTTGACCTCGAAGCATCTACGGGGACCGTGCGGTGTTTCGATGGTGGTCTTGTAGTGGTCCGCCATCTTCGTCACGGTTGAATTGTGCTTGCAGGCCAGCGTTTTGAGCATGGAAGTCTTCATTACCCATTCCAACCGGTTCAGTCGGTAGACATCACCGGCCAGCAGGTAGTACTCCACCAGGCCCCGGAATTCTGCTCCATAGGTCCGGACGATGGTGTGGTCGTCGTCGTTGACCATCTGGGTTCTTCGCTCGGGTTTGCCGCGCTTGAGGTACAGGGCGCACTTGGTCTTGATCACGTCGAGGGGCACGCGCAGGCCGATGACTCCGTTGGCGGAGCGCCCCTTGCTGCCGATCTTGTGATCGGCGTGCTGGACAGTGATCTCGTAGCCGAGGAAACGTGCCGCGCCTGTGCGGGCGTGAGTGATGAGCGTCTTCTCTTGCGACAGTTCAAGCTTGAGTTCGTCACGCAGGAACTTTGCAAGTCGCTCTTTGATCTCTTCGGCTTCGGATTTCGGTCCGGTGAAACCGAGGAGGTGGTCATCGCAGTACCGTACATAGCGGAGCCGCCGGAATCCCGGATCTGCGGGGTCCCTGCTCGGCAACCTGCGCAGTTGTTTGCGCAGGGCGCGTACGGTGGCGCGATCGCCGCGCCTGTGGGCGCGTCGGATTGCGAGATCCACCTTGCGGTATTCGGGATTGAGAACCCTACCTCTTCCTCGGGTGTATTCCGGGATGAGAACGTCTTCGATGAAACTGTCCAGCCGGTGTAGGTAGATATTGGAAAGGACAGGAGAAGCAACCCCGCCTTGTGGCGCACCGCTCAACGTGGCATGCCAAACCCAATCTTCCAGATATCCGGCTCGAAGCATGTTCTGCAACAGTCGCAGGAAACGGCGGTCGTGGATCTTCTCCGCCAGGATGGACAGTAAGATCCCGTGATCGATCGACCCAAAGCAGTCGGCAATGTCACTCTCGATGAACCAAGTCGTGCCGGTCCATTGATTCGCTACCTCCGACAGGGCGGTATGGCACCCGCGCTTAGGCCGGAAGCCATGCGACCGATCCGAGAACTGCGGCTCATAATATGCCTCAAGCAAGAGGCGTATCACCTCGCCGACTAATTTGTCCGACCAGGACGGAAGACCTAGCGGTCTCTTCTTTCCATTCTTTTTGGGAATGTAAGTGCGCCGCGCGGGCTTGAATCGATAGCGCTCATAGCGCAGCGCGTCGATGATGCGTTCGATCTTGCCCAAGGACATACCGTCGACGGTCTCTCCATCGACTCCGGGAGTTGTTGCCCCCTTATTGGAGTACAGGCGGCCGTAAGCGAGTAAATACAGCTCCGGGTTGAACAGTTGCCGATAAAGACGTTCCAGCGGCAGGCCACGCCTTCCGCGTTCACGCAGGACACCCAGTACCTTTTCGGCTTCTCGCATCACGCGTACCTCCTGGCCGTTAAGTGTCCGATCACCTGGCCCCCTTCGACCTGTAGACGGCTCTCCCGTCCTCCCTGGTGAGGCGTTACTCCCACATCTAATACGGGGCCTCTGTCGCCATAGAACACATAGAATGTGCCCCTTAGGCGATCCCACGTTCATCCTTGTCATACGTCATAGAGCGACTTAGGTGCCCCACTCATCTCCTTGAATCCCCTCACTGGGGATCGCTCCGCATCACGGAGGGTGCATCGCATAAGAACCGACTACGATGCATGGTGCGGCGCCGGTCTCAGATACCTTTCCGGCGGACGAGAAGTTGCGTCTTCTGGAGATTGGGTTTCAGGCAGTCTAGCTTTCCACCATATCGCTCGGGCCCCGCGGCACCCCGTTCCTTGTACCTGGACACGGTCACCGCTTCTCTGGCATGCTACTGTCCCCTTTTCCTTTCGGATCCAGGTAAGCCATCAGGCCCAGGAATGTTCCTCCGAATTCCTCCCGGCTTGACCGGGGATATGACAAAGTGCCTCGTGGCGCACGCTCTTTCTTCTTGGTGTCCACGCTGATCACTGGATCCCCGGCGTCCCGGTGATCGCGGGCTTGTTCGTTGATATAGCGGAACTGCGCGTCGCGGTCTGGGTGCTGCGCGCCCTCGATCGTCTTGGCGTTGGCCTGCAGACTGAAGCCCTCCTCACGCAGCAGGTCGCCGACCGTGTCCGCCGAGACGCGATGGCCTTGCCGGGTGAGCTCGTCGGCGAGCTTGCGCGTCGACTTCGCCGTCCAGCGCAGCGGAGACATCGGATCCCCGCGCATATCCGGCTCGACCAGCGCTAACAGTGCAGGTCGCAACCCTGGATCCACCTCGGCGGCCCTCTTGCGCCCACCGCCAGGGTGGCGGACCCGACCCAAAGGCTCCGCACCCGCTTCCAACTCCTCGACGCCCTTGCGGACCGTGGTCTCGCTGACCTCGGCCGCCTGCGCGACAGCCCGGATCCCGCCATGCCCCAGGATCCGGGCCTCGGTTCCCATCAGCAGACGGCGCTGACGCTCGTCCAGGTGCGGAACCAACACCGCGAATCTCACGGCGAGTTGATCACGAGTCTCCTGCGATATGCCCATACCACATCAACGAGCCAGATCCATGGAAGCAACACCTTGATTTTCTGCGCGCCCTAACGACATCGTGCACGGTTGGCCGTGGCCCGTCGAGGTGCGCGTCGTTGTCGGTGTTCACGCTCGAAGTCCGTGGCCGAGGGTGGCGGTCTGCTGGTGTGAGAGCAGACGGGCGACGGCTTTGACGATGTCACTCATGTGCTCGCGGCGGCCAAGGTGCCGGGCGAGAGCTCGCCAGTTCTTGAGGTGCGCAATGCCGTGCTCGACTCGTATACGTCGTGAGGAGTGGGCCTTGCGCTGCTGCTCGTGTCGTTCCTCGTACCAGGCTGGGGCGTTCTTCTTGAACTTGCGATGGGGTAGCGTCAGCACGCGTCTGCCGGTCTGCGCGTCCATGCCCTGGTAGCCGGCATCCGCAAAGATCTCCATGAACGGACCGTCGGCCAGGAGCTGGGGCAGTCCAAGCAGTCGCGCCTGGGTGATGTCGGCGCAACTGCCCGGCCGGACCGGGCTGCAGAACAGCAGGCGCCCCTTGGCGTCTGTGAGGACCATGGACTTCACCGCGTTCTGCTTGGTCTTGCCGGAGATGAATTTGTCCCGGTCCTTGCGGCCCGCGGCCGGGCGTCGCACACGACGGCGCGACGGTGCATCCCCGCTGCGTGAGCAGGGGCCGCACCTCGCCGATGGCGCGCGTGACGGTGGAGCGGTCCAGGCCGAACCAGCAGACCAGCACGTCATGAGTGGTGCCACGGTGCAGACTTCGCGCCGGCTCCTACAGCCCGTCGCCGCGGCCGGGCCGTCAGACGTGCCTGATGCTGTTCGTGCCACAACGGCCCTACCTCAGAAAGCGGGCCAGCAACGAGTGATCGAAGCCGCTGTCGTCCAGTTCCAGCAGGTATTTCCAATCGGTCCGGGTCCGTACCGCCTCCGTGGCCTGCCGGTCGGACAACCCCTCGGCGTACTGCGTCACCGACACCATCGCCAGCACGCCCGGCGAGGCGACCGGGCGCCCGTCGGCCGGGAAGGCGGCTGCGAACAGCATGTCATCGAAGACGAGTCCCAGACTGTCGCGCAGCCGGATCGTGAGCGAAACCTTCGAAAAGGCCCTGCACGCCACCTGCCGCGTCAGTTCCGGGACCTCTCCACCGGACCTCGATTCCAACGATACTGGAACATCACCGTCAACGAAATCGACCTTCCACCCACCATCCCGCTCCACGCCAAGCATGAGGCAGATTTCAGAAATCAGCAGCGGGATCTTTTAGAGGAGGAGGGATTCAATCCAGATTAATTAGAAGTACAAGCCGAGGCGCCGAATGCTTGTTGGCACCGGGACAGGGAGGTTGTCTCTGCGGAACTGAGTGGGCGAGACGCCGAATGCTTGTTTGAAGGACCGGGTGAAGTGAAACTGGTTTTCGAAGCCCCCCTCGTGTGCGACTTGGCCCACGGTCAGGTCGGTTCGGGCGAGCAAGGCAGCCGTGTACCTCAGGCGCAGTAGGCGCAACGCCGCGATCGGGCCGTATCCGAACTCCTTCTTATAGACCCGGCAGAGGTGTTCGCGGGTTACCGCGGCTGCATCCGCAAGCTCGTCAAGCGTAGGTGTACGGAACGGACTCCCAGGCGACCACCGCGCGCGGACCAAGGCCATCGACCGTTCGATAGGTAGGGGCAAGTTGCGGTCACTGACGTTGCTCGTGGCCGACGCGCCAGTGCGATAGGCATGTAGCGCGTAGGCGAGGGCCTCCCGTACTTGGTCTTGCCAACCGTCACGCCGCGCAGCGTCAAGCCATAGGAGATGATTTAGAAGCGCAATTATCACGTCATCCGCAGCCAGGTAGCGAAGCAGTGGCCATTCGCCACCAGTTGTGGTGGTGAAGATGACGTACCCCATCTGTGTGACGCGGTCGGGGTCCCACGAGTACATGTATCGCGTGCCTGGAGGGTTCAGCACGACGGTGTTCGGCGGCAGCGGATAGGCGTTGCCTTCGCCCACGAGCTGGGAGGTGCCCTCCGTGAACCACAGCAGTTCCCAGTAGTCCGCGGTGGTCGGTCGATCGTAGGTAGTGGCGGGTGCGGCCACGAAGAACCCAATCCTGAAGATGTCAATATCGGGCATGTCTGTGCTACCTATCGCCATGGTGTGCGACATCTAGTCACGTCACGATAGCAACAGTCGGTATGTGACCAGGTCGGGCCCGTACGCCCAGGGTCATCGTCGACCCCCTTAGCGCAGCAAACGACCCTAAGGACGTGATCATGACAACTACGTCGCTGCCAGACGCCGGGCAGCCTGAACCGGTTCGGCTGCCTGTGGAGCGCAGGTGCCCGTTTGATCCGCCTCGTGAACTTGGCGAGCTACGTGACAGTCAACCGTTGAGCCGGCTCCGTTTTCCTGATGGTCATGTCGGCTGGCTGGTGACGAGCCACGAGCTTGCTCGTGCCGTGCTTGGAGATCCACGTATCAGCGTCTTCCCTGGGGGCCCGCCGGGATTGGATCCGGAGCGACAGGCCGCCCAACTTTTCGATGCTATCCAGTACGACGACGCTTTTCCGGATGCTGTCCGGGCCCTTGTTGATCGTTACCGACGGGAGGGTCGGCTGTCCGACGCTTTCCGGGACCCGGAGGTCGTGCGAACACTCCACGAGCGGTCGCTGAGGAAGTTGTCCTTCTTCAGTACGGATCCACCCGAACACACTCGGCTGCGTCGCCTCGTGGCCCCTCACTTCGCGGTGCGCCGCGTGGGTGACTATCGGGCACGCATCGAACAAATTGTCGCCGATCGTCTCGACATCATGGAGCGAGTCGGCCCCCCCGTCGACCTGGTTGAGGCGTTCACTCAACCAATTCCATCGCTGCTGACCTGCGCACTATTCGGCGTGCCGGCGAGTGAACGTGGCACATTTGAGCGGCTTGCCGCGGTCAGGCAAGATCCAAACGCGACTGTCAAGGATGGTCTGGCGGCAAACGAGGAGTTCAGGTCATTCGCTCGTGAACTCATCGAAGGCAAGCGAGCGCAGCCAGGCGATGATCTTCTCAGTACTTTGGTCCGCAATGGGGAGATGACCGATGATGAACTCGTTGCTACCGCAATCGTCTTGGTGAGAGCGGCTCACGCGACGACGGCCCTTGCCCTCGGGTGCGGCATTCTCACGCTCTTGCATGATCGGGATCGGTGGGATGCGCTCAGGACCGAGTCAGTCCCGGTCGGTCGCATCGTTGAAGAGCTGCTGCGGTACAACACCATCGATCAGGCTCCCGATGTGCGAACCGCTCTGGAGGATATTGAGATCGGCGGAACGGTGATCAAGGCTTTCGAGCCCGTCGCCGTCTCACTCTCCGCGGTTAATCGTGACCCGCAGGTGTTCGCTGAGCCGGACCGGGTCGACCTGACTCGCCAGTCCGCGGGGAAGCACCTCGCCTTCGGCTACGGCGTCCATCAGTGCGTCGGCCAGCATCTGGCCCGTCTGGAAATGCAGATTGCACTGCCCGCGCTGGCTCGTCGTTTCCCCACTCTCGATCTCGCTGTACCTGTGGCAGACATACCCTGGCACAGCGGCGACCGACAACTCTACGGGCCGGAGCGGCTGCCGGTGACCTGGTGAGGCGATAGCTGCTGAGGGTCAACTCCGACTGGGACGGATGGAAGGGCGGTGGGGTTGTGTCCGGCTGGAGCGTTGTCGCTTCGTGGTAGCGGTGACGGTGCGATGGTGGACGAATAGGTCGATGTGCTGGGCTGGCTTT
>NZ_JBWKFL010000120.1:0-6761 GCF_056434305.1 Streptomyces sp. NPDC044061 | reverse complement strand
CCGCCAACAGCGGGGAATGACCAACATCAACTGACGCAGTGGGGGGTCATTTTTCACCCGCCGGAACTGGGTCACGATTCACCCGTCGCCGACAGCGTTGGACGCCGCAAACTACGGTGCCGGACTGCTGGAAGACAGCGTCAGCTCCATACGGGCTCTGGACCGCCTCAAGGAGTTCTCTGCACGACTCGAACCGCACAACTCCCTACCCGCCGTATGCGAGTTCCGCGAGCGTCTGCAGGAACTGCCTGCCGCCGTCTGACGGCTACCGCCTGAACACCGAGGACGAGCCCGCCTCAGTAAGGAAGGCGGCAATACTGCCAGGATGTACGACATGACGACGATCTACGGTGAGGTCGCAGCAGGATTCGAGCCGGTGCGTGAGGCGTTCATCGAGAACTTCACCCGGCACGGGGACACCGGCGCAGCGGTGTGCGTGTACCGGAACGGCCGACCGGTGGTTGACTTGTGAGGTGGCGTGGCCGACGCCGAAACCGGTCGTCCCTGGACGCGGGACACGCTGCAACTGGTCTACTCGGCGACCAAAGGCGCGACCGCGACCGCGGCGCACATGCTGGCCGCGCGCGGCGCCCTGGACCTGGACGCGCCCGTCGCGAAGTACTGGCCGGAGTTCACCGCGAACGGCAAGGCGGACATCTCGGTGCGCTGGCTCCTGTCCCACCAGGCCGGCTTGGTCGCGCTGGATCGGCCAGTACCGTTGGAGGAGGCGCTGGCCTGGCATCCGATGGCGGCGGCGCTGGCGGCTCAACGCCCCCTCTGGACTCCAGGCACAGCGCACGGGTACCACGGCCGGACCTGGGGTTGGCTCGTCGGTGAGGTAATCCGCCGAGTATCCGGTCGCACACCGGGCCGCTTCTTCGCCGACGAGATCGCGGCTCCCCTCGGGTTGGACTTCTTCATCGGCTTGCCGGCCGGCGAACGCGAGCGAGTCAGCCGCATGGTGTACCAGCGGCCGGACGTCGACCTCACCACCTTGCCCACCCAGTCGATCCCCGAGGAACTCCGCGAACAGGTCGCCGCCTGGCAGGACCCGAACTCATTCAGCAACAGGGCGTACGCGGTCACCGACCCACCTGAGATCGACTTCGACTCACCGGAAGTGCAGGCCGCGGAGCTCCCGACGTCCAACGGGATCGGTACCGCACGCGCTCTTGCACGCATGTACGCCGCGCTGATCGGCGAGGTGGACGGAGTGCGCCTGCTCTCCCCTGCCGCCCTGGCGTCCGCGACCGAGGAGCAGGCCAGCGGCAAGGATCAAGTCATGCTGATCCAGAGCCGCTTCAGCGCCGGATACATGCTGCCCACCGCCACCAACCCGATGATCGGCCCCAGCTCTTTCGGACACACCGGACGAGGTGGGTCGCTCGCCTTCGCCGATCGGAAATACAACGTCGCCTTCGGCTACGCGATGAGACACATCATCGGGGGCCCCATCGATTCGCGCGCGACATCGCTCGTCGAGGCAGTGCGGAAGTGCTTGGAGTAGAGATCAACGTTGGCAGGACACACCCAGACAGCCGTACATTCGACAGAGCCGCTATCGGCCGAAGTCGGGATCGGCAGAGGTGCGTCTGTAGTGACATGGGTAGATATAGGGATCCCCCCCGTTCGCCTCGACACTCCCATTCATACGCAGCTTCCCATGATCCAAAGTGAAGGTGAGAAGCTTGCTGTCCTTCTGATTCTCGAAATTGAGCATCGCATAGGGGGGCAGGCCAGGGTCTTTGTTGACCGCATGCCATTTTCCGCCGACTGAACGACGCGTCACCTGCGCGTCCGGCACGGGGCCGTCCCACTCGAGCGGAAAGTCCTTGACGGAAAAGGTGTAATCGTCGCGCAGTCGAATGACCGGAAGCGGCGATCCGCATTCCCGCTCTCCGTCCCATCGGCCGACCAATTCGGAATGACGTAGGGACTCCGGGACGACGTGGGCGGGCTTGCTTGTCCCACAAGCGGTCGAGGCGAGTACCGTCAAGGTGGCAGTCGCAAGGCTTGCACTGATGCGAAATATGTCGAATTTCACGCCATCTACTTCCAGTCGTTACGGGCGGCGAGGTTGCCCCCAGGGTTCCCTGGGAGCAACCTCGCCGTTTTTCAAGGCGCGTCCCGACCGGTCGACCGGCGGTAGCGAGCGCGTCAGCCTGCCGTCAGAAGAGGCTGGAGACCCAACTTGTGATGCTGTCCAGCAGGCCGCCGGCCGACGAGTCCGATGACCCCGACGACCCCGACGACCCCGATGACCCCGATGACGCCGACGGAGCCTTGGGATCGTTGAGGTCGACCGTCTCCGTCCACGTTATGTCCTGCGTTTTCGTGCTGAAACGCCCCGTATCGTAGTACGAATTGAGGGGCTTGGCGATGTGTTCACTCCACCACTCACTGTACCCGCCGAGCTCCGGGGCGATATGCGTCCCGGAATTCATGGTGCTGTCGTTTGCCACATGGAACTGAACGGTCGCCGTTCCCGCCTTCTTGTCGACCGACTTGACCGTGTAGTCCATGGTGTAGGAACCCAGGAACGCCGCGGACATGTTCGACGTGAAGTCCATGAAGACGGTCTTGGAGTTCAGCGAGTGATTCAAGCCGTTATTGTATGTGACACCCGTGTCCTTGTCCGTGTACTGGGCGACCTTGGCGCCCAGATTGTAGTTTCCGCCGTTGATGTTGTCAGCCGCGATCTCCCGCACCCGCTGGACGTGGTAGTGGTCCATGAGCGACTGCGTGAAGGCGTCGTTTCCGCCGAAGTCCCGATGCTTGGGGCCGCGGCCCGAGACCCATTCGAATCCCAGATCCACTCCATTGGGATCACCGGGAGTTCCGAAGCACCCAGGGCACTTCTCCCGAAGGATCGGCTCTGCGGCGATCACGGGGCTGGCAAGCGTGTCGGCGACAGTCTCGACGGTGCCGACCCAGGCAGAGGCGAAGTTGTCGTCCCAGGGGCAGAAGGCGCCCCCTTCGCACCAGTTGTGTCCGTCGAGCTCGACGCTGCTGATCGGGTTGCCGCCGGTGAAGGCGTAGCGGTTCCCGGTGAAGGGATCCGATCCCAGCCGCATGTCGGCCAGGGCGCCGTTGTACATGTCCCGGCTGGTGAAGCGGTTCAGGCCGGGGCTGTAGTCACGGAAGCCCATGTCGTAGGTGCCGCTGGCGGCGTCCCAGCGCTTGGCGTTGAAGCGGTAGGGGTTGTACGCCTCCTTGTCCGGCTGGGCCGTGTCGGGCTTGTCGATGCCGGTGAACTCGGCGTCGTTGTTGGTGCCGTAGGCCGTGTAGCCGTAGGTGGACTTGGTGTCACCGCTGCTGTCGGTGAGGGTTTCGACGTCGGTGTGGCCGTTGTAGCCGTAGACGCCGAGCTCCTCGGAGCCGTCGGTGTTGTGCTTCAGCTGTGTCAGGCGTTCGCCCCACGGGCTGTACTGGTAGGACTTGGTGACCTCGCCGGCAACGGCCTCGTTGAGAACCTCGCTGGAGGTACCGAGGTAGTTGAAGTCGGTGGTCTTGCCGGCCTCCGTCTTGGATGCCGTGCGGTCCAGGGGGTCGAAGACGTAGGTGGTGGTCTTCGTCGTGACCCCGTCGGTCTGCAGCTTGGCGTTCTTGACCACGTGGTCGAAGCCGTCGTAGTCCCTGTCCTCTACGACCTTGCCGCCCGCGACGACCGTGTCCAGTCGGCCGTACGGGTCGTAGTTGTAGTTGTTGGTGGCGGCTCCGATGCTCGAGCTGAGGAGCCGGTTGCGGTCGTAGGTGTAGTTGGTCGTGACGTTCTTGATCGTCTGGGTGACGACGTTGGCGTTGGCGTCGTGGACGTAGGTCTCGGTGCCCGCGCCAGTTCCCGTCTTCACGGACTGGGCGAGCCGGTTGACCGGGTCGTAGGTGTAGTCCGTGGTGGAGTTCAGGTACGCGCCGTGGTTGTCGGCGTTCATCTTGGACGCGACGTCCTGCGCCTGGTTGCCGTTGGCGTCGTAGGCGTAGGTGTGCGAGGAGACCAGGGTGCCGTTGGGCTTCTTCTCGGCCTGGGTCTTCAGCGCCGCGTTCAGGTAGTAGGTGTAGTCGACCGTGTTGCCGTTGGCCTTGGTCTCCTTCAGCCGCAGGCCGCGGTCGGTGTAGGTGTAATCGGTGGTCTTCGGCGAGGCGTCCGAGGCGGACTTGCCGACCTTCACCGTCTTGACCAGGTCGCGCACGTCGTAGAAGTACTGCGCGTACTGGTCCGGGTGGCTCGTCGTCTCCTTCTGGCCGTTGGCGTCGTAGGTGAACGACGTGGCCTTCTTCTCGGTGCCGGACAGCGACTCGCTGACCTTCTGGACCTGGTTCAGCCCGGTGTAGGTCATCGTGTACTTGTCGATCTTGGCACCCGAGGAGGCGTCCGCGATCGAGCTGAGGTTGCCGTTGAGGTCGTACGAGTAGGTGAAGTCCTTCTTCTCGTTGTCCGTCTCGGTGACAGTGCGGACGATCTTCACCGCGTCGGCGACGACCTTGCCGGAGGCGTCGGGCGCCAGGGTGATCTTGGACGTGTTCCCCTGCTTGAAGGTGAACGAGCCCAGGGAGACCCAGGTGCCGCCGCCGGTGGTCTGGTTGACCGTCTTGTCGGTGGTGCCGCCGTCGTGGGTGACGGTGTACTTCGCCGCCGTGGAGGCGCCCGAGGTCGTCGGGTACTTCGCGTAGGCGGTGTAGCTGCCGTCCTGCGGAACGTTCAGAGTCCAGGTGAACGTGTCCGTCGACGCCCCCGCCGCGTGGGTGCGGTGGTCGTAACCCTGCTGGCCGGTGGCCGAAGCCGTGGCCCAGGTGCCGGTCGCCGAAGTGGTCTGGGTGTCGGAGTTGTCGGCCAGCACCACGTGGGCGCCGACCGGCACGCCGTCATCGGAGCGGGCCTGGAGGCTGCCGTCGGGGTAGTACGCCCAGCCCTGGGTCCGCGAGCTCGAGCCGCCGGCGGAGGTGAGGGTGCGCGAGACCTGCTGGCCGGTCTGGTTGTAGCCGTAGGAGGTGACGATGTCCCACGGGTCGGTGGACGTCCTGGTCCAACCGTTGTCGAAGTACGTGTAGTCGGTGTCGTTGCGGACCGTCTGACCCGCCGACGGCGGCGCGGAGACCCGCGAGACGCGGCCGACCTCGTCGTACGTCGTCTGGGTGTAGACGTTGGGGTCGTTGTAGCGTCCGTCCGCCGGGTCGTAGGGCTGGAACTGCTTGACCGGACGGTTGAGCTTGTCGTACTCGGTGCGGCTGGTGAAGTCGTCCGCGGCCGCGGTGGCGGTGCCGCGCGGGCTGATCACCTTGGTGGTGTTGCCCATCTGGTCGTACTCGAACTTCGTGGTGCGAAGAGTGGTGCCCGAGTACGGGACCCGCTGCTCGATCGTCTTGCCGCGCTCGTCGTAGACGACCTCGCTGGTGTTGCCCTCCTTGTCGGTGCTCCTGACCATCAGCGAGTCCTTGTCGTACTCGCGCGTGGCGTACTTGCCCGCCGCGTCGGTGACCTTGGTGACGCGGTGGTTGAGGTCGTAGGCGCTCTTGCTGGTGTAGTCGGTGGTGTCGGCGGTGGCGTTCTTCTTCGGGTCGATGACCGTGACCGCGTTGCCGACGTTGTCGTACTCGTAGGAGACCTTGTCGCCCTGGGCGTTCACCACCGACATGAGCTGGTAGATCTCGTTGTAGTTGTTGGTGGTGACGTAGTCGTCCGGGACGGAGGTCGTCGCCACACCCTTGGGCTCGGTCGTGGTCTTGAGGTTGCCGACCTTGTCGTAGGTGTAGCGCGTCGTGCGACCGCTCAGGTTGTTGTCCGGGCCGGTCGTCTCGGTCACCTGGTCCGCGGAGTCATAGACCGCGGTGGACACCACGCCGTCCGCGGCGGTGCTGGTGGTGACGTTGTCGTTGGCGTCGTACACCGGGGCCGGAGTGGTGATGAACACCCCCTGCGCCTGCTCCTTGGGCAGCTTGTTGACCAGCGGACGCTTGAAGGCGTCGTAGGTCTGGGTGGTGGTGGTACCCAGCGCGTCGGTCACCGACGTGACCTCACCGCGCTCGTCGTAGACGAACGAGGTGGCGTGGCTCTCCGCGTCGGTGATCGTCCTGGGGTAGCCGACGACGTCGAAGTCGGAGTTGACGGTGGCATTGCCATTGGCGTCGGTGGCCCTGGTCAACTGCCCGTAGCTGTCGTAGTCGTACTTGGTCGTGTAGTCGTCAGGCACCGACGTCGTTACGACACCCTTCGGGTCCGTGACCGTCTTCATGTTGCCGAACGAGTCGTAGCCGAACTGCCAGGCGCGGCCCTCCGGTGACGTCTTGCGGAACAGGTCCGCCGAGAAGCCGTCCGCACGCGTCTGGTACTCGTACTTCGACGCGTTCGCCGGCCACTTGGAGCTGTCCGTCACGCAGGTGGTCGTCTGGTCCGGCACGCCCGCCTTGTTGTTCTCCGCGTCGCGCTGCCAGAGGGGGTAGCCCGTCTTCTGGTCGTAGCAGTACGCGGTCTTGGCGCCGTTGTCCTCCTCCAGGTACGTGACGTTGTTGTCCGCGTCCCATGACATCTTTGACGTCTGGGACTTGGCGTTCGTCGTCTGGACGGGACGGAAGAAGTCGTCGGTGACGTACTTCGTGGCGTGCGACTCGGGGTCCGTCACGGTGGTGTCGGTGAACTTGGTGTTCGCGGTGTCGGCCGCATACGCGAAGCCGGTGTCGCCGCCGAGACGGTCGGTGATGGTCTTCGTCCACCAGTGGTACTTGGGGTCGTCACCCGCCTTCGGCTCGTTGTACGCCAGCTTGGT
>NZ_JBWKFL010000119.1:0-7084 GCF_056434305.1 Streptomyces sp. NPDC044061 | reverse complement strand
TCCTGGAGCGCCTCACCAGCAAACGGGCCGCGCGCAGGCCCATCGTCGGGGCGGGCGCCGGGACCGGTCTGTCTGCCAAGAGCGAAGAACGCGGGGGCGTCGACCTCATCATCATCTACAACTCCGGCCGGTTTCGGATGGCCGGTCACGGCTCGCTTGCTGGGCTGCTGGCGTATAGCAACGCCAACGACCTGGTACTCGAGATGGGTGAAGAGGTACTACCTGTGGTCCAAAATGTTCCGGTCCTCGCCGGCGTGAACGCAACCGACCCTTTTCTTCGCCCCGATCACATGCTACAAACTCTCACATCTGCTGGTTTCTCGGGAGTTCAGAACTTTCCGACTGTTGGCCTCATCGACGGCACATTTCGTAACGATCTCGAAGAGACCGGGATGGGCTACGCCAACGAAGTCGAGTTCATCCGGCGTGCCCACGAGGCCAATCTGCTCACAACGCCCTACGTCTTCTCAGCCGAGGACGCAGTCGCGATGACCGAGGCGGGGGCCGACGTGGTGGTATGCCACATGGGATTGACTACGGGCGGGACGATCGGAGCGGGAACCGCCAAGAGCCTCGACGATTCCGTGCAGCTGGCGTCTGCATGGGCACAAGCGGCGCGATCGGTTAGAGACGACGTGATCGTGCTGGTCCACGGCGGCCCGATCGCGGAACCCGCCGATGCCCAGTACGTGCTGTCCGGTGCGCCGTGCATCGATGGCTTCTACGGGGCCTCTTCGATGGAACGACTCCCCACCGAACGCGCCATAACCCAGCAGGTACGGACGTTCACCGAGCTCAGCCTAGGCCGTAAGAACCCTACGGATACGCAGCGCTTCGCGGCCAACGCTGGCCGATGATTGCTGGCCCGAGGCCGTCTCGCACGTGAGGCTGACCGCCTCCGGCGCCGGCGCACAGACTTTCGTGTCGCTCGACGAGTGCGTCACCGGAACGCAGGCGATCCTGGACGCCGCGGCAACCATATGAGGGGATGTCATCGCCCTGGGCGACGGAGGGCCCGATCGCCGATGTCGCCGACTTCCATTACGTCCTGTCGCTATCCAGACGTACGGCGAGCGCCATGGGACCTCTCCAAGGCTACCGAGAAGGACCTGCACTTCCTCCGGACCCACATCAAGGAATTCCCGCAATGAGCTATTAGCGAACCTACACGGACCACGTCCGCGTGGGCATGGTAGGCGCCGGCAGCCACGCCTACCGCAGTATCCTGTCCACCTTGACCTTTCTCCCTGTCGATCTCGTCGCCGTCGCGGACGCCAACGAAGAGCTCACGAGCCGCACCGCCGCGCAGTATGGCCTCCAGCGCGGCTACATGACCGCAACGGGTGATCAGAGCTTCTGCCGAGGGTGCAGAGGCTCAGCTCGAGGACCTCCACGCCGTCCTGATCTGCGTTTCGCCGCAGCTTCACGCGAGCCTGACTGCGCTACTTCCTCGAGTGCGTCCTCAAGAGGGAGTCACCGCGACACGCTCACCTCGAGTTCGCGCGGCAGGTCTCCGCCGTTTATGAGGCAGCCATGGTCTCTAACAACCAGGAAATCGAACTGAAGGGCAAAGCATGAGCGAGCACGACTTCGACAAGCACCTGCGCGCAGCTGCCGATCACGTCATCGAGCCGCAGCCGTGGGGACGGCTCGAATGGTATGTCTCGGCAGCCATTGGCAATTCGACAACGATGACGGTCGGTAAGTGCGTGCTCGATCCCGGCCAGAAAAACGGTCGCCACTACCACCCCAATTGCGATGAGGTCCTCACGGTACTCAAGGGCCGGATCGTCCAGACCTGGAACGATCGATCGCGGGTGATGGAGGAAGGCGATGTCGTCTCCATCCCCAGTGGCATTTGGCATAGCGCTCGGAACATCGGAGCCGAACCCGCCGAACTCGCCATCTCCTTCTCGAGCGCCTTTCGGCAGACGGTCGGCTCGGAGGACTAGCCGATCAAGGCCCCGGTCTCACGGGTCTCGGTCACAAAACTCCCGCTCCGCCGTGAGTCAGCATGACCACACCTCGCTACCTAGCCTCCTTGGTGCGTTTTGTGCATCGCCCAATCCTCGAACAGATTGGATCGAACTGTGAGCACAGTCACGTTCGCGTATGAGGCGAAGCACCGGCTACGCGTCGCCTTTCTGGGCACATCCGACCACGCATTCCGCAATTATCTGCCATCGCTCCCGTACGTCCCGGTCGAGCTGATCGCGCTCTGGGACCAGGATGCATCTCGAGCGCAATCATTCGCTCGGCAATTCGGCGCGGCGTCGTGGTACACCGATCTCGACCGCCTTCTACAAGACGCGTCGCCCGATGCGGTGCTGATTGCCGTCGACGACTGGGAACAAGATGAGCCCCTGTCCGCATCGCTCGTGGCGCGCTGCCTGCAGGCTGGCTGCCATGTTTGGACTGACAAGCCCATCGCCGCACACGTGAGTACCGTGCGGGATTTGATTGCGCTTCGGGATTGCGTCGAACGGGTCGTCGCGGTCGGCGCGAAGACAATGCACAACCCTGCCTATCGAAAGGTCCGGCAGATTGTGCGCCGAGCTGAGTTTGGCGCGCCGACTTCGTTCACATGCAAATATCCGCTGCGCATACCACGCGTCCCGGGACTGCCACTCAGCGAACCTGATGTCCGTAGCTGCCTGAGCCACATCTGGCATCCTGCCGGCAGCGCGCTGCTGACGATGGGCCCGCTTGACGAGGTCATCCACTACCCAGCACCCGGCGGAGGCGGCGTTGCTGTTGGAACCTTCCGAAGTGGTGCCGTCGGAACGTTTCACTTCAGCGCCGGGCAGGCGCAGACGAGTCCGCTCGAGCGGCTGGAGGTCATCGGCGCTGGCACAAACGTCGTGGTCGACAACGGGGCGCATCTGACCTGGTACCGGCACGGTCAGATCGGCGACTACGGTCGGACACCAAGCTACTTCACAGCCGACGACAAGGCACCACTCGCGTGGCAACCTGAGTTGAGCCTTGGCCAGCTGTATAACAACAACAACTTCCTGCAGGGTTACGCACCAAGTTTGATCGAGTTCGCCGGTGCTGTGTTGACCGGCCAGCCGCTTCGCCACGGCACCCTCGAAGACGCAATGCATATTCTTGCTTTTTTCGCGGCTCTACACGCGAGTCCGGCCGGCCAGTCGACGAGCATCCACGCGGACTAGCCTCGATTTTTCGTGAGGCTCGGTCGGCGGACCCTCACGAAAAATCGAGGCTAAAGGTGCCTACGTGAGTGAAGTACTTGACTACGGAACAGGGCTGATGCGTTCTCAGTCGGCGAGATGAGCTGATCGCCTGCGTACGCGTCGCTGTGGACGGTTTGCCCGGCTCGTCAACGAGAGACGCGACCCCTGATGATCAAGGTTCTCGAAGCCTTTGATCACGAACAGGGGTCGCGTCCGCGTGCCATCTTCCCTGATCGATTTCCTGCAGCGCCACTGCGTGGGCATTGACTCCGCCTGCTCGACGCCGGACCTGCCGAAGCTCATCTCCTGGCCGAGGTCTTGGATCGGATACCCGATCCGCGCCGGGTCCGCGGCCGTCGTTACCGCCTGGGTTCGTTGCTCGCGCTGTGCCTGCTCGCCGTCCTCGGCGGAGCGAAGTCCCTCGCCGCCATCGCCCGCTTCGCCGCCGATACCGACTCCGACCTGCGCGAACGGATCGGGCTGGCCTCCAGCACACCGAACGCCTCCACGCTGGGACGGGTCCTCGCCCGCCTCGACGGCGACACGCTCGATGATGCCGTGGGTGCTTGGCTCGCCCGGTACTCAGCCGACCCGGTGGACGAACGCGGCGACAGGCTGGTCGGCCTGTCCGTCGACGGCAAGACCGTGCGCGGATCGCGGACCGACGGCACGGCCGTGCACCTGCTCGCCGCCGCACTGCACGCTTGCCAGACCGTGATCGCCCAGCGTCAGGTCGAGGCGAAAAGCAACGAAATCCCCGCCTTCGCTCCATTACTGGACCGGATCAACCTGCACGGCGTCGTCGTCACCGCCGATGCGATGCACACCCAGCGTGCCCACGCCGACCACGTCATCGCCGCCGGCGGCCACTACCTCCTGGTCGTCAAGGGCAACCAGAAGAAGCTGCGCAAGCAGCTACGACGCCTGCCCTGGCGGGAGATTCCGCTGCAGAGCCGCACTACCAGGGTCGGACACGGCCGCCGCGAGGTCCGCCGCCTGAAGGTCTGCACCGTCCAGCCCGGCTTACTCTTCCCGCACGCCGTCCAGGCCATGGAGATCAAGCGCCGCCGCACCCACCGCAAAACCGGCAAGGTCCAGACGAAGACCGTCTACGCAGTCACGAGCCTCTCGCCCAGACAGGCCAGTCCGACACTGCTCGCCGAACTCGTGCAGAGCCACTGGTCGGTTGAGGCCCTGCACCACATCCGAGACGTCACCTACGGCGAAGACGCCTCACGAGTACGCACCGGAGCCGCACCACGTGTGATGGCCACCCTGCGGAACCTGGCCATCGGACTCATCCGCCAAGCAGGCTGGACCAACATCGCCGCCGCAGCCGATCACTACCGGTCACGCCCCTTACACGCGACCCGCATGCTCCGGCTCACAGCCTGAGAACGCATCGGCCCTGGACTACGGAACCGTCCGAGGAATGTGCGCATCTGCTCTGGCTCGCATCTCTCAGCTGCGGGAAGCTAGTCATTGCTATCCGCGATTAGGCTAATTGAATAAATCTGCCATTCGAGATGGAACGATTACAGCGAGAATGGTCGCGCCGGCTCGTAAAAGGGAATGTGGATTTCTCCGACGCCCAGACGTCCGCGCCTATCCGACCCACCCAGAACTCCCTGGGCCATCGGACCCACATCTGAGAGGTAGGACATCTGAAAGGTGGGATACCTCCCATGCCCCAAGAAGCACGCCCCGTACCGCCGTGCCGGACGCGCATCTGTGCGAATTAAGGGACGCTGTGCGCGCCCTGCTCGGCCTGGACGACGACACCGCCTTCATCATCCGCTAACTCACCTTGACCACGCCCGTCCACCTGAGCCTTTTCAGTTTGGCCCCCGATCGGGTGAGGGGGCTGTGGCCGTGAAACGGGCAGAGCCCCAAGGTTGTTGAGCAAGGTGTCTACGCTCAACTCTCCAGCCTTGGGGCTCTGTTGGTTTCCTATCCTGCCTCGACCTGCCGCCTGCGCTGGTGGAGTGAGTCTCAATGAAGCTTCTATATCCCGTCAACCCCCATCGCCGTAGCGGCGCTGTTGAGGTGGCGATAGAGGCGTCGGGCGAGGTATCGCTTGAGACAGCGGCGGATCTCGCGGTCTGTCTTGCCTTCGGTTTCGCCGTGGTCGGCATAGGCGCGGGTTTGGGGGTGGTGCACCATGCGGACCATGGCGATGACGTTCAGGGCGCGGTTCAGGCGCCTGTCGCCGCCGCGGTTGAGTCGGTGGCGGGTGGTGTTGCCCGAGGAAGCAGGAAGCGGGCTCCCTCCGGCGAGGGCGGCGAACGCGGCCTCGTTGCGGATCCGTCCTGGGTGAGACCAGGCGACCAGGACGGTGGCGGCGGTGACGGGGCCGATACCGGTGAACCGCACCGGCTTGGTCGGAGACTCTAGGGTGTGACTGTGACCTGTGGTTTTGTGGCTGTCAGGTAGTAGGCGGCTTCGTATTCGGCGGGCGGGACGTGGCCTATTTCACCGTGGAGTCGGCGGTGGTTGTACCAGTCCGCCCACTCGGCGGTGGCGAGCTCGACCTCGGACAGGGTGCGCCAGGGCCGCTGGGGCTTGATCAGCTCGGTCTTGTACAGGCAATGCCGCGGAGTTAACCCGCACCGGGCCACGTCAAGTTGATCAGTTTCCTCGTGGATGTCTACGGGGAACGGGACCTCTGCTACAGAGGTGAAGCCGACCAAGGTCTTCATCACTGAGCGGAGGTCCCGTTGCCCGACCAGTCTGCCACCACGACGGTGACGCAAACCATCACCGTCGGCTCGGGTATCTTCGCGCCCGGGCATCTGGGCGAGCTCACGCAGCTCCTTCCCTTCGAGCTGGTTGACGACGTGCTGGAACGCACCAGAGCGGTGCAGCGCAGACTCCGCCTCATCCCCTCCCGCGTGGGGGTGTACTTCGTCCTGGCGTTGTGCCTCTTCCCGGAGGTCGGATACCTACGCGTCTGGAGCTACCTGATCGCCGGAGTTCGGGCCCTGGTCTCACGGGTCCCCTCGGAGAAGGCACTGCGGGAGGTACGCCGCCGCCTGGGGACAGCCCCGTTCCAGGAGCTGTTTGAGACGGTGTCCGGCCCGCTCGCCCGTCCTTCGACGCCCGGAGTGAGTTATCGGCGATGGCGCACGGTCGCCTTCGACGGCTGCAGCTCGCTGCAGGCTCCCGACACCTTCCGGGTTCGTGAGGTTCTGGGAAAGACCCGCCGGCACCGCGGTGTTGAGGGATACCCGCACGTCCGGCTCATGGCTCTGTGTGAAACCGGCACTCGCGGTCTGCTCGGGGCAGTGTTCGGGCCGACCAACACCGGTGAGCCCGGGTATGCCAGGCGGTTGCTGCCGTTGCTGAACGGAAGCATGCTGCTTCTCGCCGACCGGAACTTCTCCGGCGACGAGTTCTTGAACGAGGCCGCCGACACCGGGGCCCAGGTCTTGGCACGGCTCACCTACCGCCGCCGCCCGGCGGTGATCTCCGTACTGCCGGACGGTTCCTACCTGACCCGGCTGCGTGGCCGCACCTTCCGGATCATTGAAGCCGACGTGACAGCGAACTGCGCCGACGGGAGTCGCGTCGCGGACCGGTACCGGCTGGCAACGACGCTCCTGGACCACCAAGCCGATCCAGCCGACCGACTGGTCGCGCTCTATCACGAGCGGTGGGTGCGCCACGAGGCGCCATGTAATCCGAGTGGAGGTGAAAGACCTGCACTTCTGGGCTGTCGCAGCAGCCCGGTGAAGCTGAGGGCAGCCTGACCCGGGAGACGCCGGGGATGGTGGGAAGCAGCCCTGACAACGTGGGTCTTCGAAGTTGAGCGGTGCGGCGGGTCTCGCGCACTGACGTGGCGCACTGTGTGTGACCGGCTCCGGGAGTGATCGCCTCCTGGAGGCAGA
>NZ_JBWKFL010000118.1:0-7086 GCF_056434305.1 Streptomyces sp. NPDC044061 | reverse complement strand
ACAAGCCGCTTGACGCGCTACCTGCGTGGGATGTCTGTCGACCGGGGCAAGTACGGCTCGAAGATCCATCTGATCACTGAGCGGACCGGTCTGCCCCTGTCCGCCGGAATCTCCGGCGCGAACCTGCACGACAGCCAAACGCTGGTCCCCCTGGTCCAGGGCATCCCGCCGATCCGTTCCCGCCGAGGCCGGCGGCGACACAGGCCGGGAAAGCTCCACGCCGACAAGGGCTACGACTACTCCCACCTGCGGCGATGGTTACGCGGGCGCGGCATCACCCACCGCATCGCACGGAAGGAATCGAGACCTCGCAGCGACTGGGCCGCCACCGCTGGACCATCGAGCGCACGATGTGCGCCACGAGGCGCTCTGTCTGTATCCCCGGCTCAGCCGGGAGGAATTCGGAAGGAGGTTCCTGGGCCGGATGACTTACCTGGATCCGAAAGGTGAAGGGGACAACAGCATGTCAGAAAACTAGTGACCGGGCTCAGTTGTCAGAGACGGTGCGCTGGGCGGCCCGTGCGATATGGCGAAGACTGGATTGTTTGAAGCCCAATCTCCAGAAGATGCAAGTTCTCATCCGCCGGAAAGACAACTGAAACCGGCGCCGTGCTCTGCCCTGGGTTTCATTGTGGCCTGGTGCACTTTCGGGGTGCGGAGCGATGTCCAGCGAGGACATTCAAGGAGATGAGTGGGACGCCTAAGTCGCGCTAGAACGTACAGATAGAGACGAACGTGGGATCGCCTACGGGATGCGAATCCTATGGCGACGGAGGCCCCGTAGTAGTCGCCGGAGTAACGACCGGTCAGGGAGGACGGGAAAGCCGTCCACATCGGGCGAAGGGGGCCAGGTGATTCGGACACTCGAACCCGGGAGGTATGCGGAATGCAAAGCGCCAAAACGGTGCTGGGTGTCCTGCGTGAACGCGGCAGGCGTGGCCTGCCGTGTGATGAACTGTACCGGCAACTGTTCAACTCGCAGTTGTATCTGCTGGCCTACGGTCGCATCTATGCCAATCATGGCGCGATGACGCCCGGGGCCACGTCGGAAACTGTGGACGGCATGTCCCAGCGGAAGATCGACCGGATCATTGAGGCAATGCGTCATGAGCGTTATCGCTTCCGTCCGGTCCGACGCATCCATATCCCGAAGAAGAACGGGAAGATGCGTCCGCTGGGGCTTCCGACCTGGTCGGACAAGCTCGTCGGTGAAGTGATCCGCTTGTTATTGGAGGCGTATTACGAGCCGACGTTCTCCGACCGCTCTCATGGATTCCATCCCCGTCGGGGCTGCCATACTGCATTGCGGGAGGTTGACCACACCTGGACCGGGACTTCCTGGTTCATCGAAGGGGACATTGCCGACTGCTTCGGCAGCCTGGACCATCAGGTCCTGCTGTCGATCCTCGGTGAGAAGATCCATGACCAGCGGTTTCTGCGGCTGGTGCGCAACATGCTGACAGCGGATACCTGGAGGACTGGAGGTGGGGCGCCACACTCTCCGGAGCGCCGCAAGGCGGAGTGGCCTCCCCGATCTTGTCCAACATCTACCTGCACAAGCTGGATGAGTTTGTCGAGACGGTTCTGATTCCGGAGTACACCCGAGGAGATCGCCGGGCCCGAAACCTGGCTTACCTGGAGTTGCAGAATCTGCTGGCGAAAGCCCGCCGGCGCGGCGACCGGGTCCAGGCCCGTGCATTGCGTCAGCGGATGGTCAGCCTGCCGAGCTCGGATCCCGACGATCCGGCATATCGCAGGCTGCGCTACACACGCTACGCGGACGATCACCTCCTCGGTTTCACCGGACCAAAAGCCGAGGCCGAGCAGATCAAACAACGACTGGCCCAGTTCCTGCGTGACGAACTCAAGCTGGAGCTGTCCCATGAGCCTTTTTCATGTGTAGATCATGAGGGTGAGGATCGCTGCGGCGGCTGACGTGAGTCTGTTCGGGCTGGTGCGGGCGTGGCGGAAGATCCTCCACTGCTTGATCCGGGAGATCGTCCGCTCGACGGGAGCCCGCAGTGCGGCGTGGACCCTGTTCGACTTCTTGTGCTTGTCGCTGAGTTCGGTGTTCGGCCTGCGCTTGATCGGGGTGATGACCGTGCCGCCGGCGCCGACGTACCCTTTGTCTGCCAGGGCCTCGAGATCCATCTGCGCGCAGGTGTCGATGATGCCGTGCTCGCGGGCGGCCTTCACGTCGTGGGTGCCTCCGGGCAGGGCGGGCGAGAGCCACAGCAGCTTCCTGCGCCTCGGTCAACGACGGGGCGAAGGCAGCGAGGCACTCGATCGTGTCGTTCGTGTAGCGCCAGGCCGTGGCCACACCGATACCGAACCCTGCGGCGAGCTGTTCGAGGGTGTCGTGCTTGCGCAGGTAGACCAGCGTGCACCGGGCCCGGTCGTACGGGCGCAGCTTGCAGGCACGGTCACCGTCACAGGCGACGATCGCCATCGTCACCAGTTCGAGGAGCTCCTCGTCGAGGTCGCATGCGGCAGGATAGAGGAACACGGGGCATCTCCGCTGGTGAGGCTATGTTTGGCGACTCTCCAAACCAACGGGATGCCCCGTTCGTCACGCCACCGTCAACGCCGCCCCCCCAACCTCACCCGCCAGCCGTACAGATGGAAAAGGCTCCAGGAAAAGACGTTGATCACTCATGCCCGCACCGGGGCTGCAAGGTTTCTCGGCTACGAGATCACGACCCAGCACAACGACACGAAGAAAACAGGCCGCTGCCGTCGGGTCAACGGTCAGATAGCACTCCGTGTTCCACGGGACGTGATCAAAGCCAAATGCGCCCCTTATCTCGCCCGCGGAAAACCCGCGAAGAAGACAGCCCTGATCAACAGCAGCGATCATGCGATCGTGGCGACCTTCGGGACTGTTTACCGGGGTGTTGTCCAGTACTACCTGCTCGCCGGAGATGTCTTCCGTCTGCACCGGCTGCAATGGGTCATGGAGACATCCATGCTCAAGACTCTCGCAGCCAAGCACCGTTCGTCAGTGTCGAAGATGGCCGCCAAGCACAAGTCCAGAATTGACACGTCCAACGGGCCTCGGGCGTGCTTCGAGGCACGAATCGAACGGGAGAACAGGAAACCGCTGGTGGCACGGTTCGGTGGAATTCCCCTCCAACGGCAGCGATCGGCGGAACTCGCCGATCGCGAGCCGGTTCGGGTGGACTATCCGCAGAAGGAACTCATCGCGAGACTCCTGGCGGACACCTGCGAGATCTGCGGAAGCAAGGGCAACGTGCAAGTGCACCACGTCCGCGCTCTTGCCGCCCTCGCACATGCCGGATGGCAGCCTTCCGACTGGGCGCGCGTCATGCTTCACCGGCGACGCAAAACCGTCGTGGCCTGCGACACCTGCCATGATCGTATCCACTCAGAACGGCCAGCCAGACCACTCACGCAGTAGTCACTGGAGAGCCGGATGACCGGGAAACCGTCATGTCCGGTTCGGCGGGAGGCCGCGCGGAACAGGGCACGCTTCACGGAGAGCCCCTCACCGCGCGGCCGACCCAACCGCCTGGCTCGCCGGCTGCCGCCGCCTCCACCGCCGCTACGAGCGCACCGCCGACCACTTCCTCGCCTTCACCAGCATCGCCTGCACCCTCATCTGTTACCGCAGACTCGCCAAATGAGATGACTTCTAAGCCTCCTAGCCTGGTGGTGGCGCGCCTTCCGTCGCGGTGAGTACCGTGTTCAGTGCTAGTGCCGTGGCCTCGCCGCGCGAGGTCACTTCGAGTTTGCGGAGCACTCCGGCGACGTGGAATTTGACGGTGCTTTCGGAAATGCCGAGGGCTTCGGCGATGGCTTTGTTGCGTTTGCCCTGGGCGACCAGGCGCAGTACCTGCTGTTCCCGGCGGTTGAGCCGGGTCAGCCGGGTCTCGTCGTTAGGGGCGGGCGGGGCGTCGAGAGGGAGGTTGATCGTGGCACGGCTGCCCCAGCCGGATACCGCTTCGAGGTCGATGGTGGCGCCAAGGGTGCGTGCCCGGCCCTGGAGCTGGCGGTACAGGGATGCCGTGTCGAGGTCGCCGGAATGCTGGTCGCGGACATCGATGCGTAGCGATGTGGCGTCGCAGGTCCAGGCGATCCGCAGGCGGGTCAGTCCGGGTTGCGTGGTGAACGCGAGTGCGGCGGCGCGGGTCATTGCTCGTGCTGCATACGCAATCTCGCCGGGCAGCGGCCAGCCGGTGTCGGACGGCGCTACGAACTCGGTTTGTGCTTCATGATGGCGTAGTGTGTGCCGGATTTCCTTGCGGAGCTCGGCGAAGGCCGCCGGCGCGGTCTCTTCGGACAGCGCTCGGTCGGATATCGGTGCCGAGCGCAGCGCGACCAGTGCGGCGGAAGCGATGTCAGCGGCGGCAAGCCGGGCTTGGTTGTCGCCGAGACTGTTTGAGCGGAGTGTGCTCAGTATGGCGACGAGCGCGGTTTCGTGCGCGGCGGTCATCTCCGCCATGGTCCGGGCGCGTTCAGCTGAGGCGGCGCGGGATTCGGCGAGGTAGTCCGGGCTGGCTTGGGCGACTTGTTGCCGGATCGAGGTTGCGATGATGCCGAAGATCGCGGCAAGGAGTCTGGCCTGGGAGAACTTCTGCTGGGATTGGCGGGGGATGAGCACGAGGAGCGTGTCGACCGGATCCCGTACCGCCCATACCATCCGTCGGGTGCCGCTGATCGGTGCGGTCGTCCGCGTGGCCTGACCGGGTTCGACGGTTGACTTGAGTGTTTCTAGCTCGTCGATGGTGACCTTGTTGATCACTTCGATTGGCCCGGCGACTTTGCGCGGCCGTCCGGTGCACTCGCGGGTGAAGATGACGAGGGCGGTGTGCGGCCAGGCTTCGGAGAGGAATCGGGAGAGGCGGGCGGCAATCTCGTGCAGTGGGCCATCGATGACATCTCGCAGGCCACGTAGATCGACTGCCGGTTCTGGCGGCGGTGCGGTGGGCATTCCAGTCACTGTAGAGCAGACTCGCTCCTGGTCAAAAGTAGAGGTTTTCCTGGTCTGACGACGAGGCCGCAGGACCGTCGGACGGGATTACCTTCGCGTACAGCTGCTTCCGAGCGCTGTCTTTCGCCGAGTGATAAAGGAACGACCCTGATGCCACAGCACGTCCGCGGTGTGATCGCCCGTTCAAAGGGGGATCCGGTCGAGCTCACCGATATCGTGGTTCCTGATCCGGGACCGGGCGAGGTCGTCGTCGCGGTGGCCGCCTGCGGTGTATGCCACACCGATCTTACCTACCGGGAAGGCGGCATCACCGACGAGTTCCCGTTCCTGCTCGGCCACGAGGCCGCTGGCACCGTCGAGAGCGTCGGGGAGGGCGTCGAGTCAGTGAAACCCGGCGACTTCGTGGTCCTGAACTGGCGGGCTGTGTGCGGGCAGTGCCGTGCCTGCAAACGAGGGCGTCCGCAGTACTGCTTCGACACATTTAACGCCGCCCAGAAGATGACGCTGGTGGATGGCACCGAGCTCACCCCGGCGCTAGGCATTGGCGCGTTCGCGGACAAGACACTGGTCCACGCCGGACAGTGCACCAAGGTCGACGCGTCCGCGGATCCCGCAGTCGCCGGGCTGCTTGGCTGCGGCGTCATGGCCGGACTCGGTGCCGCGGTGAACACCGGTGCTATCAGCCGGGGTGACTCGGTAGCCGTGATCGGCTGCGGCGGAGTCGGCGATGCCGCGATCGCCGGGGCGCGACTGGCCGGGGCATCTACGATCATCGCGGTAGACCGCGACGAGCGGAAGCTGACGTGGGCCATCGAGCTGGGCGCCACGCACACGGTGAACGCAGCCAAGTCCGATGTCGTCACTGCGGTCACCGACCTGACCGGCGGGTTCGGCGCGGATGTCGTCATTGACGCGGTGGGGCGTCCCGAGACCTGGAAGCAGGCCTTCTACGCGCGGGATCTCGCGGGCACCGTCGTGCTGGTCGGCGTGCCCACCCCCGACATGCGCCTAGAGATGCCTTTGCTTGACTTCTTCTCCCGCGGTGGCGCATTGAAGTCCTCTTGGTACGGCGACTGCCTGCCCGAGCGTGACTTCCCGATGCTCGTGGACCTGTACCAGCAGGGCAGGCTGCCGCTGGAGAAGTTCGTCTCCGAGCGCATCACACTCGATGCGGTCGAGAAGGCCTTCCACACCATGCACGCCGGTGAGGTACTTCGCTCGGTGGTGGTCCTGTGAGCAGCGTGCGTATAGAGCGCATCGTCACCACCGGCGTGTTCGAACTCGACGGCGGTACGTGGGATGTAGATAACAACGTCTGGCTCATCGGTGACGACAGCGAAGTCGTGATCATCGATGCGGCCCACGATAGGAAGCCGATCGTCGAGGCGGTGGGCGACCGGAACGTGCTGGCGGTCGTGTGCACCCACGGGCACAATGATCACGTCACCTTCGCCCCTCAGCTCGGCACGCACCTGTCCGCGCCGGTGCTCCTGCACCCCGGTGACCAGGAGCTGTGGGAGATGAGCCACCCCGGCGAGCTGTTCCGGCAAGCGGCAGACGCCGACCGGATCGCCGTCGCAGGGACTGTGCTCGAAGTGATCCACACACCGGGACATTCACCCGGCTCTATATGCCTGCACCTTCCCGAGGCTAGGGCGCTGTTTTCCGGAGACACGCTGTTCGCCGGTGGCCCTGGCGCCACGGGCCGATCGTTCTCCGACTTCCCGACGATCATCGAATCCATTCGAAACAGACTATTCACCCTTCCCGAGGACACCCGGGTCTACACCGGACACGGCGACGGCACCACGATCAGCACCGAGGCCCCATATCTGGCCGAATGGATCGAGCGCGGGCACTGACGCCCACAGACAGGCTCGATTGCCCACTCGTCCGTGCGGGTAGAAACAATGCCTCGCTTGGGCACAGGACATTCCGTCATCTACGTGCGGGCGGCAAACTGCAGTCGCTTGCGTCGCTGCTGCCGGCGCGGGAGACGCTTTCCCCTAAAGCGCCCGGGCGGCTCCGTGAACGTGTCCCCGAGTGAGTAGCGCCTCGACCTGTAGGCCGGGGTGGCGGGCACCATCCCTCGACAACAACATCCTCGGCACGAGCCTCACCGGGAAAGCAGAACC
>NZ_JBWKFL010000117.1:0-7102 GCF_056434305.1 Streptomyces sp. NPDC044061 | reverse complement strand
CACTGAAGATAAGAACTCCACGAGGGACAACGAGCTACACGACAACAAGTGACGTTTACATCAAAGACAGAAGAGAAACGACCCTAGATAAGCGCCGCGCGGTCCGCCAGCGCCCGGACCTTGGTGCCGATCACGTCGTCGAGGCCGAGGACGGGGCCGTACGGAGTGAGGGCCGGCCGCGCCCACAGGTTTTCCTTGAGGATGTCGACCTCGCACTGCTCCCCGGTGTCGGCGCTGGTCACCATGATGCGAGCGGCCAGAGGGTCCACACTGATGGTGCTGACCCGCCAGCCACGCTCAGCCAGGCCGAGCACCAGCTCGTCGACGATGGCGGACATGGGGGACGGGTTCTCGGTGGCGACGTCGATGTCCTGGCTGAGGCGGTCGACCAGCCCATGCGCCTGGGCGGCGTAGCCACCGGTGATCACCAGCGAGTACGGGGTGCCGATCGCGAGGACGTCTGCCATGAGCCGACGATGGAGCTCGGTGATTCTCACGCGGCGGCGGACGCCCGGTGCGCAAGCTCGGGGAACGCAGCCTCCCACGCCTCACGGACATGCCTGCTGATCATGGTCCTCATCAAGGGCCACTGCGCGAGCAGAAGATCGCGGTTCAGGAAGCGGGTGATGTCATCGCGCTGCCCTTCGGCGAGCACCGTTCGGTACAGGCCCATACACTGCCGGGGCCGGTCAAGGTCGTAAGTGCGCAGGCCCGACCAGACGATGTGGAGCGGCAGCTCGACCGGCCCGTGCTCAGGCCCACCGAGGTCCTCCAGGCTGTCGGGAAGGCGCCCCGCGTACCGCTCGTGCAACACGGCAGCGACGGAGGGCGTGGTGACAGGAGACGACTGCTGAACCATGGTGCCTAGTATTCCGTGCCCGCCAGGCGGATGGCAGGGCGGACGCGGTTTCTGCCCGCTTTCCCTGTGCTGATGTCCGTGGCTGGGGCGCCGGCGATGACTCGCGGCGGTCCTGCAGGGCGCGGGTGGCCGTCCAGCTGCTGGAGCTCTTCCGCACCGCGAAGGCCGCAGCTCCGCCGCCCGCGAGACCATCCGCGTCGACGGCGACACCGTCAAGATCGGCGCCTGGCTGGCCAAGGCACAAAACACCTCTCCGGACTGCTGGACGCCGACCACGAGCGCCTGGTCGCCGCCCACTTCGACGGGGGCTGGACGGACGAGAGCACGCCTGTCGCCGCTGTCCCCGGGCGCCCGTGGTAACAACTGTTACCATGCTGGTATGGCGAAGACACAGCTGGGCGCGCGCGTGGACGAAGACGTCGCGGAACTGGCAAAGAAACGCGCCGCCGACCTTGGACTGAGCATCGGCGACTACCTCGCCCGACTGGTCCAGGATGACGCCAGCGGCCTGCGCGCCCGCGCCATCGACGCAGCCGCCCGCTTCCTGGCCGAGCATCAGAGCGTCTTCGACGAAGCCGAGGACGCCCAGCAGGCACCGCGGGGAGCACGCGCGGCCTGATGGATCTGAACATCGATGTGCCCTGGATCCTGCAGGTTGCCGAGGCGGCCGGAGCGAACGATCCGGCACCTGACGACTACGGCGTTCCCATCTCGGCGGTAGCCCGCCACCGGGCCGAGCTGTTCGAGCAGGCGGCCTACGACGGCCCCTACACCAAGGCCGCCGCCCTGGTGCACACGCTGGGCCGGTGCCGCTGGCTGGAGCGCTCCAACCTCGCCGTCGCCGCCGCATCCGGCGTGATATACCTCGAGGCCGCCGGGATCACGGTCAAACCCGCCCGCGAGGACGCCATCGCCCTCAAGGACCTGCTCCTGGACCCGACCTGCACCGCCGGGAAGATCGCCGCCCTCCTGCGGGCCTGGCCCACCACCACCTGAAACGACTCGGCGGCCCGCCCCGCACACTGGGGCGGGCCTCGCTGCAGCAGGACACCAACCACCAGGAGAGGAAGCACAGATGGACGTGGGCTCGGTGCTCGGCGGCATAGGCCGGGTGGCGGCCGGGGTGGGCCGGTTCGTGTGGGGGGCGATGACCGCGCCGACCACGGGCACGGAGGATGACGCCCGGGCCGAGATCGGCAGGCTCGCGGAGAAGATCGAAGACGAGGTACCGGAGGAGCTGCGAGACCGGGCGTGGGGTCTGGTCCTGGAGGCGCTGCACGAGGTCCCCGGCGAGATCGAGCAGTTGGTGGAGGAACACCAGGGGCCAGACGACGAGAAGGCTGAAGAGCCGCCGGCCAAGCAGTAATGCCGGAAGCCGAAGGGCCCGTCACCCCACAAGGAGCGGCGGGCCCTTCGGCCTGCCGGCGAACGGCAACCATAGCCCGTCTGAGCGGCGTTCAGCGCCCCGGATTCCCACTCCCCGCCGGACGGATCGCGGCCGCCCTGCGGGAGTTCAGCCCTGGTCGGGCGGGCCGGTCCCGCCACACTTCCTCGACGGGCAGATCACGTGCCCGCAGAGCGCCTCCGGCGTTCCGCCGTCCGCTTCCGCCTGCTCACCACCGTGTACCAGGTGACGGTCATCCCCGGCCGCCGCACCGGGGCCCTGGGCACCGGCACCTACGCCTTCACCCAGGACACAGCCGGCATCCCCGGAGCCGGCGAGACCGACGACATGTACGGCACCGCCATGGCCATCGGCGACATCAACAAGGACGGCAAACCCGAACTCTTCACAGCGCCGCGGAGGAGAACAATGCCACCGGCGTCGTCTGGGTCCTCCCGGGCAGCACCAACGGCCCCACCGCCAAGGGCAGCAGCATGATCACCGCCCCGTCCGTCGGCTTCCCGCAGAAGGACAGCACCCTCCTTGGCGGCAACGGACTCCTCGGAGTCATCTGAACGAGAGGCGACCGTCCACGTCGACTCTCTCCCCGGTGCCGGCGGTTGAGGCGGGGTTGTGTGACCGTCTTCTGCCGCCGGGCGGCTCACGGCTACTGGTCGGGGTGGACAGCCTGGACGCCGGTACCCGCGTACGCCTTCGGGGCCAAGGTGAGCAGGAACCGCCCGGTGGGGTGGGCGGCGGAGGGACGAGCGGCGTGGATGGCGTGGACGGCGGCCCAGGAGTGCCCGAAGCGCAGCAGTTCGGTGGCGGTGACCGCGGCGTCGGTATCGAACGCCTCGATCCGGATGAACCGCAGCCCCTTGATGTAGCCGAGCAGGCCCGGCCGTTCGGCGTCGCCGGCCGTCAGTGACAGCACCGGCGCATACAGATCACCGAGTCCGCCGGAAGCCTGGACGTAGAACGCGGCGACCGCCTCGTTGAACGGATCCTTCGGGTCGTACAACGCCGCCGCGGTCGTGTGGTCCAGGACGACCGCGATCGCCGCCACTACGCGGCCGCCCGCGGACCGTGTGAGGCTGCACTCAGGCGCTCCAGCAGGGCCCGAGCCTTCGCCTCCGCCTCCGGGCTCGGCGCGCTGCCGAGGGCGGAGGCGAGCTCGGCGCGGGCCAGCTCGGCACGCTCGGCGTATTCGGCCTGTGTCGGCGTGCTCTGCGCCAGGTCCTCGACCAGGCTGCGGATGGTGGTGCCGTGCTCGGCGGCCAGCTGGGCCAGCCGGTCCCGAGCGGCCGCGCTCACCTTGATGCTCGTCTCGTCTGCTGCCATATCCCGACTCTACCGCGTTCCTCTACTGGTGGTAGAGGAACGGGAACCGGTGCCCCAGCACCGCCACCTACAGGTCGCCGCCGGGGCAGGTCGCCCTGGTGCTCCCCGCCGGCCCCCGTCGATAGCTCGAGCCAGCCGCGGTGCGCCACCTGCAGCCCCGGCCCGCGGCCACCGGGATAGGCGGGTGCGCACGCTCGTGGCCCTGTGCGAGTGATGAGGGACTGGCTGCCGTTGTCGCCCCGCCGCATGGCCATCACCCCGTGCAGGCTCTGCTCCCTGCAACGCCACCTGCAGCGACGGGGAGCCCGCACGTGGGGAGCGGCTTCACCGTCCGCTCGGGCTGTACCACCACCCCGCAGGCCCGGCGCATCGTCCGCTGGGCGCCGGGTGCCGCCCGCGGCGCACGGTCTCTGGCTTGTCAGAATGCGTGTACGGTTCGCCAGGCATCGAGAGCCGGGACGGTCCGCTGGCCGACGACAGCCGCCGCGACAGGTGGCTTGAGACGGGTCATCGCGTGCACGACATCGATGAAAGGCGAGTCCAGCAGCGCCTGCTCCACGCGGTCGGCTTCAGGGGCGGCCTCCTGACGCAGGTTGTACCAGTCCCGCATGTTGGAGCAGGCCCGGTCGAAGGCATTCAGCCGTCCTCTGATGAGGTCCGGACGGTTGAGACCGAACACATCGATCGTCTCCTTGCCCTTAAACGACCCGTTACCGGTAGTTCGTTAAATCCGGCGGTGGCGTGGGTTGACGTCAGGTCGGGTTGGTCGTAGGCCGGTGGGAGGAGTCAACTTCCTTGCCGGAGGTTGAAGATGACCGCTCGCCGTCCGTGTCCGCCTGCGCCGGGGCCGTTGGAGGAGTACGCGGCCCGGTTCGACGACCTCCTCTTCAGTCTCGCCCAGCGGCGGGGGTTTCGTGAGTACCTGACCGGGCTGCTGGCGCCACGGGACCGGAACAAGACGATCACCTGTCTGGCCGGGGCGGAGCCGGTGGAAGGTGCGGGGATGCCAGCGGTGCAGCGGCTGCAGTTCTTCCTGTCCGAGTCGCCCTGGGAGGCCGAGCAGGTCAACGACCGGCGGCTTGAGCTGCTGCGTGGGGAGCCGGCGACGGCTCCTCCCGACGGCGGGGTCATCGTGATCGACGACTCCGGGGACCGCAAGGACGGCACCGCCACCGCGCATGTGGGCCGGCAGTGGCTGGGCCGGCTGGGCAAGACCGACAACGGCATCGTCACGGTGACCACGGTGTGGACCGACGGCCGCGTGTACTACCCGCTGCACACGTCTCCCTACACCCCTGCCCACCACTTCGCCCGCGGCCGCTCGGATCCAGCTTTCCGCACGAAACCGCAGCTGGCCGCTGCCCTCGCGGCCCGCGGGAAGGAGGCGGGGTTCGGCTGCCGGGCGGTGGTCGCCGACTGCGCCTACTCGGTTAGCGACGACTGGTACCTCGCACTGCGCGAGGCCGGCCTGCCCTACGTAGTAGCCCTCAAGCCGCGCAACGGCGTCTGGGCCCCGGCCCACGAGCCGCACACTCCCATCGAAGCCGCCCACGCCCTGGCCTGGAAGAATGCCAAGCATCCGGGCGACTGGACGGCTGTGGAGCGTCACTTCCGCGACGGGCACACCGAGACCTAGTGGGCCGCCGATGCCCGCCTGGGCGGCTACGGACCCGACTCACCCTGCCGGCTGGTCGTGGCCACCACCGATCCAGCCACGCTGCCGGAGAAGGCCACCTGGTACCTGGCCACCAACCTGCCCCACCCCGACGCATCCCACGCCACCACCAGCCCGCACCCGCTGGCCGACCTCGCCGAGATCGTCCGCCTCTACGGCCTGCGGCCATGGATCGAGCAGAGCTACAAACAGATCAAGGACGAACTCGGCTGGGCCGACTTCCAAGTCCGCTCCGACCGCGCCATCCGCCGTCACCAGACACTCGTCAACTGCGCCTTCTCCTTCTGCTGGGACCAGTGGTTCGCCCCGCCCGGACCGCTGGATGCCACCGCGCCGGACCCGTGCCCCGAAGAGGGGCGAGAGAGGGGGCCCAGCCATACCCCACCAGCCCCAACCGCCCTGCTGGCCCAGGGCCTTACGAGCCATCCGCTCCTGGCTCACTCCGGCCGTCACTCTCACCCGATGGTGGCGAGCCTGGACGGACAGGGACCCGCCTTCCGAGCTCCAGGCCCTGATCGACGCGGTCAGCACCGGACACGGCATTGACCTCTACCTCCGGATTTAACGAACTACCGTTACTGACTTCGGCTCGTCAGGGTGAACTCTCTCGGAGTGCCTGATAGGGCCGATGTGGTGGCTGTATCCGTGGTACGTGAGGTATGCGGATGGGGGCGGACTGACCCCTGCGGGACGTCGGCGCCGGGAGACGGTACGGATGCAGGCGGCCGAGCTGTTCGAGCAGAACATCAAGCCGCCGGACGTGGCACGGCGGCTGCGGGTGAGCCCGAAGTCGGCCTACCGGTGGCACCAGATGTGGCGGGACGGCGGCGTGCATGCTCTGGCCTCTCGTGGCCCGAGTGGATCGCGATGCCGTCTGTCCCCGCGCTGTCTGGAGAAGCTGGCCGCGTACCTCGATGAGGGTCCTGCCGCGCATGGCTGGGTGGAGGACCAGGTGTGGACCGCGGCGCGGGTGGCCACGCTGATCGGCAGGAAGTTCCACGTCTCTTACAGCGTCTCGGGTGCCACACGGTTGATGCACCGGCTCGGTTTCAGCCCGCAGGTGCCCGCGCGGCGGGTGGCCGAGCGCGACGAGCAGGCCGTGACCGTGTGGAAGGAGGCGACCTGGGCCGAGGTAAAAGAGCCCGGGCGGCGTGCGGGGGCTACGTCTGCTTCGAGGACGAGGCGGGTTTCACCCGGCGGCCGCCCAGGGGACGTACCTGGGGCCGGCGCGGCCGCACCCCGCAGGTGACGGTGAGCGGCCGACGCTCGGGGCGCCTGTCGGTGGCTGGACTTATCGCGATGCGGCCCGGCTCCCGCACCCGGCTGTGCCACCGCCTGCGCACCCACCCTGCGGGCAAAGGCAAACGTCGCAGCATGGGCGAGCGCGACTTCATCGCGCTGATCGACGGGGTCCACTACCTCGTCAAGGCCCCGATCGTGCTGGTCTGGGACCGGCTGAATACTCATGTCTCCCACGCCATGTGTGAGTTGATCGCCGAGCGTGAATGGCTGACGGTGTTCCTGCTGCCCGCGTACTCGCCGGACCTGAACCCCGTCGAGTGGGTATGGGCCCATGTGAAGCGCAGCCTGGCCAACCTCGCCGTCGTCGCTCTCGACCGGCTCGAAGTCCTCGTACGCAACCGGCTCAAGCGCCTCCAGTACCGGCCCGACACCCTCGACGGCTTCATAGCAGGCACCGGCCTGACCCTCGACGACCCAGCGTCACCCTAATGGGCTGAAGTCAGTAACGGTAGTTCGTTAAATCCGGAGGTAGAGGTCGATGCCGTGTCCGGTGGTGACCGCGTCGATCAGGGCCTGGAGCTCATGGGGTGGTTCCGTGTCC
>NZ_JBWKFL010000116.1:0-7216 GCF_056434305.1 Streptomyces sp. NPDC044061 | reverse complement strand
CCGACGCGAACTCGCCCGCCGCGGCGGAGAAACCACACCGACAAAAGCCCGAGTCATCGGCCCCTGCTAACCACGTCACATCAATCGAAGAACCATCCTGAGCTGCGACAACATGCTCAGATCACGATCGAACCGGCGATAACGGGTGGTCCGAGCGCGACGTTGGGCAAGTCTTTGACCTTGCGCGGGCTGACGCAACACTCGCGGCGAACCGAAGACCAACTTCGCCCCAATTCATCGATTCGGTCCTGGAATCATTACGCGGCTAAGGCTGTGTAACGAACCACTAGGTGTGTCATGAAGCCGTTCCGACGGGCTATTTGACAGCGCCGGTGGCGGTGCCGGCGGCGACGAATTTCTGGGCGACGACCAGGAGGATGAGGGCAGGCAGCGATGCGAGCACCCCGGTCGCCATCACTGGACTCCAGTCCGTGGTGTTCGAGCCGATGTACTGGTACAGGCCGAGCGTGACGGGCCGGACGGCATCAGTCGTGGTGAGGGTGAGGGCGAAAAGGAAGTCGCTCCACGCGAACAGGAACGTGAAGAGCCCGGCCGTGATGAGCGCGTTGCGGGAGACGGGGATCACGATCGACCAGAACACACGCACATGTCCCGCGCCGTCCACGCGCGCGGCCTCGAGGATAGATGACGGCACCGTACCCATGAAGGCGCGGAGGATGATGATCGCAAACGGAATGCCGTGGGCCGAATCCGCGAGAATGAGACCGCCGAGGGAATTCAGCAAGCCCAGATCGTTGTAAGCGGTGTAGAGCACGTTCGCCACGACGATTCCCGGGATCATTTGGGTGATGAGGATCGCGAACAGCATCACCTTCGTGCCGCGGACCTTGAAGTGGCTCAGCGTGTACGCGGCGGGCGCCGCTATCGCGAGGCTCACCACGACGCTCCCGAGCGCCAGGCTGAGGCTCGTGACCAGGTTCTGGCTCTGTTGTGCTAGAGCTGTCGTGTAGCCCGAGAAGTCGGGCTTGATCGGGAACCACGTGGCCTGGATCGTCGTGCCGTTGTGCTGGAGTGACGTGTTCACCATCCAATAGACGGGGAACAGCAGGATCGCGAGGAAGAGGATCCCGAGGGCGGTGTACGGGAGGCCGGTGCGCTGCGCCCGCTCCATTCGGACGGGATTCTTGGCCGGTACAGAAATGGTGGTCATTCGAATCCCTCCTTTCAGTATTCGACACCGCGTCGGCTGGCCCGCAGGTAGACCAGGGCGAACACAAGCGAAAGGAACACGAGGATGTTCGCAAGTGCCGAGCCCTCGCCGAAGTTGAATTGCTGGAAGGACAGCGCATACGACTCGGTCGCGATGGTCTGGCTGGCGTTGGCCGGGCCGCCCCCGGTCAAGGCGAGGATGATGTCCACGGCCTTGAGCGTGTACACGACTCCGAGGACCAGGACCACGTTCACGACCGGCCGTAGCATGGGCCACGTGACGTACCGGAACGCGCGCCAGCCGGTCGCGCCGTCGAGCGCTGCCGCCTCGTAGACCTCGTCCGGGATGTCCTGCAGCCCGCCGTACAGGATGGTGACGTAGAACGGGATACCAGTCCAGATGTTCACCCCCACCACGGCCACGAGCGCGAGAGACGTGCTCGTCAGCCACGGGACGCCAGTCGGCACGATGTGCAGCGCCTCAAGGAGCTGATTCAGGACTCCGGAGTCCTTATCGAGGATCCACTTCCACACCGCGCCGGACGCGATGAGCGGCAGGAGCCACGGGAGCAGGAGCAGCGAACGCAGGATCCCGCCCAGCGGGAATCGCCTCTGGAAAAACACCGCAAGCGCGAGACCGATTACGAACCCCCCCGCGATCGAGCCTGCGGTGAACAGTGCGGTGTTGATCGCCGCCGTCGTGAAGATCGACGACGACAGGACCTCCGCGTAGTTCTGGAAGCCGACCCACGGCGCCTCGCCGGTATAGAAGGTCGCCGTGGTGTAGTCCTGGAAGCTCATGATGAGGTTCTTCACCACGGGGTAGCCGAAGAACAGGATTATGTAGACGGCCGCGGGCAGCAGGTAGAGCCACTGGTAGAGACTCTCCCGGCGCCGCTTTCCGTTGCGTGGCCTCGCCGCTTCGGCCAGCGGCTCGGGGCGGGCCGGCATTCTGGTGGTGGTTGTCGTCGTCATTTTGAAACCTGCCCTGATCACCCGTTGTTCTGCGCCTGCTGGAGCGCATCCAACGGTGAGGCCTTGCCCGTAAGGGCCGTCTGAAGGGCCGTACCGATCTTGTTCTCCGCCTTGGGCCAGTCGGCACCGAGCTCGCGCGTGCGGGCGTGCACCGTCGTGATCAGACCCGAAAAGACGGCGAGCTTGGGGTTCTCAGCGGCGAACTTTGCGGTGAGCGTCGTCCTGGATGGGATGTAGCTCTCTCCCTTCGCAATCGCGAGTTGCATCTGGTCGCTGTTCATGCACGCGACAACCTGCGCGGCCTTGGCCTCTTTGGCCTTGTTGCCCGTCCGTGGAACGGTGAAATACTCGCCACCCTGCACCCCAACCCCGGTATCCGAGGATGACTTCACGGGGAGTTTG
Organism: Streptomyces sp. NPDC044061; assembly: GCF_056434305.1. Taxonomy (NCBI): domain Bacteria; kingdom Bacillati; phylum Actinomycetota; class Actinomycetes; order Kitasatosporales; family Streptomycetaceae; genus Streptomyces; species Streptomyces sp. NPDC044061. The sequence goes on along the minus strand of NZ_JBWKFL010000116.1, from coordinate 4,669 downwards.
ACGATCCCGTAGTTGAGTCCCTGAGCCTTGTCGAGGGTCGAGACGTTCCACGATCCGTTGATCATCATCGCGGCCTTGCCCGCCATGAACTGTTCCCTGACATCGGTCTGCGTCCAGTTGAGGACGCCGGACGACGCCGAACCGGATTTTACGAGGTCCACCCAAAGTTGGAGGGCCTCAGCGGTCTGGGGCGTGGCAATGTTCTTCTCGTTGCCGCCATTGCTCCACATGAACGGCAGGAAGGCCCAGGTACCGTAAGCCGGGGTGCCATCGGCGAATGCTATGCCGTACCGGTTGCCCGAGGTGAGCTTCGCCGCGTCGGCCTTCAACTCCTCCCACGTCGTCGGGGGCTGGATTCCTGCCTTGGCAAAGAGATCCTTGTTATAGAAGAGAGCAGACGTATTCACTGCCGGGGCCAGACCATAGACCTTGCCGTTGTACATGCCGCCCTGGAGAACGCCCCGAGCGACGCCGTCCGTGGTGAGGTTGAAGTCGCTCACCGGGGCGAGCGCACCGATTGACGCGATCTGTGGGACGACCATATCGGGGAGCACGAGGAGATCTGGGAGAGTTTTCGATGACGCCTGCTGGAGGACCTTCTGGACGAAAGATGTGCTCGGGGCGTACTGGCGGTCGAGCGTGACGCCCGCTTGCGCAGCGCACTTGTCGAAAGCGTCGATGTAGGTCGGCTCAGTTCCGTAATAGTCCAGCTCGGTCAGAGTAGAAACGGCTTGGCTGTCGGCGCCGGTCGTACCACTGCATCCACCAAGGACGGCGGTCACCGCGAGGGTCAGACCGATGCGGGCCATGAAGGAGGTTCGCTTCATTGGGTCCTCCACCATTTATGGTTGATATCTGGCTTCTTGAGGTAGGCGACCTGGGCTCGTTCCAAGGTCGCCCTGTTTCTCATGGGTCTTAGGCTGATCACCAGACGGGAGGATATTCGCCCGAGTCAATACTCGGACGGGCATTCTGGTTCAGCACGGGCCTTACTCGAACGTCCAAAGGTGCCATCGGCTCGTGATCGTATCCACATTCACGTTGATACCAGTAAAAGGTCGTCGCGTAGTCGACCCAGCCACGGCTGTCCTTCAGCGGAAGCATGCGTTTCATGTTTCCCCGATACTCATGCTGCCAGTTCGTGCGCATCTCGAGCTTTTGTGTAAATCGAATTGGCTCGTCAAATCGAAAACGATACACACTAAGGAGAGTGGGGCGTTGGTTTTGCACAAAGTTCACTCCGTTACGGAGACCGTTGAACTCGCGCTGAAATCCCCACGAGAGGCCAAATGAGTCCTCGGTGCCGAGGTAGTCATGCTGTGGTTCGGTGGCGCAGTCGACTCTAATCTCCTGGTTTCCTTCCATCACGTGCCAGAATTCGTGGAAGGCCACCTCGTCAGTGGCCACGCTCCAGGACTGCCCAACGAAATGCCCGTCGCCGTCTATCTTACAAAAGAGCTCGTCGCTCTCCCCGTGCAGCTGGAATCCGAAGCGCCGCCATGTAGCGTGAAAATAGCCCAGGTCTGGTTCCCAATCTGCTAGCGACTCCCACTCGACAAAGCTGTAGTTGCGTAGATCCCAAGGTGTTTCGTTGCGGAGCCGCACGGTTGCGTGCTCCTTGAAAGGCATAGGGGCGAAACAATTGTAGGACTCAGGCGCCTTCTCGATGTAGGGGGTTGTGAAGTGGGACGCACGGCCGCCGCAACCGTCAGCAAAGAAGTCCGCGAGCGGCACAAGGACTGAGGGCTGCCCGCAGCGATCGAACTCAATCTCAAGCACAACGCCGCGGGCGAGCATTGCTTGCGCCCGCTCGTGGCCCACGCCGGAAGCAAAATACTCGGCAGGGTGTTGCGTAAAGTGTAGCGAGCGAATCACGCCTGGCCCGTCGAGCTCCGCAATCGTGATCGTGCACCCTGCATCAAGCGTCTCAATCTGCGGATGACGGTCATAAGCCCAACCGCCATTTGCCGTGCCGGTGCGACGGCGCAGGATTCGTGCGGGTCCGAGCTGGTCTGTCATCAAGTTGAATGTCATCCTCTATCTACCTTTCGACAAGCTTATCGATGTTGGTCTGGACGGGTTGGCCGTTGGCGGGGATCTCGCCGGCGGCGACGCTCCCATGAAAATGGGGAGCGTGCGGGCGTCGTCGAGATTGAGCTCGAGGGTGCAGCCGACTTGGTGCGTAGCGTCACAGGAGCCCTGATCGAGTGTGCTCGACTCGTACTTGGCGGTGTAGGGGTGGGTGCCCACGGGACGAGCGTCAGGGCCACGGACGCGGCGTCCGAGCTGGCGGGTCTACAAGACACCTTCTGGCGCGCGGCTCGAGACGGCCGAGTGCGCCTGCGGCCAAGACCGCCTCGGCCCCGCAGGACTTAAGGGTCTCGATGCGAGCCCGCGCGCAAGCGGCCGGTCCGCTGGTGAGGATGCCCCATCGGTCGAGCCTCGATCCTATAGGATGTTGCGTCAATGATGTGTGATCCTGGCTTGCCTCCTGCTAGCTGTCAACCGCTGGGTGCGAGAAGATTTTAGATAGGATCCGACAGGGTTGATCAGAAAGGCGCCATGAACCGGGCCAGTCATGCCGAGCATTTCGCGCGGGTACGTCAGCGGAGCACGTTGACCAGCGATGTCTACGAAGGCGTCAAAGCAATGATCATGAGTCATGCCATCGAGCCGTCAATGCGGATCAGCATCGACGGCCTCGCCCGGGAACTTCAGGTGTCACCCACCCCGATCCGGGAGGCGCTCGCCCGGCTCGAATCGGACGGCCTAGTGGTTCGCCAGCCGCTCCGCGGCTACTCGACGACTCCCGTGCTCACCGCTTCGGAGTTCGATCAATTGTACGATTTTCGTCGGCTGATCGAACCATGGGCGGCATCGACCGCGGCGGCGAACATAGACGCCGAGCGCGCCGCGCGCCTGTTCGCTGAGCTCGCGACCTGCCCCACCGAGACCACGGGCGCCGACTACGACGCCTACCGAGAACTCGCGGCGCACGACGCTCGCTTCCACGACCTGATCCTGCAGTTCGCGGGCAACGAGGTGGCCCGGACCGCGTTCGCCGGTGCCCGGGCTCACCTGCACCTGTTCCGGCTCCATTTCGAAAGCGTCATCACCCCGCAGACACACGACGAGCACGAAGCCATCGCGAACGCGGTAGCAGCCGGAGAACCGAAGCGAGCCGCCGAGGCAGTGAGGGCACACCTCGACGCGGCCCAGGCACGGCTGGCCCCGGCCGTCCATTCAGGCTTTTAGCGTTGCCTCTCGCGGGTGAGGTTAGCTCGGAAAGCTGATGCAAGCCGGTTGGGGCTGCGGCGGGCGTTGCGGTAGATGCGCCAGCGTTTAGACCGTGTCCTATGTGGTGAGGCGGTTGTTGGGCTGTATATGGGGCGGGGAGCGTGGAGTTGGATTGTTCCGGACGGGTTGTGGGAGATCGCGGAGCTGCTGGTCCCTCCGTCGAGGGTTCGGCCGCAGGGTGGTGGGACGCAGGACACGCCTGATGAGACGCTGTTCGCGGCGATCGTCTACGTGTTGGTCAGTGGTTGTGCCTGGCGTGCGCTGCCGCCGTGCTTCGGGATTTCGAAGTCGACTGCTCACCGGCTGCACCAGGCCGTGCTCGACAAACTCGCGGCCAAAGACCTGCTCGATCTCTCCCGCGTGGTCCTCGACACCGCCCATGTAAGGGCGAAAAAAGGGGCGAACTCGCAGGTCCGAGCCCCGTGGACCGGGGTAAGCCAGGTTCCAAGATGCACGTCCTGTCCGACCGGTCGGGACTGCCTCTCGTGGTCGGTATCTCAAGTGGCAACACTCACGACAGTCAGGGGCTGAAGCCCATGATCGCCGGGCTGCAATCGAGACACGACCCCGATCGGGGCCGCCAGTACAAGCCCCGCAAGCTCCACGCCGACAAGGCGTATGACCAGCCCGACCTGCGTACATGGGTCCGCGGCAAACGGATCGGCGTACGCATCGCCCGCAAGGGCATCGAAACCAGCGAGCGTCTGGGACGTCACCGGTGGGTGATCGAGCGCACCATGACCCAACGTCGTGGCTGTCCGGCTACCGCCGACTCAGCCCCCGCTACGAACGAAACCCCCGCAACTACCTGGCCTTTCTCGGACTCGCAGCCGCACTGTGCTGCTACAAGCGATACATCCGCCTCACCACATAGGACACGGTCTTAGTTAGACGTCATCTCATTTGGTGAGCCTGCGGTAGCAGATGAGGGTGCAGGCGATGCTGGTGAAGGCCAGGAAGTGCTCGGCTTTGCGCTCGTAGAGGCGGTGCAGGCGGCGGCATCCGGCGAGCCAGGACGTTGGGTGCGCTCTACGGTCCAGCGATGGCGGCCCAGACGGGTCGAGGACTCGATGCCCTTGCGGGCGATGCGGTGGCTGATGCCGTGGCTGCGTAACCATCGCCGCAGGTGGGAGTAGTCGTAGCCCTTGTCGGCGTGGAGCTTTCCCGGTCTGCGTCGCCGGCGCCCGCGCCGGGAGCGGATGGGCGGTATGCCCTTCACGAGCGGAATCAGGGCCCGGCTGTCGTGGAGGTTTGCTCCCGAGATTCCGGCGGACAGAGGCAGACCGGTCCGCTCAGTGATCAGATGGATCTTCGAGCCGTACTTGCCCCGGTCGACAGACATCCCACGCAGGTAGCGCGTCAAGCGGCTTGT
>NZ_JBWKFL010000115.1:0-7318 GCF_056434305.1 Streptomyces sp. NPDC044061 | reverse complement strand
CGCTCCGCATACTGATTCGCCGAGCCGCCACCCGCTACCGATGGGACAGCCGTCCCACCACACGCCGACTCAAGTGATCCATTTGCCCGTCGGTCCAAGGATGTCAATCTCAGGCATGTTTGCGTTACCTACCGCCATGGTGTGCGGCGCCTAAGCACGCCAAGCTAGCAATAGCTTGGTACGTGGCCAGGCACGGCTTCACCGCGCGCTAGGCGTCATAGCCGATCTCTTGTATCACGACGTCGTTGTAAAGGCTGTGATCGTGACAATTCCGTCGCTGTCTGATGTCAGGCAGTCCGAGCCGGTTCGGCTGCCCGCGGAACGTACGTGTCCGTTCGATCCGCCGCGCGAGTTCGGTGAGCTGCGAGACAGTCAACCGTTGAGTCGGCTCCGTTTTCCGGATGGTCACGTCGGTTGGCTGGTGACGAGCCACGAGCTTGCTCGTGCCGTCCTGGGTGATCCACGTATCAGCGTCTTCCCCGCAGGTCCGCCAAGCATGCACCCGGAGCGGCAGGCCGCCATACTCCTCGATGCCATCCAGTACGACACCGCCTTCCCGGATGCTGTCCGCACTATTGTTGATCGCTATCGGCGGGACGGTCGGCTCGCCGACGCCTTCCGGGACCCCGAAGTCGTGCGAACACTCCATGAGGGTTCGCTGAGCAAGTTGGCCTTCTTCAACAGGGACGTACCCGAGCACACTCGACTGCGCCGCATCGTGGCCCCCTACTTTACGGTGCGCCGTGTGGGCGAGTATCGAGCACGTATCGAACAGATCGTCGCTGATCGTCTTGACGCCATGGAGCGTGTCGGCCCACCTGTCGATTTGGTCGAGACGTTCGCCCAACCGATACCGTCGCTGTTGACCTGCGCTCTGTTCGGCTTGCCGGAAAGTGAATGTGGCACGTTCGAGCGACTTGCCGCGGTCCGGCACACGTCAGGCGCGACTGTCGACGACGTCTTGGAGGCAAGGGAGGAGTTCCGCGCATTTAGTCGTGAGATCGTTGAACGCAAGCGAGCGCAACCAAGCGATGATCTGCTTAGCGCGCTAGTTCACAGCGGGGAGATGACCGGGGACGAACTCGTCTCCACCGCCACCGTCTTGGTGCAAGCGGCTCACGCGACAACCGCCAACGCGCTGGCGTTCGGCATCCTCACCCTTCTACAGGATCGCGATCGGTGGGACACACTCAAGACCGAGTCAGCCCCGATCGGCCGCATCGTGGAAGAGTTGCTGCGCTACACCACCATCGTTCAAGCCCCGGATGTTCGAACCGCTCTGGAGGATATTGAGATCGGGGGAACGGTGATCAAAGCCTTCGAGAACGTCGTCGTCTGGCTGCCAGCGGCCAATCGTGACCCGCAGGTGTTCGCCGAGCCGGACCGAGTCGACTTCACCCGCCACGCAGCCAATCACCTCGGCTTCGGTTTTGGTGTCCACCAGTGCGTCGGCCAGCACCTGGCCCGGCTGGAAATGCAGATTGCGTACTCCGGCCTGGCTCGCCGTTTCCCCACCCTCGACCTCGCTGTACCCGTCGCAGATATCCCCTGGCACGACGGCGATCGCCAACTCTACGGCCCAGAACGACTCTTGGTGACTTGGTGAGTCGATAGTCGGTGAGGGCCCAAGCGGACCGGGACCGATGTGTGGATGGGGGCTTGTGCGCACTGACCGCTGTGGGCCTGTTCGACCAGGGGCGGTGACGATGCGACAGGGGGCGAACAACTTGATACACCGTCCTGCCCTACCGACGACGGGCGCTCCGTGACATACGCGCCCGGTCTCATACAGACACGACAGAATTGAAGGGAGTGACACACATGCGTATCGAAATTGACGAGGATAAGTGCGTAGGTGGAGGCCACTGCGTGGTGGCCGCGGCGGAGGTGTTTGATCAGCGCGAGGAGGATGGTGTCGTCGTGCTGCTCGATGACGCGCCCCGCAATGATTTGCACGAGGCAGTGCGGGAAGCCGCGATGCTGTGCCCCGCCGCCGCGATTCGAGTCATCGAGTGACCGGAAGACTCGACCGAGTGGTGGTCATAGGGACGTCCGTGGCCGGTGTGACGGCGGTGGAGACGCCGCGTCGACACGGGTTCGACGGGTCAATCTGACTGGTCGGTAACGAGACTCACCCTACGAACGGCCACCACTGTCCAAGCAGATCCTCGACGCGACGTCAGATGCCGAGCGTCTCGCCGTCCGCGACGGCGCCGCCTCGGCCGACTGCCCGTCGACATACGCGACCGCACTCGATCTGAACAATCACCCTCGTGTTTGACAACAGTGAGCTTCTTCAGCCTGGTCACCGATCGGGTGATGGCTGTGGGACCTTAACGAGCAGAGCTTCCCCGGCTGTTGGGCGAGATGTCTGATGTCTCAACCGCCTGGCCAGGGAGCTCTGTTGGTTACTTAGTGAGCGTTTGGTTCTCGGTTGTCTGTTTCATTTGGCTTAGCTGTCACGCCAGTTGGTGGTGGCTTCGTGGGTGAGGCGGCGGCTCATGAGGTTGATGGCGGCCAGTTGGATCACGGCTGCTGATCGGTGTGGGTGGGTTTCGTAGACGCGGGCCAGGCGGCGGTGGTGCATGAGCCAGCCGAGGGTGCGTTCGATGACCCATCGGCGAGGCTGGACGTGGAAGCCGCGGACGGTGGGGTCGCGTTGGACTATTTCAAGGTCGATGCCGAGGTGGGCGGCTTGTTCGACGGCTTTGGTCTTGTAGCCGTTGTCGGCCCAGGCTTTGGTGATGGCGGGGTGGCGGCTGCGGACTTTGGTGAGGAGTTGGGTGCCGGCGGCGGTGACGGCCACTGCCAGCAGGAGGCCGAGGGTGTCGGTGACGATGTGCCGTTTGCGGCCGATGATTTTCTTGGCCGGGTCGACGCCTTGGCTGGTCAGGGGGACGGTGGCGGAGGTTTTGATGCTCTGGCTGTCGATCAGACAGGCGCTGGGCTCGCTCGTGTGGCCTTCGGCCTGGCGGACTTTGCCGCGTAACAGGCCGGTGAGCTGGTCGAAGATGCCGTCGGCTTCCCAGTGGGCGAAGTAGCCGTAGACGGTCTGGTGGGGCGGGAAGTCGTGGGGCAGGTAGCGCCAGGGGATGCCGGTGCGCTCGACGTTGAACCGCACCGGTTCGAATGGAGACCCGCCGAAGCCCTCAACGACCATCTACTATCGGTCACATAAGCCGGTGTTGAATCCACTGATTGAACCTGGTCAATACACGTCTTTCGCGCTCACCGAGCACCTGGACCGGGCCGGCATCGCCGCTTCCATCGGGTCGGTCGGCGACGCGCTGGACAACGCACTGATGGAGTCGACCATCGGCCTGTACAAGCAATGCCGCGGAGTTAACCCGCCCCGGGGCACGTCAAGTTGATCGTCTTCACCCGGCAGGCGCCAGCCATTCGGGGGCAATCCGGTATCTACCTCGCCCTTCCCTGATCAGCATGGTCTGCTCGGCCCACTGGTTGATCTGTGTGCACAGGCTGCGGTACTTCGCTCTCACCGTGATGCCGAGGGCCTTGCTGATCTCGACGGTTCGCCAGGCCCGTCCTGGATCGGTGCGCAACAGACGGAGGGTGCGTTCCCTGAAGCCCAGATCGTCGGGCTCGGTCTCGTCACGCCGGTGAACGACGACGTGTAGGGAAGTGATCCGCTGGCTCTTCCCGGGACGATTCTGGGAGGCCACGGTGTATTGCGAGATCGGGCATTTCACAAGCCGGGCGCTGGTGCGTGCCCGACGCGGAGGCAACAGCGCACCGAGCACAGCTTCTGAGGATTGCGTGTGGGGGTGACGGCGAGTCAGTTCGGTTGTATGTCTGGGAGATGCGGTATCCCGATGGGGGTGGCCTGACCGCCGTGCAGCGGGCTGCGCGGGAGCGGATACGGTTCGAGGCCGCCGAGATGTTCGAGCAGGGAGTGGGGCCGCCGGTGGTGGCCAGGCGGTTACGGGTGTCGCGGAAGTCGGCGTATGCCTGGCACGCGGTCTGGCGGGAGGGCGGGGTCGACGCCCTGCGGTCCAGGGGACCCAGCGGGCGGTCCTCGCGGATGAAGCCGCAGTGGCGGGCATGGCTGGATGAGGCACTGGAGCAGGGGCCGGTGGCACATGGCTGGGTCGAGGACCAGCGCTGGACACTGTCCAGGATCGCGTTGCTGATCGCACGGCGTTTCCATGTGCGCTTCAGCCCTGCGCAGGTCTCCCGGATCCTGCACCAGATGGGCTGGAGCGTCCAGGTCCCCGTGCACCGGGCCGTCGAGCGTGACCCGCAGGCGGTGGAGACGTGGATGAGGGAGGTCTGGCCGGAGGTGGAAAGACGGTCCGGGACCAGGACGCCTGGCTGTGCTTTGAGGACGAGTCGGGGCAGAGCCTGAAGCCTCCCAAGTCCCGCACCTGGTCCCGACGCGGACACACCCCGATCATCAAGGTCACCGGCAAGGGCTCCGGCCGTGTCTCGCTCGCCGGCCTGGTCTGCTGCAAGCCCGGGCAGCGCACCCGGCTCATCTACCGGACCATGGTCCACACCGGCCGCAAAGGCGAGAAGAAGGGCTTCCGCGAGGACGACCTCATCACGCTCCTGGACGCCGCCCACCAGCAGCTCGGCAGAAAGATCGTCCTTGTCTGGGACAACGCCACCCAGCACAAGGACGCCGCGATGCGCGACCTGCTCGCCGCCCGCAGCGCCTGGCTGACCGTGTTCCGCCTCCCGCCCTACACACCCGACCTCAACCCGGCCGAAGGCGTATGGGCCCACCTGAAAAAGACACTGGCCAACCTCGCCGCCTGCACCACCCGCCAACTCGCGGCCAAGACCCGAACCCGGCTCAAGAAAATGCAGTACCGCCCCACCCTCCTCGACGGCTTCATCGCCGAAACCGGACTGACCCTCGCCCCCTCACTATCACCCTGAAGAGCAAGCCTCAGTTGCGCGATGCCGCCGTAGCCGTCGGCGGGTCCGAGAACTTCCCGCGCGGTGATCACCTGTTCCGCCGCCGTGCGGAGGGCGACGGTGAAGCTGGCACGATCCGGGTCGGTGCCGGGCCGGGACTCGACCGCATCCACCATGGCGCGGCGAAGGATCTGGTAGACGACCAGCAGAGCCCACAGTTCCTGCTGCAGCCCGACCGGGTCGCCGGAGCGCAGAACCCGGCCGGCGAACAGCGTGTCCTTGAGCGCGAGGAAGGACAGCTCTATCTCGTGAGGTCGGCCCGAAGCGCGGTTCCGGCCTTACGACCGGTCCGTTTCTTCGGGCCGCCTCCCGAACCGGACATGCGACTTGGCACCGCATCCGGCTCTCCACAAGTCCCGTTAGCCTGGGAGGTATGCAGCTCGTGGCCAGGGTGACGGGATCACTGTTCCCCGGTATCGATACCGCGTGGTGCGGACTTTCGCCGGATCGAACAGCGACACATTCCCCTCCGATGGCCACCATCCTCCTGCGCAGTATTTTCGACGCAGGTCCTTCCAACTACTCTTGGGGTGTTTGCGGCGCAACCATCGGAAAACCTGCCACCAGACGACGGCGCGTAGGTAGCCGAAGGCCACGCTGGATACCCCGGGACGGAAGTAGATACACCAGCCCCGTATTGCTGTATTGAGCCGGTAGAGCAGTATCTCCAGGGGCAGATTGACGTCCTGCCAGCACAACGTCTTGACCTTGGCGGTGATCGAGGCGATAGCCTTCTTCGCCGGGTAGGTGTAAACGTAGTACCGGTCTGTTCCTCGCTTACGGCGGCGTTGGATGCGCCACCCCAGGAAGTCCAGCCCCTCGTCGATGTGAGTGATCAGTGTCTTCTCCTCCGACAGGCGCAGGCCCATGGTGGAGAGGACCTCTGCCGCTTCCTCACGCAGCGCCTCGGTGTCCTTCCTCGTACCAGCGACCATCAGGCACCAATCGTCTGCGTACCTGACAAGTCTGTAGTTCGGAAGGTTTCCAGCACGGCGTTTCCCCCGCTGGTACGCGTGATCCCGGGACCGCCCGCTCCCTGGGCGATGTGCTCGTCCAGGACCGAGAGCGCAATATTGCTGAGCAAAGGAGACAGAATTGATCCTTGCGGGGTGCCGGCGTCAGTTGTCCTCAAGATCCGATCCTCACCGAGGATTCCGGCCTTGAGGAACGCCTTGACCAGGGACAGAACGCGTTTGTCTCCGATCCGCATCCGCACGCGATCTAGAAGTGCGGAGTGCGAAATTTCGTCGAAGCAGGCTTTGATGTCGCCCTCCACGATCCATTGGAATGATCTGGACGCGAGGAAACGCACCTCAGCCACCGCGTCATGAGCCCTGCGATTGGGGCGAAACCCGTAAGAGCACGGGAGGAAATTCGCCTCAAATATCGGCTCCAACACCAGCTTCAAGGAGGCTTGGACCACCCGGTCGGCGACAGTCGCGATCCCCAGACGACGCTTCTTTCCGCCTGGTTTTGGGATCATCCGCTCGCGCGTCGGCACCGGGCGAAAACTGCGGTCTTTCAATCCCTTCCGCAGTCCGTCGAGGAATCCCTCGACTCCCCGCATGGCCTCAACTGAGAAGACGGTCTGACCGTCCACCCCGGCCGTGCGAGCTCCCTTGTTACCCCGTACCCGAGCCCACGCGACCAGAAGGAACGCGGGATCAGCGACGAGATTGTGCAGGTCGTCAAACCGACGATTAGGATCGTCGGTCGCCCAACGGTGCAGTTTGGTCTGGATCTCCAGTACCCGGCGTTCCGCCTTGAGCAAGACGTACTCCAGCTCGTCGGTGTTCACCAACGACCTCCTGGCCTTCCAGCATCCGCATCTGCGTGACTTGCTGGCTCCCTTCGCCGTGTACCGGGCTTTCCCCGGCTCGGACTACTACGAAGCCTCCGCCCCACTCGACGGTCCTCAGCCGACGACGGGCCTGCCCCCAAGGCTCCGAGCTGGCGGCCCGGACGGGGAGGGCGACCGCGAGTGGTTCCCACGTTCACCATGTACCGATTGACGAGGGAGGCGCCCAGCTGATGCCCCGGCAACATCGCCATGCCTACGCCGCAGGCTTTCAACATGGCCTCCCCACCGGTCGTTGGAAGTCGGCTTCGGAGTTGACCGACGCCCGAAGGCACCGGTCCCGCGTTGCACCACGGCCCATATCCACCAGATTGGAGCCGGTACCACGTTTACGAGGCTTTACCACTGGTTCCTCTCGTACGCCTTCTCGTCTCGCTAGCCGGACCCGTGCCGTCTGGCAGTGCCGACACGTCCCGACGTTGTCGGGTCTTCAAAGTTGAGCGGTGCGGAGGTGTCTGCGGGCTCGGCGGGTGGTGACGCAGCGTGTCCGTAGTCGTTGGTTCTCGGCGTTGCGGAAGC
>NZ_JBWKFL010000114.1:0-7428 GCF_056434305.1 Streptomyces sp. NPDC044061 | reverse complement strand
TCGTTGCTGATCAAGTTGCCGTGGGGGTGTCGGATGCCGTCGATGCGGGCGGTTCTGGAAGCGCGGCGGAAGGCCGCGGTAGTGCGGGTGGAGGAGCTCGAAGCCGAACTCAAGTGGGTGCGGGCGGACTTGGCTGACGCCGAAGAGGTTCTCAGACGCCGGGTGATCGGGCTCGAGCAGTATCTGGAGGCACTGGCCGAGGAGGAAGCACCCGCCATGGCGGTCGGCGGTCCGTCGAGGAGGAAGCCGGTAGGCCCGCGACGTGCGGTGCCGCATCGGGAGAACGCCGGCGGCGTCGAGGACCTGTCCGTCGACTACCAGGCGGTGATGGCCGCCGCGGCGGAGGCCGGAGACGACGGGCTGGGCGCCCGACGGGCGGCCGTGGTGCTGGGCTGGGACAGCGCCTCTGCCTCACGCGTCGAGGGTGCGAGAGCACGGCTGAAGAGGCTGGTGGAACGTGGCTGGCTGGTGGAGACGAAGCCCGGAAGGTTCACGCTGCTGCCGTTGGAACAGGTTGATCACGTCGGGCGGCCAGGCGGCGGTTCATGAGTGCGATCATCGACCACCGGATGACGGCTTCGCTTGTATCGGTGCGTCGTTCGTAGTCCCGGACCAGGCGCCGACTGCGCAGAAGCCAGGCGAAGGACCGCTCGACGACCCAGCGGCGGGGCAGTGCCTGGAAGCCTTGGACGTCCTCGCCCCGGCGGACGATGTCGAGGACGAGCCCGAGATGCTGGCTGGTCCAGTCGGTGAGGTGGCCGGTGTAGCCGCCGTCGGCCCAGACCCGCGCCAGCCGTCTGAAGCGGCCGGCTGCCGTCGGCAGGAGTCTCCGGGCGCCGTCCCGGTCGGTCATGGACGCCGGTGTGACCAGCACGGACAGGAGAAGTCCGAGCGTGTCGGTGAGCAGGTGCCGCTTGCGCCCGTTGATCTTCTTGCCTGCGTCGAACCCGCGTGAGGTGTGGGCGACGGTGGCGTCCGCCTTCACCGACTGCGAGTCCACCACAGCCCCACTCGGCTCCGGATCACGGCCTTCTGCCTGGCGGACCGCCTGGTGCAACCGGTCGTGCAATTCGGCCGTCAGCCCTGCGTCCCGCCAGCGGGCGAAGAAGGCGTAGACCCGCGGCCAGGGCGGGAAGTCGGACGGCATCGGCCGCCACTTGATGCCGTTGTCGACGAGGTAGCGCACCGCGTCGATCATCTGCCGGTGGCAGTAGCCCTCCGGCCGGCCACCACGGCCTGCCAGCCATCCCGGGACCGGCAGCAGGACTCTCACCACAGCCCACTCGGCATCGCTCATGTCCGAGCCGTAGCGGGGCCGGCGGTCCGGCCGGTCGGCCGCGTTCCCGAACCTGTGGGCGAGACAGTCACACGCAGGAGTGGACGAACTGGACCCGGCAACCGCGATCACGCGACACTTCGACAACGGGGCCTCTTGATTCTCGCTGGACTCGACAACCGCGAGCTACCAAGAGGCCCCTCTTCCATGCCCCGGCATCGGCTAACTCACCCGATCCAGGACGCTGTTCGAACCCAGCCGACCACGCAAGCGGATAGAGAACAAGCAGTTACAGCGGCTAATACTCCAGCTGTAGATCGTGATCTTCATGCCTGGGATGCGGCTTGTCGCAGGTAATGGCTGGTCCGTGACCGTGCCTGGTGGCGGCGTCGCCAGTCGGACCAGCCAAGCCGGTGGGCCAGATCGTGAAGAGGCCGGACGGCAACAGTGATGAACAGTCGCTGGATCTCATTGCAGGTCAGCGGGATCAGGCCGTCGGGTTCCGGCCGGTGGGCATGCTCATCGGCTCGGACGACGGCGAGGAAGGCGTGGGCGAACATGGCGAGGGTGACCCAGCGGCTCCAGGAGGGGTAGCGGCGGACCTGGTGCTCGTCGAGCCCGGTCAGGCCCTTCCCGGCCTGGAACGTCTCCTCCACTCGCCACCCTGAACCGGCGATCCTTACCAGGGTGTTCAGCGGCACTAGCTGGGCGGAATGGCAGCGGTAGTAGGCCAGTTCGCCGGTGGCTCGGTTGCGGCGGATCAGCAGGTGGCGTCCTCCTGATCCCGTGGCGACCAGATCGATCACGGCCCAGTCGTAGAAACGCTGTCCCTTCGCTCCCTGTCCGGAGGACAGCTTCTGCCAGGCCCGCCGGGGCAGCTTGGCGGCCAGGGCATCCGCGCGGAACTTGCCTGCCCTGGTGGCCACTTCAGCCGAGCAGGCTACTGCGAGCACGTAGCCCATGCCACGTTCCTCCAGAGCGGACCGCAGTTTCGAGTTGCCGCCATAGACCTCGTCTCCGGTCACCCAGCCGACATGGTGTCCGGCGTCCAGGAACCGTTCGATCATCACGCGGGCCAGCTCCGGCTTGGTCGCGAAGTCGGTGTCCTCGCCAAGTCCAGCCGCACGGCAGCGGTCGGGGTCAAGGATCCAGGAGCGCGGGATGTACAGCTCGCGGTCCACCGCTGCGTGCCCGCAGGCGCCGGCGTAGACAAGGTAGACGGCGACCTGGGAGTTCTCGATCCGGCCGGCGGTGCCGGTGTACTGGCGCTGGACCCCAACGGTGTGGGTGCCCTTCTTCACGTCGCCGGTCTCGTCCACGACCAGCACCGCGGCCTCGTCGTGCAGGTGCTCCACGACGTACTCGCGCACGTCGTCGCGGACGGCATCGGCGTCCCAGGCCGCCCGGCACAGCAGATGCTGCATGCCATGCGGATTCGTGTCCCCGGCCCACTCCGCGATCGTCCAACAGTTCTTGCGCGGCAGGTCCGCCAGCAGTCCCAACACCAATCGCCCAGCCCGCCGCCGGGGTTCGACCCGGGCGAACCGGCCCGCGATACGCCCCATGGCCACCTCGAACGCCTCCCGCCAACGGACGGGATCTATGCTGTGACCTGCGGCCACCGTCTGATCTTCTGTCTTCACACACCGATGATCACCGGTGGCCGCACCTGCTCCCGCACCAGTCCGGACCTGTGTGTCGGCTGACGGACGGCGGACTGCCGGAAATCCGGGCGACGGCCACCGACCCGGCTGACACGCTGGCGCACATGACCACACCACTGACCGCGAGACAACGACTCGCCGCGCTCCACAGCTATGCGGCCGTGAACGGTGAGGACTTCACCGGCCAGAACCTTGCTTCAGCTCGCACGTCGCGGCTGCGGTTCACCCGCTGCTCGTTCAGCGGGGCCGATCTACGCCACGCCACCCTGGACGGGTGTTGGTTCAAGTTCTGTGACTTCAGCGACGCAGACCTGCGCGGGGCTTCACTGCGCGAGGCCAGCCTGGCCGGATGCGATCTGCGGGGTGCTGACCTGCGCGACACCGATCTGACCGACGCCAGGTTCGGAAGCGTGAACACTGGCGTGCCCCCGCTCGGGCTGACCTACGTCACCGGTGCCCGGTTCGAAGGAGCGTCCTTGCACAACGTCCAAGCGGAAGGCGTCATCGGGTGGCCACCCGGGCACGGCGCGAACGAGTAGGGCCTGCCTGGCGGCGAGATCACGATCTACAGCTGGAGTACTAACACAATGAGATGGATCGGTCTTGTGGGCCGTGTCCGCTTGGTGAGTTGAGCGTTGTCGGGTGCGTGGGGGCATTGCCAATCTGCCCCGCTCGCCGCATCTGACCTGCGGAACCACACGCCAGGAAGGGGGCGTGCGCCTAGAGCGCTTGTGACCGGGCGGCGCAGACAGCAGGCGCGAACCTTGGCGCCCCCTCCCTCCTGACAGGGTTGCACGCGCCCAACGTGTGCCCCCGGCGCGCTTGGCGCATTGCGGTATAGGCACAGCGTCACCCATGTGGACCTCACTGAGTCGCCCACGCCTCAACCAACCGTCAACGTATGACGCATGAGCGATTCGGGATGAACATCAAACGATTGGAGGAGGCATGGAAGCAGGGTCCGGCAATATTTCATATGAGTCAGCTAACTCAGAAGAGATTCCGTCCGATAAGTACAAACTGGCCTATGATGCCGCCGTCCACGGACTAGCGCAGCAGGACACCACACTTACGAATCTCCGGAATAGAGCAACCGGCCTCATCACCATTGCGACGCTCATTGGGTCATTTTCCTCCTACTTTGGACTGGGGGCGAATGGTCGTCCTTTGCCGGTATGGTTTGCCGGGGGTCTAATTATTTTCATCTGCAGCATTCTCGCCTGTGCATTCTACGTTCTCTGGCCCAAGATGGATTGGGCGTTCGGCCCCGATCCTGACAAGCTTCTAAATTACGAGCACAGTGATTACCGGCTCACACGGGGGGCGGCTATAGGCATGGCCAAAAAAATGAAGGACAATCGTGAGGAAATTCGACGAAGGAGCAGGTCGTACGGTGTGAGTGCCGTACTCCTCGGCGGGGAGGCGGTGTTTGTCGTCCTGGCCTCCTTGTTTTCCAGATGATAAGACGCGGAGGGATGATCATGTCTACGGATGAGCCGGAAGAGATTGAACCATGGGTGGGGCCAACGGTCACTCAGCAACAGCAAGGCATTATTCCGACGGTTCTGGTGTATGAGGATGACCCCGGATTTCCTCCACAGGTCAACATGCCGGTATCGCATCCCGTTCCCCAACTCGACACACAACCCTTCCCTATGGCCATCGCAGAATCCGCGCCGAAGCCGGACGGTGCCGGGCCGGGTACGGAGGCCTTCCGCTACTGGGTGGCGGCCGATGGGCTCAGCAGGTCCAGCCGGACCTGGGGGCCGCTGGTCCCGAGCGGAACGCAGTGGCATTCCTCGGTCGGCCACTCCCTCACCGCGCACCTTGACGCGGGAGACGACCTCAACGCCTTCTACGACCGCAGGGGCCTGTGGTTCTTCCGCCGCACGGTGGCGGGCGTCACCGTCGCCACGTGCGAGAGCACCGACGTCCTGGCTCACGAGACGGGTCACGCGATCCTCGATGCCCTGTGTCCTCGGCTGTTCAACGCGGCGAGCGCAGAGGTGGCCGCCCTGCACGAGGCCTTCGGTGATATCAGCGCGCTGCTGACCTCACTGCGGCTTCAAACGCTGCGGATCGCGGTACTGGCCGAGACCCATGGCGACCTCGAACTGTCCTCGCGGGTGTCGAGGATGGCCGAGCAACTGGGCTGGGCGATCCGACAAGGCCACCCGAACGCGGTCGATCTGGACTGCCTGCGCAACCTGTCGAACAGCTTGTTCTACCGTGACCCGGTGGATCTGTCGCCAAACGGGCCGGCGAGCATGCTCTCCAGCGAGCCGCACTCGTTCTCCCGGGTGTTCAGCGGCGCGTTCCTGAAGGTGGTCGCCGGGATCTTCCGGCAACAGGACCTGCAGGACCAGGCCGGTCTCGCCTTGGCGGCCGAGATCGCTGGACAGCTGCTGGTCGATGCCGTCGTGGCGGCGCCCGTGGTGTCCGCCTATTTCGCACAGGTTGCAGGTCATATGATCGCTGCGGACCAGCGCCGGAACGGCGGCAAGTACGGTCAGTGGCTGAGGTCGGCGTTCATCCGTCACGGCGTCCTGTCTCTGAAGGCCGCCGTGTCCATCACCGAGCCCGAGGTGGCACGCCGAGCCGCCGGAATCGCCGAGGCGATGCCGGGCGGTGGCGACGACGAAGGGCTCACGGCCGTCACAATCCACGGATCGACGTACGGGCTCACCCGACCCCTCATCCTCTCCGCCCCCGCGGAGGAACGACGGTTCGGCATCGCTGGCTCCGCCCCTGCTGGCGGCTCGGTACGGCCCGCCGACCCCGAGCGGGTAGCCACGTCGTTCCTGGAGGACCTCTTCCGTCGCGGCCGCGTCCACGTACCCGAGGAGCACCGCACTGAAGCGGCGTTCGTCGACGACAGCCCCTCCCGGCTCAAGACGCACGAGATCACGCGGAGCTCGACCGGCGAGGATCTCGCCCTGATCCGGCGGTGCTTCGACTGAGCAGCGGGCGGAGTTGGCTCAGGAAACCACCCAAGCGACCCTCGACTCACGGCACCAGCGCACCTTCGCTATGCGGAGATCGGCCGACTCAGGCTCAACTGTCGCGAGCTGCGGGCTCCTGCGACACACCGCCGACACACCGTCAGGTGCCACACTTCCTGGGTCAGTTTCCGCCCCAGATCAGAAGGCGTGAGGGGCTCGATCAGTGCAACCAACCCGGAGCCGCGCCCCAGGTTCACAGGTCACGGTTTCAGACAAAAAGAGGCGGATCACACCCTGGGGGTGGCTTCTTAACGGAGTAGCTAAGTGAGCACGACAGGCAGAGCAAAGCCGCCTTTTTCCGATTGTGTGGTGTGGAGAGAAAGGATTTTCCGCAGCGAGGGCAGAGCCACCACCGATCCGTATTCGAGCCGGGGTTGACATCGGCTGCCGGGGTGACCTCTCCGTTCATCGTCGGATGCCAGATTGCAGACACCTGGGGGAACAGATCGGCGAGGGAACGACCAGCCTTCGGGGTCGCCCGAGAGGTGCCCTGCCGCCTGCGACCGCACACAGGACAGCCTTGCCCGTGTGTGTGCGGTTGGTGATGAGAGCCTGCCACTCGTTCCCACACGAGGCACAGACCCACCACGCCTTCGTGTTCGCGAAAGGAGCAACCCGGTTCGGGGACCCGGTGTTCTTCTTCATGTCCCACTCAGCGGCGACATCGGGAAATTCAGAGGCGAGACTTACGTCCCGCAAGAAGTAAATGTCTGTCTCGGCTTGAGCGGTGGCGATGGGGCGACCAGTCGATCGATAGTCTTGGATGTCGGGGACCTCGCATCCAAGCTGTGCCAGACCGTCGATGGCTGCACACGTGAGAGTGTGCGCGTCAGCGTAGGCCGGAACGGACACCGACACCTCACCGACACCCAGCTTGGTCAGGTTCCCTTCGCGCAGCCGCAACACGCGCCAGCCTGCTCCAAGTAGGGCCCTCGTCTGCACCTCGTCGCGCGCCATATTCCCGGTGTGCCAAAACTCCCCATCGAACTCGACGACGACACGCCACTCGTCCAGAACGACGTCACCCCGGACGGCACGCCGACCCGCAACCCTTCTGGGACTGGATCTCCGGTCTCGACTCAACATCATCGGCTACGTCATCGTCGGCCTGTTCTTCGCGACCTGGGTCATCGCCGTCGCGGTATGGAAGTTGGGCCGCATCGAGGAGAAGTGGACTGCCGGGCTACGACCGAGCGAGCAGCAGGCCGACTGAGCCAGCGGGCGTGACCGATCCAGCAGCGGAACGAGTAGAGAAGCGGCCCACACACACCCTGGCCCCCGGCAGCCGCCGGGGGCCCGGTCGTTGAGTCAGCTCTCCGACCGTCAGCCGCCGCCGCCGGGACGGCGGCCGGTCTCCCCAGCTCATCGCTCAGGTCCTCGACGTCCAGTTAAGACCGTGTCCTACGTGGTGAGGCGGACGAGGCGTTTGTAGCAACAGAGGGCGGCGGCGAGTCCGAGAAAGGCCAGGTAGTTACGGGGATTGCGC
>NZ_JBWKFL010000113.1:0-7496 GCF_056434305.1 Streptomyces sp. NPDC044061 | reverse complement strand
GATGTCTGGGTAGGTCACTGGTTCCTACTTCCGTCGCAAGTGTTACGCCCGTTTAAACCCGCCCCACAGCACCATGACCGCCCCCACAACCACCCACCCACGCCGATCGCTGTATTGGTCGGACTTCGACCTAGCCACCCGGTTCTCCCCCCTACCGGACTAGAGAGATCTCGATCAGACGGAGGCCGGAAAGGCCGATCAGCTCGCCGAGCGCATGTGAGAACTCCTGGGCATCAGAAACCCGCACCGCATGCGCTCCGAATGACTGCGCCAGCTGAACGAAATCAGGATTGGTCAGTTCAGTGCCGCTCACGCGTCCCGGATATCGGCGCTCCTGGTGGTCGCGAATGGTCCCATAGCGGGAGTTGTTCACGACGACGACGAGGATGTCGAGTCCGTACCGTGTGATGGTCGCGAGTTCCTGGCCGGTCATGAGGAAGCAGCCGTCTCCGGCGAAGCTCACCACTCGGCGGTCCGGGTGCGCGAGCGCCGCCGCAATGGCCGCCGGGACGCCGTAACCCATCGCACCGCTCTGCGTCGCGACCTGCGACGGGAAACTGGTGAAGCGGTGGTATCGCTGCGGCCAGGCTGTGTAGTTGCCCGCCCCCGTCGTCAGGATGACGTCGTGGGGCACGTGCTTGTCGAAGACGCTCATCATTTCCCCGCCCTGCTCGCCTACGGGTCTGAGGTCCTCTTCGTCGATTTGGCGCCGCAACGCTGCACACCACGCTTCCCGTGTCGGGGTACGACCGAGGTCGTCCGGCAGTGCCGCTAGGAAGGCGTCCGGAGCGCTGACGACGCCGACATCGGTGGGGTGGACACGTCCGATCGCGTCGGCGTCCGGGTATACGTGCACGACCACGGGAGCGCTTCCTGGATCACCGCCGAACCGGACGTCCGCCATGGTGAGAGCGTCTGGCCGGGTGCCGAGCAGCACCACGACGTCAGCCTTCGCAATTCGCTGTTCCAGACCCGGAGTTGTCCGCAGACCGAGCGTTCCCACGTAGGCCGTCGAGTCGTTGTCGATTACGTCCTGGCAACGGACGGCCGTCACGACCGGCACTGCCGATGACTCAGCTAACGAGCGCAGGCGGTCCCGCGCCTCTGCAGTCCAGCCGCATCTCCCCGCAACGATCACCGGGAAGTTGGCCGTCCGGAGCAGTTCCGCGACTCGGTCGGTGTCTGTCCGGTGCGGGTACGACCGGGCAGGGTGCCGGTGAGGGACTACGGGCACATCAGTGTGCTCGCTGAGAACATCCTCCGGCAAGACCACAACCACCGGCCCAGGCTCGCCGGACACTGCGGTACGCAGGGCGCGCGCCACGAGATCAGGAATCCGGTCGGCCAAGTTGATCTCGATGACTTCCTTGGCCAGCGTACCGAACATCGCCGAGTAGTCGATCTCCTGAAAGTCCCTGTTGCCCCGACTGCGTAACGGCACCTGACCGACGAACAGCACCATCGGGCTGGCATCTTGCGAGGCGACGTGCACACCGATGCTCGCGTTCGTCGCTCCCGGACCTCGGGTGACAAAGCAGATGCCCGGGCGTCCGGTCAGCCGGCCGTGGGCCGCGGCCATCATCGCGGCACCGCCCTCCTGGCGGGCAACAATCATCTCGAGCTCGTCTCGGTGTTCGTAAAGACCGTCGAGAACAGCGAGGTAGCTCTCGCCTGGGACACCGAAGACCCTGGTGACCCCATGTGCCATCAGCTGTTCGACGACCGCATGGCCACCGAGACGCATTTCGGGTGTGTTCATGTTCGCCAAAGCCCTACTCGGTGACATCTCGTTCCCTTCCGCAACCTTTCCATCTCGCGGTGTTGCCGGAGTTTTGTTGTGCCTGACGAGTCGAACAGCGTGCGGCCGACCACTGGTAGTCGTGGGCTGTCACAGCCGTGAAGCACTGCGGCGGGAGCCCGAAGTGCCGGATAGCCGAGGCACGCGATCAATCGAATGCCTACCTGGCCCCTCCCACGATCCTGATATCGAACCCCCCGGCGTCCACCGCCCTACGGTAAGTCTCCTCGTCGACCTCGATGCCGAATCCGGGCGCGGATGCCAGAGTCAGACAGCCCTCGGCGAAGCGGTAGCCAGGTGCCTCGAGGCCGGGCACGCGGGCTGGGTCCCACTCGACATACCGGAAGCCGTTGAACGCCCCAGCGAGGTGCCCCGAGACGTAGTTGCCGAGATACTGCCCGAAGTGATGGGGGGCGCTGCCTGCACCCATGGCGTCCAGGCTGGCCCCTGCTCGACGCCAACGGCTGAACGAGGCATCCAAGATGTCCGCCTGGACGACGTCGAGGAGACCTCGTTCAGCCAGCTGGCAACCCTTATCGAGGGTTGCGCTTTCCCCATCGGCTAGCTCGACGCGCAGGCCCGCATGCTCGATCCAGGCGCGCAGCGCTTCGAGCAGTGCCTCACGCTCGTGAAAGGGCTCCTCCAGCCAACCGAGCCCCAGATCAGCCGTTCGGTCCAGGAACTCCTGGGCTGTGTTCAGCGTAAAACCGTTGTTGGCATCCGCTAGCAGCACGCAGTCTGGCCCGATCGCCTCCCGGACAGCCTTCATGACGGCTACGTCACGGTCGAGGCCTGCGGCGGGGTTCATCCACCGTGCTCCTCTTCCCACCTTGATCTTGAAGGCCCGATGACCTGCCGCGTACGAAGCGGCGGCTTCGGCTGCCACCACTTCCGCTCCGCGGGCGTCGGTCGCGCCGTCGGCATCCGGCAAGAGCTCGTCGAAGAAGAATGATGTGTCGTAGCAAGCCACGGTGAGGGGTTCTAGGCTGGAGGTCACCGCGCCAGCACCAACCAGTTCGTAGACCGCCATCTTTGCCTGGACGCCGGCCAGGTCCCACAACGGGTAGTCGAGGGCAATCCAGGCTTCCCGCGTACCCGCTTCTGTCGAGAAGAGGGTCTCGACGGGCAGGCCGACGGCCTGGTAGGCGAGGTCCATCAATCGGGACCGATATTCCGAGGACGTCGCCCACCACGAATTACACGTCGGCCCGATGCCCTGTGCCCCGTCGGTGGTGGTGACCCGGGCGAGCGGCACACAAATGGTGGCGCCCCAGTCGGACCCATAGGAGGTCTTTCCGAGCGGGCGCGGCCGTGTTCCCTCAAGCACGCCCCACTCGATCCTGGCAATCCGGGAACTCCCGCTAGCAATCTTCATAGTTGTTGCCTTTCGCTCAGGTCTTTTAGTACGCAACGAGGCACTATAAGCAACCCGCACCTCAACTTTTCACCGTTCCAGAGAGAAGGCCAGCCATGTAGTAGCACTGTGGGATTACCAGCGGAACCAGCACTTTCGTGCGGATGGCCCACGCGCTGCCGCCGTCGACCACTGCGAGACTCCTCCATCTCCCCCAAAATTTGGCGCAAGCTGTTGTGCTCACGTCGTCCATCGAGCCCTCGGCGATGAACTGCTCGATTCCGATGTCGCCCATCCCCACCGGAGATGAACCGGCGCGCATCGCAGTGACCGGCTTTGTCGGCTCCTCTTAATCTGTGAAACCCGTCGAGGGCCGCCGCGCATCGCCTCGGTCCTACTGATTACAGAAACGGAGCCGCACTGGGCGGCCATTGCTCGCCCCGGCGGCAAGTGATACGGGGAGACCTCACGTGGTCAGCTTGATGACACGACATTCCGCCCCAATAGGTCGTGGGTATGGTCCACGACGGCGTGTGGTGAGCGCCGCGCGCGGAGCAGGCGTGTGCGGAAGTGGTGAGGAGAGGGTCCATGGCGATGCCGTTCCAGTACGTGGAATGAGGTATTGCCTAACGGAACGGCGATCACGCTAAGCGTGCAACAGGAGCGTGTCAATGGTTAGAACCAGAACCACCGGCGAAAGCTCTCGGCCCCTCCACGGGCAGGAGCCGGCGCCTCCAAGCATTGGATGTGATGGGTGGTCACCCTCATTTCAAGATTGGTGCGTTGGGTATCGGTGGCACCCGGAATCAAGACGTGGCTGGGCAAGCACCCCGCTTCCACGTCCACTTCACCCCGACCGACCCCTCATGGATCAGCCAGGTCGAGCGATGGTGGTTCGGCCTGCTCACCACTTGAAACTGCACCAGGAACTGGTCCTCCAACGGATCGCTGCGCCACCTTCAAAAGACACCAGCGGGTGCCGGCACGGGCGTACTGCGGTGGGTCACAGTCAGTGGCCCCCTCTTTGCCGCTTTCATGCTGACGGAGTCGATTGGGCACCGCGACCAGTCCAAGTCGCCTCGACCACCCAGCTCGTCGAGGAGGACTCGGTGCAGCCGAGCCTAGACGCGATCCACGGCTCCACTGAGCAAAGCCTCGGTAGATGGTAGGCCATGCAGGACCGAAGACCGTGGCAGCTGCCGCCAAGTGCAGCCGGGACTGGCTATGAAGATGATCGCGGCCAGGGCCTATCAGTCACCCGCACGACTTCGACCGCCGCCCTGCGGACGCTTGATCTCCGTCGGCGGCACCACCCGCCGGAGCGACACCCACAACTCGTCAGGAACCAGCCGCTCGACCAGTTCTGCCACGAACCACTCAACGAACGGTGCTTAACGCCGCGGTCTGTTATGTGATCGACTCGCGGACACTGTGCCTGCCATGCGACGTGCGAGCTGCGATACCACGAACCGGTACACGCTCGTGCCCACCATCCATGCTGCAGCGCATGTCAATCGAGCAGGTCAGAACCATCCTGAGACAGCGACAGGTCGGCGTCGACGGTTCTCAGCCGAGCTGGGCCGAGATCCTGGCTGCGGAATGCCTTACTGAGTCGGTCCACGTCAGTAGCTGATCGCGCGGGACGAGGAATGCGACGGTGGATACGCTGACGCCGCCAATGATGGTGCCTGCCCTCGTTCGCAGGGGGGCGGCCAGGCAGCGGATCGTCTTCTCGTTCTCCTCGTCGTCGAGGGCGAAGTCCTGGCGGCGTACTCGCTCCAACTCGGCACGCAACTGGTTGGGTTCGGTGAGGGTACGCTCCGTTTGCGACGGCAGTCCGACGCGGCGAAGGTAGTCATCGAGGGCCGCAGGGGTCAGGCCGGACAGGACACACTTGCCGATAGCGGTGGAGTGCATTGGCATCTGCATGCCGATGCGGCAGGCCATCTGGACGGCGTGGAAACCGGTCAGCTTGTGGGTGTAAGTGATGCTGTGACCGCTGTGCATGGCCACATGCACTGTCTGACCGGTGAGTTCGCGTAGGGCGCCCAGTTCCGCGTTGATGGACATGTCGTCATCGATGGCCGCCGCCCCTATACGGGCGGCGAGGGCATGGAGGCGGGGGCCGGGCGCGTAGCTGCCGGCACCGTCTGAGGCCAGGAAGCCGTTGGTCACCAGGGTCTGCAGGATTCGGTGGGCGCTGGCCTTGGGAACGCCCGCGTCCGCCGCGATTTCACCGAGACGTCGTGGGGCTCCGAATGCCGCGGCCTCCAGGAGGTTCAGTGCCTTCTCGGTGGCGTTGCCCGCGTCCGAGGCCCGGCCCCTGCGGTAAGGCAGCGCCGCCTCCTGTCCATGGAGGGCCCGGGAGCTTTCATCGGTGGTTCTGGTTCTGCCCATTGACGCGCTCCCGTCCCACGCTTAGCGTCTGATCACCATTCTGTTAGGCGGCAAGCCATTCTACATAATGGAACGGCGTGGCGCCATGGCCCCTCTCCTCACCGCTTCCGCACAGCACCTTCTCCCGCACAAATTGGGCGGCCTCGGTTCGTATCGTCCCTGCTCTCTGTCCTACCGGACGCTGCCCTAATCCGGACCGACGGCATCCAGGCGGAAGAGGTCCGGACGTACCTGGATCGGATGCGGACTGTCCCACGACCCGGCAGGTCTGGCCCGGCTCTTCTCTTCGGATGGTCTACCGACTCCTATGACGTCCTACTCATGGGCGAGATCGTCACCGAGTTGCACTGCCAGGGACCGCAATCCGCGACATTCCCGGTTTCACGTCCAGGCCTCATGCGGCACTGGAGCTCATCAGGCCGGTCTTCAAGCGCCGGAAAAGCGCCACCCGTCTGCGCGCCAAGCGCCGACGGGTTCACCTCCAGAGAAACCAGCAATAGCAACCACGACACGTGTCGATGCACATCGTCGATACGCATCGCCAAGGAGAGGACCCAATGAAGCGAGCCTCAACCATCGCCCGCGCCGGTCTGGCCCTCGCGGCCCTCGCGGTCCTGACCGGCTGCAGTGGGAGTACGAACGGGTCCAGTAGTCGGTCAGTCACAAAGATCTCCGAGATGGACTACTACACCAGCGACAGCGGCCCGGTCGTCGATGCCCTCAGTAATTGCACGGCCAAGGCGGGCGTCACGCTTGACCGCCAGATGGCCCCGAGCGCCTCATACCCCTCGAAGGTCCTCCAGCAGGTGTCGTCGAAGACGCTCCCGGACGTTCTCATGCTCAGAGACGCGAACGTCCAGCAGATCGCGGCGACGGGGGCGCTCGTCCCGCTGAGTGACTTCAACATCAGCACGGGCGGCTTCGCGCGGGGCGTGCTCCAGAACGGCACGTACAACGGCAAGGTTTACGCCCTGGCCCCGGCGGTCGACACGCTCGCCCTGTTCTACAACAAGGACCTTCTCGCGAAGGCCGGCGTCCAGCCGCCCAGCACGTGGGATGAGTTGAAGGCCGCAGCCGCGAAGCTCACCACGGGCAGCCAATTCGGAGTGGCATTCAGTGCCCCCGCGACGTTCGTCGGCACGTGGCAGTTTCTGCCGTTCATGTGGAGCAACGGCGGCGATGAGAAGAACATCGACACGCCCCAGACCGCAGAGGCCCTTCAGCTCTGGACGGACCTCGTAAAGTCCGGGTCGGCGTCGTCGGGCGTACTGAACTGGCAGCAGGGAGACGTGGCGGACCAGTTCATGGCGGGCAAGGCTGCGATGATGGTCAACGGGTCGTGGGAGGTCCCGGAGCTCGATAAGGTCTCCAGCCTCCACTACGGAGTGGTCAAGATCCCCATGAAGTCGGCCTCGGACACGGCGGTCGCACCGCTGGGTGGCGAGATGTGGACGGTTCCGCGGACCGGTAACAACGCCAGGCAGGCCAAGGCCGCAAAGGTCGTCGAGTGTATGAATAGTGACGAGGTGCAGCTCTCCATCGCGAAGGCCTGGGGCTACGTTCCGTCCAAGACGAGGCTTGCTTCTCAGTTCTCCGTTGAGAATCCCCAGCTCGCCGTCTTCACGGACCTGCTGAAGTCGGCACGCGCCCGTACCGGCGAGCTCGGCGTGGACTGGCCCAAGGCCGAGGCCAAGATTTACACGGCTATCCAGGCGGCGCTGGCTGGCAAGGCCTCGCCCTCGGAGGCGCTCCAGCAGGCCCAAAGCAATGGCTGAGCAGGCAATGGCGGAGCCGATGACGACGACCATGAGCCGGCCAGCGATCCGCTCCGCGGAATCGGCCAATCTGCGACGGCGGGGCCGGGAGAGCTTGTTCCGGTGGCTGTTCCTGTTGCCCGCTGTTGTGTACCTGGCCTTGTTCTTTGCCTATCCGGTGGTGAAGAACTTC
>NZ_JBWKFL010000112.1:0-7725 GCF_056434305.1 Streptomyces sp. NPDC044061 | reverse complement strand
ACGTCAGGGATGTGACCTTCGGAGAGGACGCCTCGCGCGTGCGGACCAGCGGCGCGCCACGAGCGATGGCTTCCCTGCGGAATCTGGCCATCGGCCCGCTCCGCCTGTCCGGGTGGGACAACATCGCGGAGGGCCTGCGTCATCACGGACGGGATATGACCCGACCGCCGACCGCCCTCGGACTGACGTGATCATTCCGCGCCGATCGCGAGAACGACAGAGCCCTGGATCATCACCTGATAGCGCCTCTGTGCACAGTCAGTCGAACAGAATGATCTGACGCAAGGCTGAACCATCGGCAAGCTTGTCCATTGCCTCGTTAATGTTGTCCAAGGAGGTGTAGGAGGATATGAGCTTATCCACTGGCAGTCTCCCATCGCGCCAGAGCTCGACGTAACGCGGGATGTCGCGCGAAGGTACGGCCGAACCGAGGTAGCTGCCAACGATCGTGCGGGCCTGGGCGGTGATCATCAGTGGGGATATGGCCACGGTGGCGGACGGAGAAGGCAATCCTGCAGTGACGGTCCTACCCCCGGGTGCGGTGGCTGCGAAAGCGATCTCGAAAGCTCTCGGGTTGCCGGCGGCTTCGACTACATGTGTCGCTCGAATGACCTTCTCAGCCACTTCATCCGGAGTATAAGTCGCCTTGGCCCCCAACTGGCGTGCTATCTCCAGCTTTGCCATTGAGGGATCGACGCCAATGACGCTCACTCCTTCCAAAGAGATCGCGGTGATGAGCGCGGCCATGCCGACGCCGCCAAGGCCGACGACCATCAGGATGTCCCCGGGAGCGGGTTGAGCGGCGTTAAGTACTGCCCCGCCTCCGGTTAGCACGGCACACCCCAGCACCGCGGCAATGGGCGGGGGTACGTCGTCGTCGACCGGCACAACGGTTCGGCGGTGGACCACAGCGTGGGTGGCGAAACCGGATACACCCAGATGGTGGCGAATAACCTGGTCGTTGCGGCGGAGCCTGGATCCGCCGCCAAGGAGGACACCTTGCTCGTTTGAGTGGCTTCCCCGCGTGCAGGGGATCTTCCCCTCAGAGGCGCATGCGGCGCACTCACCGCACCGGGGAAGGAAGGTCATCACCACGCGTTGCCCCTCGGACAGGTCGTCAACGCCATGGCCGAGGGCGACGACTCTGCCTGCCGCTTCGTGACCCAAGAGCATGGGGACGGGCCGGTGACGGCTTCCGTCGACGACGGACAGATCTGAATGGCACAGCCCGGCTGCCTCAATCTGCACGAGGATTTCGTTCGGCCCTGGAGGGTCCAGTTCGAGGTCTGAGACAGTGATCGGCTGTGTGTACGAGTAAGGGGGTGATGTGCCGATGCGTTCGAGGACGGCTCCTTGGATTTGCATCTCAGTGAGCCTCCCTACACCCGAGCTCTGACGGATTTGGGCGGCGTTTCACATCTACGTGCACGAGGTAGGGAGCCGGGTCGAACGTGCCGTTTTCCTCGCGGAAGGTGTGCGAGAAGTCCGGCCACAGAACAAGCCGACCGTTGCGAGGGTCCACATACCAGCTCTGGCATCCGCCAGTCAACCAGACGGTCCCTTGGCTGCGGTCCTCGATGCCTCGGACGTAGTCCTCCTCGGCTTCTGCCGACACCACCATCGCATCGATGGCCTCGGTGTTCATGTACTCGAGGGCGCCGAGTATGTAGTCGATCTGGGCCTCGATGGCGTAGACGGCCGAATTGTGCCCGACACCCGTGTTGGGGCCGTCCATGATGAACAGGTTGGGAAATCCGTGAACGGCGGTCGTAGCGTAGGCTTGCATGCCCGTCTTCCACTGGTCTGCCAGAAGCTGGTTGTTCTTGCCGGTGATCCGATGCGCGATCGGCAGATCGCTCGCTTCGAATCCGGTGGCCAGCACGAGAACGTCCAGCTCGACCTTGGCACCATGGCCGGTAGCGATCGTGCTGCCCTCGATTCCGGAGACTCCGCCGGTCTCGACGGTGACGTTCGGGCGGCACAGGGCCGGGTAGTAATCGTCGGACTTTAGAATTCGCTTGCATCCGATTTGGTAGTCGGGCGTGAGCTTGCATCTTAGTTCAGGATCGGCGACCTGGGTATGGAGGTGCGCAAGGGCAACCCCAGCGACCTGCTCCAGCAGAGCTGGCACCGCCTGACGTTCCACGAATCGGGCTTCGTTGGCCCAGAAGTACTCAGCACGCAGTGCGTCGATTTTCTCCGGAAGCCGGCGGAAGGTGTTCTTTTCAATCTCCGTGTAGCGGCGGTCGTGGCGCGGGGTGATGTAAGGGGCGCTCCGTTGGAAGACCGTAAGGTGGCTAGCACTTTTGGCTAGTTCGGGCACGATCTGGATACCTGAAGCACCCGTACCCACAACGCCGATACGCTTTCCTTCCAGCTCCACAGCATGGTCCCAGGCCGCAGAGTGGAAGAGGTGACCGTCGAAGGAGTCCAGACCCTGGATTGCAGGCGGCTTCGGATCCGAGAGATGACCGGCGGCGGTGATGAGGACTTTGCCGCGATACGTGCCTCGAGGGGTGCGCACCGTCCATTGTGAATGGGCCTCGTCCCAGCGCGCGTCCAGCAGTTCGGCTCCGAAAACGATGTGGGGCATGAGGCGTTCGTCACGGGCGGTCATCTGCAGGTACTGAAGGATCTCCCGTTGCCCAGAGAAGACATGCGACCAATCTGGGTTCTTGCGAAATGAAAAGGAGTACAGGTGCGACGGCACATCGCAAGCCGCCCCGGGGTAGTGGTTGTCCCGCCACGTACCGCCGACGTCATGGGCGCGCTCGAGGAGCAGGAACGAGGTTTGGCCTCTGCGTCGCAGTTGGGCGGCCATGCCCAGCCCGGCGAAGCCGGCGCCGACGATGATTACCTCTACGTCGTTAAGCGAGCCGTCGAGCCGCTCTGTCGGGGGTTGCACAGGGGGCGTGTCTATGGTGCTCAAGGTTCGAGTCTCCCTCCGGTGTGAACAGCGGTGTCTCAGATCGTCGGCGTGGCCAGCCTCGAGCCAGCGGGCGCGTCGATGCGATGGGCGGCAAAAGCGTCGATGAGGTAAAACAATTCGGCCGGACGCTCGACGGTCACGGCGTGACCGCTGTCGATGGTGGCCAGCCGACTGTCCGCTATGGCTCCAAACAAGGCGTGACTGTGCCATAGCGGGACCATCTGGTCATACGTGCAGCCGATGACGAGGGTTCGGGCCCGGATCTCACTAACGGCTGCGGACAGATCCACGTCCCGATTGAGCTTCATCTGCGCGTCTCGGCCTTCGACCGTGATCCGCTCCAGCATGTCCTGGATTTCCTGCTCGGCCCTTGCCGCCAAGAAGGGAGCGCCGTAGGAGCTATAGAGCATGAAGTGGCGAAGTGCGGAGGAGTCGGTGCGCCGCAAGTTCTGCCAAATCGTATTGCGCAGACGCTGATGAGAGTCGGTCTTCATCCATCCGGCCACCAACACAAGGCCCTTCACCCGCTCCGAGTGTGCTGCAGCTATTGCTGCGGCGACGACAGCCCCGAGCGAGTACCCCACTAGGGTTACCGGCTCATCCGTGGCCTTGTCGAGCACGGCGTTCACCTGGCGCACCAGCCAATCGAGGCTCAAGGGTTTCCCCTCGGGAGCGGGGGCGAACTCCGGGGCGATGACTCGGTGACGGGCAGCAAGCATTGGGAAAAGCCTGCCGAAGTGGCTTTCAACGCCGCCGCCGGTGCCGTGGAGCAACACGAGGGGCGATCGAGAGCCGCGGGTGTCATGGAAAGTGATCTGTGTACCACCGAGCACGACGGTGCTCTGGATTGCGTCTGGGTGAATGCTCACGCTCAATCCTTCAGGACTGCCAGTGCCCACCACTGGAAGGAGAGATTGCCTCGAACGACCTGCTCTTAGGCTGTTGATAGCCCACACTCAAACAGAGTGGACTATCAGTTAACCATCACCTCGGGGTCTCCTCAAGGGGCGATGAACCTTAAGCGCCGGGCAAACTGTGTCGACATGCGGCGTCCAACGCTGGACAGATTGTGGGTCGCCGAATCTCATGGAACTGTGATCAGGATGGTGCCGCGACGATAGTGGGAGGCGGCGTGCAGGCTGGCTAGCCGGCTTGGCTAAAGGGTGTGCGTACAGCGAGACCCCACGCTGGTACGCACTTGCTGCTCGGCCGAGGGCGTTGATCGAGGAGGCGGAGGGGCCGGGCGGTGGCCCGCCGAGCACCACGGCGCTCGCTCACGTGCAGTGAGTCCTCAGCGCGGTCCCCTGCTAATAGGCGACATCGCTGCCGATTCACGAAGAGAAGCAGGTCGGCTACGCCCCACTCGGCCGGATGTGATGCGCAGCGGATGGCCACGAGGCCACACTGTGAACTTGCTGCGTGGCGAGGACGACGGGGAGTAGCAGCTCTCTTCGAATCCCAGTTTTGCCAGCAACTGAGGAGGCACCGGCCGGAATCCGCTTCTTCCACCACATCGCGGAACGGTGGACCGCCTGAAAAGATTCAACTGGACCCCCAGCTTCCACCCTGGCCACGGTGGTCGCCGATGGGCAGATATCGCAAGACGTTCACCTTCTGCACGGAATGTCCGGATCTGAATGATGTGTCTTCGGCAGAGCCCCAATCTCTCTAGAATCAGGAGTTTGACGATGAACGTATCCACCCAGGCGACAGAAATCCGACTCGCCTCCCGTCCGAACGGCCTCCCGGCCCCCGAAAACTTCGAAATCGTCGACACCCCGATCCCGAGCCCGGCGCCCGGCCAACTTCTGGTGCGCAACCTGGTGATGAGCGTTGACCCGGCGATGCGCGGTCGAATGCAGGACGTTAAGTCGTATGTGGTCGGGGAGGTTATGTACGGTGGTGCTGTAGGTGAGGTCATAGAGTCAACCGTGGACGACTTCAAGCCCGGTGACCATGTGCTGCACCAGCTCGGGTGGCGCACGCACGCCGTTGTCGACGCGTCGAACGCGGTGACGGTTGATGCGTCGCTTGCGCCTCTGTCGACGTACCTTGGCGTGCTTGGTATGCCGGGGCTGACTGCGTACGCCGGCCTACTGAGGTCCGCTGAGTTTAAGACGGGAGACACCGTATTCGTATCCGGCGCCGCCGGCGCAGTCGGGTCCCTGGTCGGACAGCTAGCGCATCTCAAGGGAGCTAAGCGGGTGATCGGCTCGGCCGGGTCAGCGCAGAAGGTTCGACACCTGATAGACGAACTCGGCTTCGACACCGCGTTCAACTACAAGGACGGCCCAGTGATCGAACAGTTGCGTGCTGCCGCGCCGGAGGGCATTGACGTCTACTTCGACAACGTGGGTGGTGAACACCTGGAGGCCGCCATTGACGTAATCAATCTGCATGGCCGAATTGTCCGCTGCGGCACGATCTCTCAATACAACGCCACCGAGCCAGCGCCGGCGCTGCGCAACATCTCGCAGATTGTCATGAAGCGGTTCACCATGCGAGGGCTGCTCGTGTGGGACCACGCCGACCTGCAGCAGCAATTCTTGGCTGAAGTCACGCCGCTCGTTACTAACGGCAAGATCAAGTACTCCGAGACGGTCATCAACGGTATCCGCATGGCGCCACAGGCCTTCGTCGGCCTGTTCAGCGGTGCCAACACTGGCAAGATGCTGGTCCGTATCGCCGAGTAACCCGACGGAGGTCGCACCGGCTCCCTCGCGGCCTTGCGTCACAACTCAGATGAGGCTTTCTCGCCGAGCAGCCGTTGTTCTAGAGTCATTTGCGAGGAGTCGGTATCCTGTCACGGCTGTAGAATCGCTACGGTGGTTCACAACATGATCTGGCCTTTTTGTCGCCATCGCCGTGACCGTGCTCACCCAAGTGTTAGCTCCATCGGGTGTCGCAGGCGGTGAACCTGTCCCTCGGTTGGCCGTCTACTATTCTAAGTTGGCGAGCTATAGAGATCTGCAGCGGTGCTTGGCGGCCGCTTCGTCTCCATGCCGTGTTCGCAGCTCGTGAACGGAACGTCAGGAGACACTCGGTTGTGACCGGCTCGGCGTGGGTGCAGGCCATGTCCGTTCGATGATCAGCCTGCATCGAGCTTCTGCAAGCAGATAGTGCATGGCTGGTATCGACGCCCTGCGCTCAGCTGCGAGGCGCGCTTTCCGTGGACAATGTACGTCGATAACGGCGAGGCGCTACGCCACCTGCTACTACACAGCTAGTGCTGTGACCGAGATGGTTCACCGGGTTGGCCGTCATTCCCCCTCTGAGGCAGGTTCGAGGTGGCGGCGGCAGAGGTCGGCAGCTGTGAGGTGAGGCTTGTGCAGCGCATCGCTGTAGAGCCCCATCTCACGAGCTGCTCCGTCGAGGTGCTGCCAGAAAGTGACTGGCAGGTCGAGGTCGTCACCGAGATCGACGAGACAGACGAAGGCGAGTCCCAGCTCGTTGTGCTCCAGGAACTCCAGCGTCGCTGAGAGATCGCTGGCCGGCAGGTCCGCCAGTTGGAGCCGGGCAGCGTCAAGGTGGGCACGGGTCCGGTTCCAGCTGGCCTGAAGCGCCTCGCGATCAACAGTCATGGCGTCAGTGTTGTCGGTGCTGTTCGTATGGTCACGCAGCTTTCGCCGGTCGCCCGCCCCAGCGAATGCCCTTTTCACGGCGAATGCGGGCGCGCTCGCGCCGTTGGGCAGCCAGCACGTCGGGATGGCGGGCGTTCTTGTTCCGCCAGCGCAGGTAGGCGTGGAGGGCCCGGGTTTGCGTGGTGTGGTTGGAGTGGTTCGAGTTGGCGACGGTGAACTGCCGCAGCGGCCCGAAGTACGCCTCGATCGGGTTCGCCCAGGAGGCGTAGGTGGGGGTGAAGCACAGCTCGACCTTGTGCTTCGTCGCCCAGCGGCGGATGTCGCTGCTCTTATGGGCGGACAGGTTGTCCAGGATGACGTAGATCGGGGCGCCGTCCGGGCGGGCGACCCGGATGGACTTCAGTGCGGCCAGGGTGTTACTTACTGGCACCCTTCTTGCGGCGGTTGACGCCCCATAGGGTGTCGTCGCCGATCGAGTGGCAGCCGTGGAAGTAGCGCACTCCGTGGGTCCGGTGAAAGGTCGCGGGATGCCGTTCGGGCCGGCACTGCTCGGCCCAGCACGACCCGGCGGTGGGCCGGATTCCGAGAGGGCCGAACTCGTCCGCGGCGAGCGAGCAGGCACCGTAACGCTTCGCGGCCGATCCGAATGACGCGGCGCCGTGCACTTTCCGCAGGTAGGCGGCGAGTTTACGGATGGACCAGCGGGTGAAGGGCTGGCCGAGCTTGGTCGGGCGGGTGACGGCCGTCTGGATGACGAAGTTCTCGTCGTCAGGGCTGAGTTGGCGGGGACGGCCTCCCGCCCACCGAGGGTCCAAGCAAGGCAGGCCGATCTCGTTGAACCGGTGGATCACGTCGCGGACAGTGTCCTCGTCGGCCTGCACCAGCTTCGCGATCACCGGCACCCGGTTCCCGTCGGCCGAGGCCAGCAGCATCATCGCGCGCCGGTACCGCACCGAACTGGTGCTGCCCCGACGCACGATCTGCTGCAGCTTCTTCCCCTCCTGGTCGGTCAACCTGCGCACACGGACAGGCTCAGCCACCACACCCCCAGCAATCGGATCGGATGCCACCCATCCAATCGCTGGAACCACCAACCCGGCGAACGTTCCCGGTCAGAGCACTAGTGTGATGCGCCAGAATTTCTGAGGGTTAGTTGGTACCTTTATTTTCATGGCGCATCGGGGTCCTGCTGCTGTTGAGATCGTTCTTTCCGAG
>NZ_JBWKFL010000111.1:0-7787 GCF_056434305.1 Streptomyces sp. NPDC044061 | reverse complement strand
CCGTCGCCCGTCACCAACCGCCCACCACCGCCGACTTGGGATAACGGGTCCATACCCGCAGCTCCAGGGCCAACCGCGAGAACGACGGAGCCCTGGCCCAGGCCCGGCACCGTGGGGTCCTGGATCGCCTCCCAGATCGCACCCTCATCCAGCTCGGCGTCGCCCAGCAACGGGTACTGGCGGCCCGTGCCGGCCCCACCGAAGTGGCCATCCACGTAGCGACGTGCGAGGGCACCCCACAGAGGGGCTGTGGCGCCGATACCCACCGAACCCGTGGAGTAGTCGACCGGATCGGGGTCCTTGGACCGGCTGGGGTAGCTCTGCAACCCCCCGAAGGCGCGCAAGGTAGTCAGGTACGACTCGCTCAGGTCACCCAGCAGGTAGTTGATCGCGTGCAGTACCGGTGAAGCGTGAGGCTTGACCGACACCCGGTCCTCGCCAGTTAGTGAGTTAAACCACAGTGCCGTCATGATTGACGTCATCGAGGCACTCGACGCCTGATGGCCACCCACCTTCAGCCCAGAAGCGTTCGACCGCACCCGGTTCGCGTGATCGACGATCGCCGTGGACAGCCACAGCACCCGCCGTTCGACCGATTCCAGCACGGCGAGCTGGGGCCTTGACCCCGAATCCTGGACACGGGCTATGCGGCTTGCGCCAGGGTAGTTGATGTTGTCTCGGACGCTGTCTCGTATGCGATCGGGCTGCGGTGTCCGAGGCGGGAGTGGAGGCGTCGGGTGTTGTAGCGGTTGAGCCAGCGGAACGCGTCAAGGCGGGCCTCGCGTTCGCTGGACCAGTCTTGCGGCCCTGAAGCGTCTCGCGTTTGAACGTCGCGTTGAAGGACTCGGCAAGCGCGTTGTCCGCGCTGGAGCCGATCGCGCTCATGGACTGGCGGACGCCGGCGTGGTGGCAGGCGTCGGTGAAGGCCCGGCTGGTGTATTGGGCTCCGTGGTCGGTGTGCATGACCGCCCCGGCGAGGCTGCCGCGGGTCCGTTCGGCGGCGGCCAGGGCGTCGGTGACGAGGTCGGTGCGCAGGTGGTCCGCGATCGCCCAGCCGGCCAGGCGGCGTGAGGCGAGGTCGATGACGGTGGCCAAATAGAGGAACTTTCCGCCGTCCAGCGGGAGATAGGTAATGTCGCCGACGTACTTCGTGTTCGGCTCGCTTGCCGTGAAGTCGCGGCCGATGAGGTCCGGGGCCTTCGCCGCGGTCAGGTCCGCAACAGTGGTGCGGTGCCTGCGACGCAGCCGCACGCCTGCCAGGCCGATGCTGCGCATCACCCGCGCGATCCGTTTGTGGTTGATTCGCTCGCCGTCGTCGCGGAGTTCGGCGGTGATCCTGGGGACGCCGTAGGTGCCGTCCGACTCACAGTGCACGGCCCGTATCCGGGCGGCCAGGCGGGTGTCGGCAGCCTGCCGGGCCGCCCGGTCTTCGGCGGTCTGGCGCCAGTAGTAGAAGCTGGAGCGGGCGATGCCCAGGATGGTGCACAGCCGCTTCACGCCGTAACGGCGCTGGTGGTCGGCAACGAACTGGAAGCGGTTCACCAGCGCGTCTCCCCGGCGAAATACTTCGCCGCCTTGCGCAGGATCTCGCGCTCCTCCTCCAGCTCACGGATCTTCTTGCGCAGGGCGGCGTTCTCCGCCTCCAGCGGCGTGGGCGGCTCGGCGGGCGCCTCCGCCCGGCGCCCCCGGGGCCGGCTCGCTCCGGCCGCCCGGACCCAGTTCCGCAAGGTTTCGGGGTTGATCCCCAGATCGGCGGCAACCTGCCGGATCGTCGCCTCGGGCCGCGACTGGTACAGCGCGACCGCGTCCGCCTTGAACTCCGGCGGATAGTTCTTCATGACCACGAGATGTCCGTTCTCAGATCCTCAGGATCCAGTGTCTCGTGTGTCCAGGATCACGGGTCAAGGCCCCTGTTCCTCCCAGCCGGGGCCCGAGCCTTTGACGTCGGTCGACCTCAGTTCCGTGACCATCGCAGACCACCTCCGCATTCGACGCAATACCATAGAAAATTTCGCGTTGTGCCCCGCCAGTACACAGACCAGTCTTCGACTGCACAATAGATTCCTCTAGGATTGAGCAGTCTGCTCAAATCATGAGTCAGCTGAGGGGCGATGACAGAGCATCATGAACAGTGAACGAACCCTCGACGCCACCGACGCCCGAATCCTGCTCGCCCTGGCTACCGATCCGAGAGCCACTGTCGTCGCCCTGGCCGAGCATCTGGGGCTGTCCCGCAATACCGTCCAGGCCCGGATCGCCCGGATGGAACAGAGCGGCGCCCTAGGCTCCTTCGAGCGCCGGATTACCCCACGAGCGCTGGGCCACCCGCTGACCGCGTTCGTCACCGCACAGGTCAACCAGCACCAGCTGGCCAACGTGTCCCAGGCCCTGACGGGCATCGCCGAGGTCGTGGAAGTCTTCGGCCTCAGCGGAGAAACCGACCTGCTCGTGCGAGTGGTTGCCGCGGATGCGGAGGACCTGTACCGGATCGCGGGGCAGATCCTCGCTGTCCCAGGCATCGAACGCACCACGACGGCCCTGGCCATGCGCGAATTGGTACCGCACCGCCTTGCCCCGTTGCTGCGTCGCGCCGCGAAAGACAGCAAGCCGCGGTGAAACCAGGTCACCTGACCTCGGCGTTTTGAGGGGATGCGGCGAGCGCGGGGCCAACTGGCCACCTTCCCATAACGAGCGCAGAGTGGGGCGGGCGAGGTGACGTGGGAGAGGACAGTCCCATCCGTTGATCTTGCGCGGGTTCCCCGGCTTCAGCCGGGAGGGAAACGCATCCTCGAACCGCCGGCGCGCCGCGCCGGAGCTGGGTTGTTAGTAGAACTCCGTTAGGTCTTCCGGTCGGGCCTGCTCGGTAGCATGGTGGATGTGTGGACGCACATGAAGTGAACCGTGTCGGGGCGACGTTGGCGTTATACGTCGCTGATGTGTTCGCCTCCGTGTCGGGCAAGGACCAGCGGGTGAAGGGCGACTGCTATCTGCGGGGACTGATGCTGGACGGCCGCCGTAAGTCGATCCAGGCCATGGCCTCGCGGCTGCCGGACGGCAACGAGTAGAACCTGCAGCAGTTCGTGAACCAGTCGACCTGGGATCCGGTGTCGTGCAGCGGCGGATCGCCGAACGGATGCTGCCGCTCATCGCCCCGGCAGCGTGGGTGATCGACGATGTGTCGCTCCCCAAAGACGGCCGCATGTCGGTCGCCGTGGCCCCGCAGTACTGCGGGGCGTTGGGGAAACGGGCGAACTGCCAGGTGGCGGTCAGTGTCCACGCCGCCTCCGACACGGCCTCCTGCCCGCTGCAGTGGCGGCCCGAAGAGCGGGCCTCGGACACCGAGCGCAGGACCGTCACCCACGTCCCGCCCGACGTCACGCACCGCGAGAAGTGGCGCCTGGCCCTGGACATGCTCGACACGCTCGCCAGCTGGGGCATGACACCGCCGGCCGTGGTGGCCGACGCAGCCTACGGCAGCAACGCACACCTGCGGGCCGCCCTGTCAGACCGCTCCATCGCCTACGTGCTGTCCGTCCGCGCGGATGTGACCGTCCACCCGTTCGGCACCGAGCCCGAGGCCCCGGACCGTAAGAGGCCCATCGGCTGCTGGCCCCAGCCCCGCTACCGGAACCCCGCACCATCGGTGGCGGCGTTGGCCGTCGGCCTGGGACCGGAGTCATTCACCTCCCTCACCTGGCGGCAAGGCTCTCGAGGAGAGTTACGGTCCCGCTTCGCGGCCGTACGTGTCCGCCCTGCGGGCAAGGCCGTCGAGCGTCCGATCCGGGCCGCCGCCTCCGCCGGGCAGGGCTGGTGGGACGGGGTCCTGCCCGACTGCTGGCTGCTGATCGAATGGCCCGTCGGCGCCGAGACGCCGACTGATTACTGGCTGTCCAACCTGCCGGCCGACACTCCGATGGCCGCCCTGGTGCGGCTGGCCATGGTTCGCTGGCGGTTCCCCAGGGACGGGGACGGCTGCTGGTGGGATGCGACTCCGCGCGACCCCGTCACCCGTGTTCGCCTGCAAGGTGTCGACCATGTCAAGGTGCACCGGCACCGGCCCGTGGTCGGGAAGGTCAAGACGATCAGCGTCAAGCGGCAAGGGCGGAGACTGGTCGAGCTGCAGGGGACCAGTGGCCTCGTTGAGTACGCGCGGACGCGAGCAAGGGGCCGCGTGTGCGAGCGAGCCGGTCTGGGGAGCTGGCCGACGCGAGTAATGAAGGTCTCCCGGCTGATCACAGGGTGCCTGAGTTGAGTCTCGGCCTCCAGCAGCCGAGCCCACAGAACGCCCGGGTACCCGGCGGCCCGTCCCCGCGGCCCTGCACCAGGTGTCTGCGCAATCCGGAGCTGACCGGCATGGCCGAAACGGCGTGGGACCAACTCGTCGACCAACTGGCCGAGGAACTAAATGAGTTGCGTGAGCAGGGACGGCTCCAGCAGCGAGGAGGCGAACGCGTTCGCGGCGCAGGGGCCAATGACAAGCTGACGACCGCTGACAGAGTCAGGGCCGCCGTGCTCTACCTGCGCAAACTCGGCACCCGAGACCTACTTGTCCCGCTCTTCGGAGTCAACGGCAGCATCCTCACCAGGGCCGTTCGTCAAGTCCAGCCGTTCCTGGCCGAGCACGCTTCCATCCCACCCGTGAGAGGCAGGTTCTACATGCCCGCGGACATCACTGCTTCGCTCACGAACAGCAACCGCACACAGAATAGACCAACATATTGATTGTCTGCGAGGTCGTAGCCTGGACATGTCAACCACAATGAGCCCCGGTTTGGGAAACGAGCGTTCACTATACCGGCTTTTCGATAATGAGAGGGGACAGTTGAACCACGAGGCGCTCTCGGACTCGTTCCCAAATGCTGTCTGGAGTGAACCCTCGTACGGGCGTGCGGTCCACTTCATGCATGAAGATGCCGTGGCAGTTTTGGGCAACCAAGCCAGCGTTGACATCCGAGCGA
The DNA here is from genome assembly GCF_056434305.1 of Streptomyces sp. NPDC044061. Classification (NCBI taxonomy): domain Bacteria; kingdom Bacillati; phylum Actinomycetota; class Actinomycetes; order Kitasatosporales; family Streptomycetaceae; genus Streptomyces; species Streptomyces sp. NPDC044061. The sequence goes on along the minus strand of NZ_JBWKFL010000111.1, from coordinate 2,829 downwards.
AGGACCCCTGCGTTCTGTCCTTCCACGAGAATGGACGAGCCCAGCCGAATGCACCGGTCGCCTTGCCTCATGGTGCGCATGCCTGCATCACTACCCACCACCTTGCCCTCGCGCAGGTACATGGTGGCGTTCTCCGGCTCGTGCCGGTAGAATTCTCCTCTAGCTCTATAAATGGCATACACGCGTTCACAATAGAACTGGCCGTCACAGATCTGGTCTGACGCCATCATAAAGGCATCAGCTTCCTCAATGGTCTGGAGTAGCTCCTCCATCCGGTCGCCATAGACCTGCAGCAGTAGATCGGCCTTGCTGGTCATGTAGCGGAACAACGTGGCTTCCCCAACGTTGGCCCGCACAGCGAGTTCCCGTGTAGTGACGTCATTGAAGCTTTTCTCGTTGAAGAGTTCTTCGGCGGCCTGTCGAATGCGCGCAGCCTTCCTTAGCTTCTCTTGCTCCCGCAGCGACACCGGTTTCTCGTGAGGTTCGGTACGGTTCCGTGTCACATCCGCCCTTCCTGATAGCGCGCTCTATATGGAGTGGCTTATCAGTGAAGCACTTCGCCCGGTCACGCACAAGGTTGGGCGAAGTCGTGCTTCAGCTCCCATGCGATTCCGGCAACCCGCTCTGGCCTGCCGGCTCCCCTGTGCAAGAGAACGAAGCGCGTCAACCTGGCAACCATGTCTCGAGGCAGGCGGCCGACCGACTATTACGCTGTGCTTTGACGAAGCTGGCTGGATGACCCTATCGGTCAGCTTCCGAGATGCAGCCTTGGCTCAGCTCGTCGCTCGAGAGGTCGAGCCGGCGCTCCAGGAAGTGCTCACATCAGGTGCAGACTGCGTCGGCCGTTAGCCAATCCGCCGGTTCCGCGATGGCTGCTGCGGGCACTCAAGCCACGATCACGATCCACGACCGCACGCCACGACTGAGAACGGCGACGCGCCCACGATTGCAACGTTCGCCGTCATTCAGCATCGCAGGCGCTACTGACCGTGACCACAGTCCGGACGAACACCATCATATCCGGACTCGGAAGTAGCGCCTGGGCGCAGATCACGTACCAGCAGGCTGGACAAACTGTGATGACCTGTGGCGTCCGACGCTGGACAGATTGTCGGTCGCGCTGCAACGTCTTGTCTGGTGACGATAGCAAGAGCTGGTACGCAGCTGGACCAGGCTATCTCGCACGCCAGCGTCATTGCCGAATCCTTGCACAGCACCGACGACCCGAGGACTACGATCGTGACGACTTCACCTTTGCCTGACGCCGGGCGGCCTGAACCCGTTCGACTGCCCACGGAGCGCGAGTGCCCGTTTGACCCGCCGCGTGAACTTGGCGAGCTACGTGATAGTCAACCGTTGAGCCGCTTCCGTTTCCCCGATGGTCACATTGGGTGGTTCGTGACGAGCTATGAGCTTGCTCGTGCCCTGCTGGTAGATCCACGTATCAGCGTCTTTCCCGGAGGGGTGCCGCAGATGCAAGCGACGCGCGCTGGCATGCTCTTTGATGGGATGCAGCGCGACACCACTTTCCCGGATGATGTTCGCGCGATTGTTGATCGTTACCAGCGGGAGGGTCGGCTCACCGCGGCCTTCCGGGACCCGGAGGTTTTGCGGACGCTCCATGAACATCCGATACGCAACTTGCCCTTCGCCACTCTGATGGATCCACCCGAGCACACGCGGCTGCGACGTATCCTCGGCAGCCATTTCTCGGTGCGCAGCGTGGCCAAGCATCAGGCGCACATCGAACAAATCGTCACCGGTTGTCTCGACGCCATGGAGCAAGTTGGGCCCCCCGTCGACCTGGTCGAGGCGTTCGCTCTTCCCATTCCGTCGCTGATGACGTGCGCGCTGTACGGCATTCCAGAAAGCAACGTCGACAATTTTCAGCGACTCAGCGTGGCCATACAGCACCCCAACTCCACCGTCGACGAAGTCCTCAAGGCAATGGCGGAGTTCCGCGCATTCGCTTGGGAACTCATCGAAGGCAAGCGAGCGGAGCCAGGCGATGATCTTCTCAGTGCGCTAGTGAACAATGGCGAGCTGACCGATGACGAGCTTGTGGCCGTCGCGGTCAATTTGGTAAGAGGGTCTCACTCGACGACCGCCAACTCGCTCGCGTTCGGCGTCGTCACGCTCCTGCATGACCGGGATCGGTGGGATGCGCTCAGGACCGAGTCAGTCCCGGTCGGTCGCATCGTGGAAGAGCTGCTGCGGTACAACACCATCACCCAAGTTGCCGATGTGCGAACCGCTCTGGAGGATATTGAGATCGGCGGAACGGTGATCAAGGCTTTCGAGCCCGTCGCCGTCTCGTACTCCGCGGTCAATCGCGACCCGCAGGTGTTCGCTGAGCCGGACCGGGTCGACCTGACTCGCCAGTCCGCCGGGAAGCACCTCGCCTTCGGCTACGGCGTCCATCAGTGCGTCGGCCAGCATCTGGCCCGTCTGGAAATGCAAATTGCACTGCCCGCACTGGCTCGTCGTTTCCCCACTCTCGATGTCGCTGTTCCCGTGGCAGACATCCCTTGGCACAGCGGCGACCGGGTCCTCTTCGGGCCGGAGCGACTGCCGGTGACCTGGTGAGGGTCAACGCCGACTGGGACCGGTGTGTGGGCGCAGGCCTGTGCGCTCTCACCGCTCCGAACTTGTTCGACCAGGACGAGAGGGACGGCCGAGTCATCCTGCTAGCCAAGGGCGATCTCGGCGCCGGCGAGCTTGAGGCGGCTCAAGAGGCGGTGGGGTTGTGTCCGGCTGGAGCGTTGTCGCTTCGTGGTAGCGGTGACGGTGCGATGGTGGACGAATAGGTCGATGTGCTGGGCTGGCTTT
>NZ_JBWKFL010000110.1:0-7864 GCF_056434305.1 Streptomyces sp. NPDC044061 | reverse complement strand
GTGCGCCACCACCCGGTGGAGCGCTGGGTCAAGCCGCACGAGTTCGTGGAGCTGAAGGAGGAGGCCGAGCAGATCGGCTTCTCCGGTGTGATGTCCGGCCCGCTGGTCCGGTCCTCCTACCGCGCCGGCCGCCTGTACCAGATGGCCGTCGAGAAGCGTGGGGAGTACATCGCCGCCCAAACCGCCTGACACCTCGCCATCCTCCGTGCAATGCAAGGGACTTGAGCAGGTAGGTGCGCCGCGAGTCCGCGCCGGGTTTGTAGCAGGTCAGGGCCGCGATCGAGATCCGGCAACGCTTCGCCACCCCGCTCAAAAGACTCACAGGAGTTGTCAACCCCGGTTGGTGACTCACTGTGAGCGTGTCAGCCCACGCGACGGGAGGCTCCGGCGCCGTGAGCTCGAGACGCGGCTGTCGCGTATGAAGGCCCACAGGACGTTCAGACGGCGCCGTGCGAGGGCGATGATGGCCTGCTTGTGGCCCTTGCCTTAGGATCTCTTTCGCTCGTAAAAAGCATTGGATACGGGGCAGGAGCGGGCGGCGACCATGGCGGACATGTAGAAGACCCGCAGCAGGCGGCGGTAGTAGCGCCGTGGTCGGCGCATATTGCCGGTGATGCGTCCGGAGCCTTTGGGCACCGGTACCAGGCCGGCGACGCCGGCGAGGCGGTCGGCGAGGCGGTCGGCGCTGGCGAAGATGCTCAGATCACCGCCGGTGTGGGCGATGGACTCGGCGCCCAGGACGGATCCTATGCCGGGCATACTCACGATGACCTCGACGTGCGGGTGGTCGCGAAACCGGCCCTCGATCAGGGCGTCCGTCTCGGTGATCTCCTCATCGAGGGCCATCACCTCCCTCGCCAGCTTGGCCACCACGGCGCCGGCCAGCTTCTCCCCGGCGACGACGGTGTGCTGGGCTTCGGCGGTCTGGACCGTGGTGGATGCGACAACCTGGGTTGCGGACCTTGCGGCTATCCAGCCAGGTCGCGAGCCGGTTCTTCCCGATGCGCCGCAGGGCGGCTGGAGTCTGGTACTGCGTCAGCAGCACCAGGGCCGCCTTCGACTCCTTGTAGTCGAAGGCGCATCCCAGGGCGGGGAAGTACTCCAGCATCTGAGCCCGCAGTCGGGTGATCGTCCTGGTGCGGTCGGCGGTCAGGTCCAGGCGGCGCGAGGTGAGGATACGCAGGTCGACGGTGATGTCGTCGCCTCGATGGATCGGCTCCAGGTCGCGGCGCATGCGGGCCTGGTCGGCGATGACGAAGGCGTCCTTGGCATCGCTGTTGCCGTCGCCCCGGTGGGACCCGGAGGCGTGGTGGACGGTGCGGCCGGGGATGTAGAGGAGTCGCTGGCCGTTGTCGGTCAGCAGTGCGATCATCAGCGCGGGCCCACCGGCGCTTCAGGTCGATCGCCCAGGTCACCGGGTCGCCTTCGCTGAGCTCCAACACGTCGGCGATCAGCTTGAGCAGTCCGGTCTCGTGGTTGTCCACCCGCCGCGGCAGCTTCCGCTTGCCGTCGGCATCGATCACCACGCAGTGATGCGCGGCCTTGCCCGCATCCATCCCGGCCCACAGCTCGGGCACGGCCACCTCCGAAGTCATATCGGTTCACAGCCCCGCAGACGACCTCGCCAGCGTGTCCGGTCTTCCGATCCTTCGAGTGACCGAAACCAACCCACTTACAACGTAAGGACAACCCGGTGAGCAGAGCGGGCGGGAACTGATGGTGATCTTCAGGAGCCACCCTTCCGAGGAGTCAGGGTGTCGTGGTCGGGGTCGTGTTGTCGGTGGTCGGCGTAGGAGTCGGCTGGCGACAGTTTGGAGACAACTTCGCCGATTCTGCCGCCCACGGCCAGGTGTGGGTGACCGGTTGGGGGCGCAGGCTGTGGGGGAACGGGCGGCGCCCCGGACCACTTTCGTTCGACTCCGCTCAGAGCCTTCATGGCGTGTCCAATCGTTCAGCGGGCTGCGACTGCCCGTCATCTTCCAAGGACGGTCGGGAGAGATTCGTGGTAGCCGTCCGACGGCACGTGTGTCAGGGCACGTGCCGTCGGACGGGGCGGGCGAGGAGCGGTCACCAGGCGTTGTCGCGCTGTGGGACTGATCCGTCGTTAGCCGTCCGGCGGTACGGTGTGCGGCAGGACAGGGCATACCGCCGGACGGGGCTGGAGGGGCCGTCGGTGGCCGACGGGGATGGTTCGGCCGCCCGAGCGGTCGCAGTGCGCGCCCCGGTCAGGACCAGGTGAAGAGAGGGCGGCGCTATCAGGGGGCTGTGGTGACGGTCAGCTGGCAGTCGCTCGGGGCATGGTTTCGTGCCCTGATGTGACCTGCAGTCAGTCGATGAGGTCGAGGGCGGCGGTGACGATGCTGTCGGTGTCGATGCTGTGATAGCGGTAGACGTCCTCGATCGACCCGGACTGTCCGAACCGGGTGACGCCGAGGGTGGTGACGGGGGTGTTGTGGATCGTGCTCAGGAAGGCCAGGGTGTGGGGGTGGCCGTCCAGGAGGGTGACGAGGGGCGTGGCCCGGTCGGCGGGGAACACCTGGTCGAGGATCCAGGTCGGGTCGTCCGACAGGCCGCGGCGGGCCTGGAGTGCTCGGAAGAGCAGGTCCGGGCTGGTTATGCACACGACGTCGGCGCCGTGGCCGAGGCCGGCGAGCCGGTCCGCGGCGGCCAGGGCCTCGGGGATCAGGGCGCCCATCGCGGCGAGCGTCACCACGGGCTTGTCGTGCTGTCGCAGCCGGTAGGCTCCGGCGGTCACGTGCCGGCGGCGGCGTTCGCGGGCGGCGGGGTCGCTGGGCACGGCGGCCGCGGACTGGTCGACGGGCCGGGTTGACAGCCGCAGGTAGGCGGAACTCCCGTCCGGCTTGGCCAGGTTGCCGAGGGCGGCGAGCAGGCACCATTCGGTGTCGATCGCGAATGCCGGCTCGTAGGTGATGCAGCCGGGTTGCTCGATGCCGAGGGAGGGTGTGGTGATGGACTGGTGTGCGCCGCCCTCGGGGGCGAGGGTGACGCCGGAGGGTGTGCCCACCAGGATCGACTGGCCGCCGGCGTAGATACCGTACGACCACGGTTCCAGGGCCCGGTTAACGAAGGGGTCGTAGACGACGCCGATGGGCAGCAGGGGCTGGCCCCAGCGGCTCCAGGTGGCGCCGAGCTCGCCGAGCAGGCTGACCAGGTTGGTCTCCGCGATGCCCAGCTCCACATGCTGACCGGTCGGCTTCTCCCGCCAGTGCAGGATGGTCTCGGCGTCGTCGGCGAACCAGTCGGTGCGCTCGGTCGGCGACCACACGCCGACCTTGTTGAGCCAGCCGCCGAGGTTGGTGGAGGAGCTGACGTCCGGGCTCACGGTAACGATCCGGCTCGCGGCCTCTGGCGCCTTCCGGGTGAGGTCCAGCAGGACGCGCCCGAGGGCCTGCTGGGTGTTGCCGGTACCCGTCGGTGCCGGGCGGGCCAGGTCGGCGGGGACCGCGGGAGGCTGCTGCGATGCATGTCCGAGGCGGTGCAGCCGCCCAGCGGCGGCCGAGCACAGGCTCGCTTCCGCCGAGCCCTCGGTGAAAGTCGTCCAGGGGTGATCCAGGTCCGTCCCGAGGTGGTCGGCCAGTGTGCTCATCTGGTGGGCTGTCAGCAGGGAGGAGTGGTTCTGCGGGTGCCCCTCGGTGGGCAGCCCGTGGCCCTTGACCGTGTAGGCGAAGATCACCGTGGGGCGGGTGTCGTCGACGCCGTCGAACGCGTCGGTCAGCGCGCCGATGTCGTGGCCGCCCAGGTTGCGCAGCGCCGCCAGCAGCGAGGCGTCGTCGAGGGGGGCGATGAGGTCGGCGATCGGCCCGGCGGTGGAGCCGGTGCCGGGCAGGCGCTCGCGCAGCTCGTCGGCGGAGCAGCGCAGCAGACGCTGGTATTCGGGATTGCCCATGGCGTCGATACGGGCGCGCAGCGCCTCGCCGCCCGGCCGGGCGAACAGTTCCTGCAGGAGGTGCCCGTACTTGAGGGTGATCACCTGCCAACCGGCCGCCGCGAACATGCCCTGCAGCTTCTCCGCGGCGATGCCGGGGATGACCCGGTCCAGGGACTGCCGGTTCAGGTCGACGACCCACACCACCTCGTCCAGGCCCGGCACCATCGGATCCTGGAGCGCCTCCCAGATCGCACCTTCGTCCAGCTCGGCGTCGCCCAGCAGCGAGTACTGCCGTCCGGTGCCGGCACCACCGAAGTGGCCCTCCACATAGCGGCGGGCGATCGCACCCCACAGAGGGGCGGTGGCACCGATGCCCACCGAACCCGTGGAGTAGTCGACCGGGTCGGGGTCCTTGGACCGGCTGGGATAGCTCTGCAGGCCGCCGAAGGCGCGCAGGGTGGTCAGGTAGGAGGCGTCCAGCTCGCCCAGCAGATAGTTGATCGCATGCAGCACCGGTGAGGCGTGGGGTTTCACCGACACCCGGTCCTCAGGGTTAAGCGCGTTAAACCACAGAGCGGTCATGATCGAGGTCATCGAGGCGCTGGACGCCTGATGGCCACCCACTTTCAGCCCCGACGGGTTCGGCCGCACCCGGTTGGCGTGATCGATGATCGCCGTGGACAGCCACAGCACCCGCTGCTCGACCGATTCCAGGACGGCGAGTTGCTCCTCACGGGCGGGGCCCGAACCGTCGATGCCGACCGGCCTCAGTTCCGCGACCATCACAGACCACCTCCGCATAGGGCACCATGCCTAGAGAATTTCGCGTCGTGCTCCGCTAGTAGACAGATGACTCTTCGCCTGCACAAGATATGGCTCTTCGGTTGAGCATTCTGCTCAATTTCCGAGCCGAACGAGAGGCGGCGACCGAGCATCATGAACAGTGAACGAACCCTCGACGCCACGGACGCCCGGATCCTGCTCGCCCTGGCCACCGATCCACGGGCCACCATCGTCGCCCTGGCCGAGCAGCTGGGACAGTCCCGCAATACCGTCCAGGCCCGGGTGGCCAAGATGGAACAGAGCGGCGCCCTGGGCTCCTTCGAGCGCCGGATCACCCCCAAAGCGCTCGGCCACCCACTGACCGCCTTCGTCACCGCACAGGTCAACCAGCATCAGCTGGCAGAGGTATCGCAGGCCCTGGCGGGCATCGCCGAGGTCGTGGAGGTCTTCGGGCTCAGCGGCGAAACCGACCTGCTCGTACGGGTGGTCGCCATGGACGCGGAGGACCTGTACAGGATCGCGGGGCAGATCCTCGCCGTCCCCGGGATCGAACGCACGACCACCGCCCTGGCCATGCGCGAATTGGTCCCCCACCGCCTTACCCCCCTGCTGCGCCGCGCCGCGAGGAGCGGCAGTGGGCAACCGGGGCGGTAAAACTGCGAAGCTTTCGACGGCGCCGCCGGGACGGTCACCGTACTCGCCGACCCGCCCGGCGACGTGAGTCCCGCTGGCCTCGTGGTCAATGCCCTCGTTCCTCCTCGACAAGGCGTCGTAGGGCGGGGATCAGTGCGTCGATGTCCTGCCCGGTACGGAAGGCGACGAGGGTGGTGCCGCCGCCGGTGCCCTCACTGACAGAGGACGGCGCCGGAAAGAGCCCGAGCACCTCGCGCATCGCCTCGCCCACTTCCTCGACGGGGTCGGAGGCCTCGCCCCGAAGCCACCGGCGCAGCACGTGATTGTGGGCGGCGACGACGGACGCCGCCATGAGCTCGGCTCTCAGGGACGCCGACTCCGTGGGGTCGCCCATCCAGTCCGCGATGAACTCGCGGAACAGCCGCTGGTACCGGGCCACGCTGGCGATCTCCCGGTCCCGCAGGGCGGACACCTTGCTGGTGAGCGCGTACCGCCGACGCGCGAGATCGCCTTCGTCAATGTAGTGGAGCAGCACCAGACGGACCGCGTCGGACACGGCGACCAGGGCAGTGCTCTGGCTGGAGGTCGCCAGCCGGTCCCTGATCAGCTCCAGCAGCCGGTCGTGATCGGGGAAGATGACCGCTTCCTTGGACCGGTAGTGCCGGAAGAACGTCGTACGCCCCACTCCGGCCCGTTCGGCGATGTCGTCGACGGTGGTCTGCTCATACCCGCGCTCGTCGAACAGCGCGAACGCGGCATCCGCGAGTCGGATCCGTACAGATGGCTTGCCCATAAGGGAACATCCTTCCCCGCCCCGACACCCGGACGCCACTTACCCCCTACCTTCGGTACTGGGTACCGTTCTATGGAAATTGAGTACAGGAATAGGTTTCGGCGGGAATTACGTTGCGAAGAGCGAGTCCGGCCTGCCGATCCAGCTGGTGTGCGCCGTATGGGCACCAACGGATTGCGACGCTGACGCAAGGCTGGGCACCCCGGGGAAGTTCCCGTTCACCCCCGGGCGTGTACTCGTCGATGCACACCGGCCGACTGCGGCTTTGCTGGGCGAGCGAGCGGCCCAGGCCGCCGGCGCCCTCGACGGCGAAACGACGGTCGGGCCACTGCTCGCACCAGCGCATCAGCTGGCGGAGGGTTCCGGCGTTGACGACGAACCGGCGTTGAGCCACCTGGTGGCCGGCCGCGTCGACAGCGACGGCGGTGTGGGACGACTTGTGAGGATCGACACTGATCAGGATCACAGGCTGCTGCCCTCGCACTCGATGAGACAGGAGGTGGAGTGCGGTGGGCACCCTGACTTGAAGTCACTGCGTCACCTTCATGCCTCTGTCGAGGCCCGGGTCGTCTACGCGATCGCCGACGGCGAGGGAGATCGGGCCGCTCAACCTCCAGCCACACCCCGGCCGGCACTGGGCCGAACGCGGCGGCCGGCACAAGGACCCCGACCGCGATCCCCGGCCCCGGGCGACCTACACCCGCCCGCACGGGGTCCGCCACCTGTTCGCCGCATACGACCTGGCCAAAAACCAGCTCTACGGGCACATCAAGAAGACCAAGAACGGGTCGAAGTTCTTGGAGTTCTGCCGCTACCTGCGCTCGCTGCACCCGATGGACGTACGCATTGCGATCGTCTGTGACTGTGAGACTGGTGGGGTTCCGCACGGGGCGTGGCCTGACCCGGTCTGTGACTCCCCGTCTCGGCCCCTGGAGGCCACTTGCCCAAAGCGATGGAACTCAGTACCGTCTGCGGGACATTGAGTACCAGTCGGAGGTTGCGTCGTGGATTCCCTTGCACAAAAGCGACTCCGGTCTGCCGATCCAGCCGGTCTACGACGGTTGTGCGCTGTCGGACATCGACGCAGACACCAAGCTGGGCACTCCGGGCCGGTTCCCGTTCACTGGGGGCATGTACCCGACGATGTACACCGGTCGACCGTGGACGATGCGGCAATACGCCGGGTTCGAAGCGGCCAAGGAATCCAACGCGCTACGGCGAACTGGTGAGCGTGGCTCTCGACCTGCCGACGCAGATGGGTTACGACTCCGACGAGGCCATCACCCTGCCCCCCGAAGGCGGCACGACTCACCCTGCCCAGACCGTGGATCCATTTGCCGGGACCTACGTCATCGAGTCCATGACCGATGACCGCGAGGTGGCGACCCTGGATGTGATTCAGGCATTGGAGCATCAGTGCGCGAACGTCTCGCAGCACTGCGCAGAGACCGGGACAACAACGCCGTCGGACGAGCCCTCAACCCGCTGCGCACTGCGGCTCGGAGCACCGACAACGCGCTGGTCTCGGCAATTCCATGACATTTTCGCCCAACCTGCCGCGCTGACCCTCGATGCCGATGCCCGCCCGGCAGTCCTCCGCCTGGCAAGTCGTCGGCCACAATGGCCAGAAGGGATCCATAGTGAGTGCCGTGCACACGGAACTGTCCGACCTCGACATCCACACGACCGCGGGCAAGCTCGCGGATCTGCAGCGCCGTATCGACGAGGCGACGCACGCCGGCTCGGAGCGCGCCGTCGAGAAGCAG
>NZ_JBWKFL010000109.1:0-7915 GCF_056434305.1 Streptomyces sp. NPDC044061 | reverse complement strand
CACCACAACCGACACCGTCCGACCCGTCACCCTCGGCCTCTACCAGTACATCGGCTCCTACGTGACCGACTGGAGCAGCGTCATGGCCACAGCAGCCCTCGCATCACTACCCGCCCTCATCCTCCTCGTCATCGCCCAAAAATTCGTCGCCGCCGGCACCACCACCGGAGCCATCAAATAACCCAAAGAACCTCTACGTGCAGCTGATCCGCCGGGTACGCACCAACCGGCTTTACGCCGCCATCGACGACGGCGACCACCCCGACGACGTCCTCGCCTCCATCGCTGCCCGCCGCCGCGCCCAACTGTCGGCGCCTGAGACGATCAGCGCCCTGCAATGCGAAATCCACACCTCCGATGTCTCTCAGCGGAGTTCGCCGACGTCGCCGAGCGCGCCACCACCGCCGACTCCCGGTCGTGCTGCCGCGTTGATGGCCGCCGACGCCCAGCCCGCCCTCACCGCCGCCAAACGTGCTGGCTTCGACCTGCCCCGAGCCTCGGTGGCACCGTCCCAAGCCGTGGGTTTGTCGACGCCGACAATGTGGCCACGGTCCTGGCCTGGCGGCTGCGTCGCCACCTGGACGACACGGATGTCGCGATGCGGCAGACGTTGTGACCACCCCTCAAATATGCCCGGGGCCCGTGCCCCGCCGACGCGCACGACGCCGTGCCCGGGACGACCGCACGGGTCCGGGCACGGACGGGACACCGCCGCCATGCCTACGTCCCGCCGCCCGACGCCCCCGCCGGATGGGCCGCTGTCCGATCGTCCGGCCCTGCGCGATCCGTTCGGTGTCGCACCCTGTCCCACGCTGCATATGCGCGGACCGTCTGCCGCGCCCGGGTCGCCGTCCTCGTCGGCGAGGACGCCCCTGAGTTGCGGATGGAGACCATCACCGCACCCGGTCTCGATAACGAGGACCAGCAGCGAACCTGCAGCGAGATCCGCGCCGCTACCGGCGGCTACCGGCGCCGCCACCACCGCGCTGGCTTCGACGTCCTCGGCCGCGTCCCCCGGGCCGTGACAGAGAGGAAGCGGACCGCCTCACGACGCCAATTGCCTCTTCGCTCACGGCCGCTTCCAACACCGCCTGGAACACTTGCGCGCCCGTTCCGCCGCCTTGGGCGTCGCCCTCCTGCCGCCCACCTCTTCCCTGCATAAGCCACTACCCGAGGCCAACCGGCCCGTCCACCGGCCTCCCACCGCTGCCGCTGGGTGGTCGCCGTATCCGCGGCCTCGCGGCATGCCGTAGGCCAGGCCCGGCCGCCGACGGCCTCCTGTCGTAGAGGACAGGGCAAGGCGGGAGGTGGCCTTCGGCATGCAATGTCAGTCGGTCGCTACGGGGAAGCGGCGCGGTGCCAGGAACAGCAGGACGAGGAACACCAGCACTGCCGCGCATCCCGCGCCCAGGTAGACGGCGTGGACGGCGTCCGTGATGGCCAGCCTTGTTGCCTCTGGCACTGTCTGGGTGTGTAGGTTGCGGGTGACTGAATCGAGGTCGTTTGCGCTGCCGAGCCGCGCGGACAGCACTCCGTTGACGATCGCGCCGAAGACCGGTGCACCGATCGTCTGGCCACTTTGGCGGCAGAAGAGGATGGAGGCGGTGGCCGTTCCTCGCTCCGACCAGCTCACTGCAGATTGGACGCCGATGATGAGCGGGAGGCTAAACAGGCCGAGCGCGGCGCCGAGCAGCAGCATCAGGGACACCGGCTGCCACGTCTGGCCAGGGTAGGGCAGGAGCGGGAACGTGAACAGGGTCACTGTGGCCGCCGCGATGCCGACCATGGCGGTGTTGCGGATGCCGATGCGAGAGTAGACATGCTGGCTGAGGGACGACGAGAGCGGCCAGCTGAGCGTCCAGGACGACAGGACGAATCCGGCAGCCACCGGGCTTAGCCCCAGAACTGACTGAGCGTATGTGGGCAGGACGAGGCTGGGGGCCACGATCAGCAGGCCCTGCGCGCCAAGGGCGAGGTTGACGGCGGCGATCGCGCGGCGGCGCCATACCCAGCCGGGCATGACGGGCTCAGGGGCCCGCCGTTCGACGACGACCACGAGGGCGGCGAGAGTAAGTCCCGTTGCGAACAGGGTGAGGGAGGGGGCTGACAGCCATGGCCAGGCCACGCCGCCCTGCACCAGTGCGGTCAGCAGCACGCCGCCGCAGGCGAGTATGGCGAGCGCGCCCGCCCAGTCGATACGGGGGTGGCCCGCCCGCGGGCGGTTGGGCTCGTTCAGGTGGCGGATGATCAGCCACAGTGCCACCGCGCCGATGGGCAGGTTGACCAGGAAGATCCAGCGCCAGTCGGCGTAGGCGGCGAGGATGCCGCCCAGAAGTGGGCCAGCGATCGAGGACACCGCCCAGACCGTGGAGAGTCGGGCCTGGATCCTGGGGCGTTCCAACGGGGGATAAAGGTCGGCGGCGAGTGTCTGCACTGTGCCCTGGAGGGCGCCGCCCCCCAGGCCTTGCACGATGCGGAAGGCGATCAGCGCCGCCATGTTCCACGCACCGGCACACAGCAGGGAACCGAGCAGGAACAGCGCCGCGCCCACGATGAGCACCGGTTTGCGGCCCAAGGTGTCCGACAGCTTGCCGTAGACGGGTAGAGAGACTGTCACGGCGAGTAGGTAGCCGGCGAACAGCCATGAGAATGAGGAGAATCCACCAAGGCTGCCAACGATCTGCGGAACGGCGGTGGAGACGACGGTGGAATCGAGCGCCGCCAGCGCCACGACCAGCATGAGCGCGGCGACTACGGCGCCCCGCCTCCCGGAGACGGGAAGCTTCGCTGGGTGGCCACGCATTGCAGGCTTCGTGGCTACCACGGGATCGATTCGCCTGTGCGGGATTGGGGGTGTCGGTCCGGTAGGCGGATGGTCGGGTTCGTCGGCCGCCCTCGTCACGGCGAAGCGCCTCCTTCATTGGTCGGCTCTGCATCTCCATCATTGGGTCCCCCCATAAATTCAGAAAGCGAATCAAGACAATAATTCCCATTGCGGTTCGTGATGCATGGCCTAGCAAAGGGGGCAGGCCTCCTCCAGAACAGATGCGCACGTTTCTGGCGGTGGCGGAGTCGTTGAGCTTCACTCAGGCCGCAGCGGTGCTGGGCCGGTGGGTGGGGTGACGCCGTACTCGCTGCCACCGCGCCGGCCTTGGCCTGGGGTTCCCCGCCCGCAGCCTGCTGCCCGTCAATTTAGTCGAGCTTCCCTGCGGCGCCGGACTGCTCGACCTGGGTGAACTCGACCTTGTCCTGATGGCCAAACCCGCATGCCCCCGCCGAACCTGTGGAGGCATTGACCACCGTCATGCTCGCGGCCTGCGCCCCGCTGCTGCCGACCGCCACTGTCCTGGCCCGCGCGGCCAAGCGGGCCGTACCCGTGAGCAGACAGCGGCACAGGTCCCGGCTCCCGCGCGGCCGGGCGCGTTCCCAGCGGCTTCGCTTTTTCAGCCACGGCCCCGGCTGAGGCAGGTCCGGCGCCGGTGCGGCGCTCTTGCCGCTCCTCCAACCGGTCTCTCAGCCAGCGCATGCGGCAAGGACGCTGAGCCCATGCAGCCCGGTAGCGATCCCCGCCCGGCTGTCTTTCAGGCTCGCCTTCATGCCAGCAGGCCGTGTCCGCCCCTCGGCTGAGGCGCCGTTGATCCGCATCAGAGGTGTGCCGCCTCGTGGTGCCCAAGTGCGTGCGCGGTGCGACGTCATCGAGAAAGCGGCTTCGTCCTCAAAGTCCAGTCATGCCCCGAGTGCCGCCGCGGTGGGTTTGCCCGCGGCTAGAGATCACCGCGTTCTCCACCTGGAGCCTGAGCAAGCTCGCCGACCACCTCATCAACCAGAAGGTGACCGCGGCCATCAGCCGGGAGACCCTGCGCCGGATCCTGCACGCCGGCAAGGTCTCCTGGAAGACCACCACCACCTGGAAGGCATCCACCGACCCCGACTTCATCGCCAAGATGCGCCGCATCCTGGCCCTGTACGACACCCCGCCCCCCGACGGACGGGTGATATGCGTCGACGAGTTCGGGCCGCTGAACCTCATGCCCCGCAAGGGCAAGGCGTAGGGACCGCTGAGGCGTCCGCGCAGGCTCCGGGCGACCTACAACCGTTACAGCGGCGTCAGGCACATGCTCGCCGCCCTCGACCTGTCAACCGGCAAGCTGTACTACCGCATCCGCCCACGCAAACGCTGGCGGGAGTTCCTCGCCCTCCTGAAGTCCTTACGCGCCCGCTGGCCCGGCCAGAAACTGTATGTGGTGCTGGACAGCTTCTCCCCGCACAAGCACGCCGAGGTCTCCACCTGGGCGGCCGACAACGACATCGAACTGGTCTTCCTGCCGACCTACGGCTCCTGGCTGAACTGGATCGAAGCCGAGTTCGCGGCCCTGCGCTACTTCGCACTCAACGGCACCGACCACCGCAGCCACGACGAACAGAACGCCGCCATCGCCGCCTACGTCCGCTGGCACAACACCCGCGCCGAACCGAAGACCAACTTCGCCCCCGACTCACCGATCCGATCATGGACTCATTACCCGGCCAAGGCTGCGTGACGAGCCACTAGGACTCCTTCACCCGCCCAGTCACCGCAGCATCGTCCCGCTCGACCGCCCGCCGAGCACGGTGGTGACACGACCAGTCGTGCCGTCGCAGCAACTCCCCCCCGGTGGGCCGACAGCGAGACTCCCAACTGGTCTGCGATTCAGCAGCCGCACACGTGAGAGCGTCCAGCGCTCATCGGCCCAGCCCTGAGTCATCGCGCCTTCCAGCAGCAGCGGCTCGAGTACGGCGAGTTCACGGTCGTCGACTGTGGGCCGTTTGACCAAGCCCGAAGGCGCAGTGCTCCTCGGCCTCCCTCGCGCCATGACCGGCGACATCGCTCCAGCCAACCGGACCTTGTCTCGCAGTTCTGCCGCAATCACCGTGTTTCTCTCGCCCCCGGCAAAGCCATCGGGGGCCAGCCTGCGCAACCGCTCTCGCGCGGCCTGTCCCTACGGGATGAGACCATCACCCTGCGCATATCGCATGGCCACGGCGTACCGCAGGGACTAGCGATGTCACCCCCGACAACTGGATGGGAGGTCAGTAACACCGCGTTCTACGTTGCGGGGCGATAGTTGGTCCCTTCATGGGGCGGGGACGTGGGATTGGATGTTCCGGGCAGGCTGTGGGAGATCGCGAAGCCGTGGATCCCTCCGTCGGTGGGTCCGCAAGGTGGTGGATCGCACGAACTCGTCACGTCACCTTCCGCACTGAGGAGGTGGTGCTACGCCGCGCGAGGACACCTTCCACGGGCGCTGAGATCTTCGTGGCGCGCTTCAACCGGGTCGGCGCTCCACTGCCGACCCGGTCCTGCCAACGCTGTCAGCAAGCCCCGGCTGCTGCCGGTATGATCCGCGCCCACTCCACCACCAGCAATGGCACAGTCGATACCATGACCATCCCCGACGATCGCCCTCGGCCCGACCTGGCCCCGGCGAGGCGACCTCGTCTCGCCAGTAACGATGTGGTTGCGATGCGTGTTTCGACCTCGCGGCGTCAGTGAGCAGCGTTGTACCTCTCAATCACGTCCCTGGAGACGCGCCCGCGAGGGCTTACATCGATACCATGCTCTTTGGCCCACTGACGCACTTTGACCGGATCCGGCCCCGGCTTGGCGGTGCGCCGCTTGCCCTGGGCGCGCTTGGCATCCGGTTCGGTCCTGCGACCCTTGCTGATGTACGGCGACAGCGCTTCAAGGAAGTTGTCATAGTTGTCGGCTCCGAGATCAATCTCATAGAAGATGCCGTCGATACTGAACGTGTGCGTCGCAATATCGTCACCCGTTGCACCGGAAACGTCATCAGTGACGACAGTGATCACTCGTTGAGCCATTGTGGCGCGGTTCCTTCCTTGACGAGTCCAGGCCATCCTATACTGACGGGTAGCCGTGGTTGCGGAAGAGCAGCCCGTCAGGCATGCGCCGCCGCTCAACCGGTACAAGGGCCGCTAAAACGCCATGCCGAGGGAGTTCCTCGCGTCACGACGCAACGGGTCAGTAGCCAGCCAGGGCGCCATTGCAGCTTGGTGAAAGTCACCGAAATTCAACTGCCCCGACACTGCTGCGCTCCGCGGCCACTCAGCCGCCCTCTCCAGGATGCTAACAGGTTCCCCAACTAAGACCGTGTCCTACATGGTGAATGTGAGGAGTCACTTGTAGCAGCACAGGGCCGCGGCGAGTCCGAGAAAGGCGAGTTGCGGGGGTGGCGTTCGTAGCGAGGGCTCAGTCTGCGGTATCCGGACAGTCAGGAAATGGAGGCCCAAGCGTTCGCTGGACTGATGCCCTCGCATGTGATGCGGACGCCAACGTGTTTGCCACACATCCATTTCCGCAGGTGGGGGATCTCTTGGGCCTTGTCGGAGTGGAGCCGCTTCGATCTGAGGTAGCGGCCCCGATGCGGGTCGCGTTGCGTTTGGATACCCGCGACCATGGGCTTCAGGGCTTCGCTGTCGTGGACGTTCCTGGCCGAGACGCTGACAGTCCGTTCGTGTTCGACAGGACGTGCATCTTGGAGCCTGGCTTACCCCCCGGTCCGCGGGGATCGGACCTGTGTGTTCGTCCTCTTTTTAGCGCGAATATGAGCCGAGGCGGAGACTACACAAGAGGCGTCGATGAGACCCGCATCGTCGAGCTGGTGGTAGGACCGCTTCATGCAGGCGCCCCTAGGCGCCGGCTCGCGACCAGATCATGAACCCTGCGGTGTGCGGTCGACTTCGATATCCCGAAGCACGGCGGCAGGGCCCGCCAAGCGAAGCCACTCACCAGCACGTAGATGATCGCCGCGAACAGCGTCTCAAATATGTGTTCTGCTTCCCGCCGCCTGTGACCGTACCCGGTCTTCAGGTATCAACGGCCTGACGAGCACCCACAAGCCATCCGGAACAATCCAACTCCATGTACCCCGCCCCATCGCAGCCCAACGACCAACTCACCGTGTAAGGCGAGGTCTGAGGGGCGGCCCTCAAGACGCACCAATCACAAGAGGACGTTGCGTACTGCCAGTGCCTATTTCTTACCCAGAAGCACCGCGTCCGCATCTAAATATAGCAAAAATGCGAACCAATTAGGCGAAATGGGCGATTAGGGGGAATGAGACACGAGTGTGCCGGCTGCGGGATTCGAACCTCAAGCGCTGTCGGGCAGATGGGTGTGAGCCGTCGGCGTTCGTCATTTCACCAATCCGGCAGAATTCATCCCTAGCGGACCTCCAGACCTCGCCACACAGGGGCCAGTCTGGTGCCGCACTCGAGGCGCGCCAGGATGTGCCTGTGCCGTCCGGGAGCGGCGGCCACGCGGCGGCCGACTCTGTCCCGCTGGTATGTGAGCGCAGCGGGGAGAGCACGACGCCGGACAGTTTCTGGCGTCCCAAGGTGCGATACGGCACCGACCGGTCGCGGTGGGCCCACGAGGTCCGGCTGGCGTTGAGTCAGGCCGTATGTACACCTCTGTGGACTCCCCGTCGAGAGGGGTGATGACCCTAATAGGACTCCGTTAGGTCTTCCGGTTCGGCCTGTTCCTGGGCATGTTGGATAGGTGGACTCACATGAAGTGAACCGGGTTCGGGCGAAGTTGGCGTTATACGTAGCTGAGGTGTTCGCCTCGGTCCCACGCAAGGACCAGCGGGCCAAGGGCGACTGCTACCTGCGGGGACTGATGCTGGACGGCCGCCGCAAGTCGATCCAGGCCATGGCCGCTCGGCTGCCGGACGGCAACGAGCAGAACCTCCAGCAGTTCGTGAACCAGTCCACCTGGGACCCGGTTCCCGTGCAGCGACGGATCTGCGAACGCATGCTGCCGCTCATCGCCCCGACGGCGTGGGTGATCGACGACGGGTCGGTGCCCAAGGACGGAAGAATGTCGGTCGCCGTGGCTCCGCAGTACTGCGGA